>JAGLYJ010000001.1 GCA_023132365.1 Mycoplasmatota bacterium
TTGCAGGAAGCAGATTGGGATGTTTATACCGCTATTGTTCCTGACGGAGAGGAATATAAATCGCAGGCAGAAATAAGCAAACTGTATAATGTTTGTATAGAAAAAAAATTAGACCGAAAATCGACTATACTTGCTTTAGGAGGAGGTGTAATCGGGGATTTGGCTGGTTTTCTTGCCGCTACTATTTTCAGGGGAGTTTCCTTTATACAGGTTCCTACTACCTTGCTGGCACAGGTAGATGCCTCTATTGGTGGTAAAGTGGGGATAAATCATCCGCGGGGGAAAAATTTAATTGGTGCCTTTTATCAACCTAAGGCAGTGCTTATTGATTTGAATGTTTTAAAAACGTTGCCCCAACGGGAATTAAAGATAGGATTAGCCGAAATAATTAAATATGGGGTTATTAGTGATAAAGATTTATTTCTTTATCTGGAAGAAAATATACAGAAAATAAAAGAATTGGATTTGGATTGTTTAGAACATATAATTCAGCGGTCAGATGATATAAAAGCGTTAGTAGTTCAAGAAGATGAGCAGGAAAAGGATTTAAGAAGAATTTTAAATTATGGCCATACAGCCGGTCATGTAATAGAAACGATGATGGGGTACAAAGGATATAAACACGGAGAAGCAGTGGCGGTGGGGATGATAATAGCTAATCGGATTGCCCAGAAATTAGGAATGCTTAACGTTCAGGATACTCAAAGAATAAAAAAACTGATTGAAAGGGCAGGGTTACCCACGCAAGTAGCAGAAAAATTGGCACTAGATGAGTTTATGAGTATTTTAAAATTAGATAAAAAAGTTGAGGCAGGAAAGGTTAATTTTGTTTTACCGGTTGAAATAGGAAAAGTAGTCATTCGTAATGACGTTCCGGAAGAGATGGTCAGGGAAATAATAAAAGATGTTTGTAAATGTAATTAAAAAAATCAGCCGAAAATATTAAGAAACGGAGGGAATAATATAATGAAAAAAATATTGGTAATTCACGGTCCTAATTTAAATCTGTTAGGTGATCGGGAATCTAAGTTTTATGGAACAAACACTTTAGAAGAAATTAATCAGCAGATAAAGAAATTAGCAAAGGAATTAGATTGTAAGGTAGAGTTTTTACAATCAAATCACGAAGGGATAATTGTTGATGTTATTGGTGCTTCTAAAGGAAAAGTAGATGTGATTATTATTAATCCGGCAGCTTTTACCCATACCAGTGTGGCTATTCGGGATGCTGTGTCGGGAGTGAAAATTCCTACTATCGAGGTTCATTTGTCCAATATTTACAGTCGGGAGGAATTCAGAGCCAAATCATTAATTGCTCCGGCAGTAAAGGGACAGATAAGCGGTTTTGGAGTAAACAGCTATTTATTAGCGCTTCGGGTAGCAGTAACTCTGATTAAAGAAAAATGAAGATAAGAATTGAGTATTTAAGAAAAGTTTTACGAGAAAAGAAATTAGAGGCATTTCTAATTCATAACCCCTCTAATTTCTTTTATTTTACCGGGATCAGGTTAGATGCTGGTTTTCTTTTAGTGACTTCTTCCCGGGCATTGATTTTTGTTCCGGAATTGTTATTTACCGAAGCTAAGCGGCGGGTAAAAAATTTGGCAGTGGTAAATCTGAATAAGCAGAATAAAATAGCGGATTATATCCGTCGGAATAAGATAAAATCTTTGGGTGTAGAAAGTTCTATCAGTATAAATTCGTGGAGGCAGTTAAAAAGAGAACTTAAGGGAATTAATGTTGTTTTACAAAACAATCTTTCTGAAAAGCTTCGTTTGAAAAAAGATAAAAAAGAAATAGCCCTGATTAAAAAAAGTGCTTGTATGGCGGTAAAAACCTGGCATCACATAAAAAGCTGGGTTAGAAGCGGCAAAAAGGAATGGGAAATTTATAATGAGATTACCCGTTTTATAACAAAACAAGGTAAAGATTGGGGGATTTCCTTTGAGCCTATTGTTGCTTCCGGCAAAGAAAATACTGTTTTTCCCCATTATCGGTTAAGAAAAAGAGAAGTCAAACAAAGAGATATAATCCTGGTTGATTTTGGGTGTGAATATTGCGGGTATAAAAGTGACTTGACAAGGATGATTTTTTTAGGTAGAATCAACAAATCTCATCAGCGTATATATGATTTATTGGGTGAGGCAAGGAATAGGGTTTTAGATAAGATAAGACCCGGGGTAAAATGTAGTGTTTTGGATAATACGGCAAGAGCAGTAATTAAAAAAGGCGGGTATGGTAAATTTTTTGTTCATGGGTTGGGACATGGTGTGGGTATAGATGTTCATGAATTGCCGTATTTAAATAACAAAAGTGAGGAAATTTTGGAAGAAGGAATGGTTTTTACCGTGGAGCCGGGAATTTATGTTCCCGGGATAGGCGGGATGCGTATTGAGGATATGGTTTTGGTTACTAAAACAGGATGTAAAATACTTACGGAGGAGAAGGAATGATTACTACAGCGGATTTTAGGAATGGAATGAATATTGTATTGAATAAACAACTTTTTAATATTGTCTGGTTTCAACACCATAAACCGGGTAAAGGAGGGGCGATAGTTAGGGTAAAATTAAAAAATATTAAAACCGGACAAATCCTGGAGAGAACTTTTCGGGCAGGGGAAAAAGTAGAGGATGCAAGATTAGAATCAAAAAAGAAAACTTTTTTGTATGCCACCAGGGACGAATATAATTTTATGGATATGGAGACTTATGAACAGTTTGTGCTTACCAAAGAACAGCTAAAAGATAAGGTGAATTTTTTGATAGAAAATATGGAGGTTTCCGTGTTGTGGTATAATGGGGAAGTAATTGGGATAGAATTGCCCATTACGGTAGATCTTAAGGTTGTTTATACAGAACCGGGTTTAAAAGGAAATACTGCTTCTTCTACTACTAAACCGGCGACGTTAGAAACGGAATTGGTAATACAGGTTCCTTTGTTTGTTAATATTGATGATGTTGTGCGGGTGGATACCCGTAATGGAGAGTATTTACAAAGAGTGTAATATTTTCGGCTAAGAAATAGTGGGAGGGAAAATGGATTTAAAACAAATGGAAAGTTTTATTCAATTGCTGGATGAAACGGATATTGACGAACTTGTTTGGGAAAAAGATGGGACAAAAGTTGCTTTTAAGAAGGGAGAAGGACAGAATATTACTCTTAATCAAGGCAAAACCAAGACAGAAAAAAAGCAAATAATCAAAGAAGGCGTTACGGGAAAAGATGAGTTGGTAAAGAAAACCTCTTTTAAAGATGTTGACAATGAGTATGTTACTATAAAATCTCCCATGGTGGGAACATTCCATATTATTTCTCCGGATAATGTTCCTTTGGTAAAAGAAGGGGATAATATTCAAGTGGGACAAAAAATTTATATTATTGAAGCAATGAAAATTTTAAAAGGAATTACTTCGGAAAAGAAGGGTAAAATAGTTAAAATTTTAATTGAGAATGGCCATGCGGTGGAGTACGGACAGAGTTTATTTTTAATAGATCCCCGTAAAATAAAGCAGCAGGAGGGCAAAGATGTTTAAAAAAATATTAATTGCTAATCGGGGAGAAATAGCAGTTAGAATAATAAGAACGTGTAAGTATATGGGGATTGAAACCGTAGCTGTTTTTAGCGATGTAGATAAAGATAGCTTACATGTTCAATTAGCTGATGAATCAATATGTATTGGTGGAGCTAAAAGTTCTGATTCATACTTAAATATGGAAAATATTATTTCAGCGGCCATAGGCACAGGAGCAGAAGCTATTCATCCTGGATATGGTTTTTTAAGTGAAAATAGCGTTTTCGCTGAACTATGTCTAGAATGTGGCATTGCTTTTATAGGACCAAGGCCTAATGCTATAAAAAAAATGGGAAACAAATCTAAAGCAAGAGAATTAATGATTCAAGCAAGTATTCCAGTAGTTCCAGGAAGTAATGGAAGTGTTAAGAACCTTGAAGAAGCTAAAAAACTCGCATTGGAAATTGGATTCCCTATTTTAATTAAAGCTAGTGCTGGCGGTGGCGGTAGAGGAATGCGTGTTGCAAATGATTTGGGTGAGTTTATTACTTCGTTTGAAACTGCAAAAATGGAAGCTAAGAATGCTTTTGATGATGATACTATGTATCTTGAAAAGTATATCTTGCATCCTAAACATATAGAATTTCAGATTTTAGCTGATAAATATGGTAATGTAATTCATCTTGGAGAACGCGATTGTTCAATTCAAAGAAGGAATCAGAAAGTTGTTGAAGAAGCACCCAGTCTTATCAGTAATGAACTTCGAAAACAAATGGGAGCTGCAGCTATCAAAATCTGCAAAAAAGTAAATTATGAAAATGCAGGTACTGTTGAATTTTTGGTGTCTGATAATGAGTTTTATTTTATAGAGATGAACACCAGAATTCAAGTTGAGCACCCAATAACAGAAATGATAACAGGTATAGATATTATTAAAGAACAAATCAAAATAGCTACTGGTGAAAAACTTAGCTATAAACAGTCAGATATATCATTTAATGGACATAGTATTGAATGTAGATTGAATGCTGAAAATCCAAAAAATAGCTTTAGACCATTTCCTGGTAAAGTAAATTTATTTCATATGCCATCTGGCATCGGAATAAGATTTGACAGTTTTATCTATAATGATTATGAAGTGCAACCTTACTATGATTCAATGATTGGAAAATTAATTGTTCATGGTGAAAATAGAAATGAAGCTATCAAGAAAATGCGTGCAACACTAGAAGAATTAGTGGTTGAAGGTATTTTTACTAATCAAAGTTTCTTGTATATGATTATGCATGACAATGATTATTCAAAAGGTAAATTTGATACTTCTTTTGTGGAAAAGAAATTGGATTCTTTACTGGAGTATGAAGAATATGAATAGTATATCGAAAACTTTAAACAAGAGGAAAAAACTTAAAAAAAACTTAAAAAATAAAATAAGTGAAGGTACATATAATAAAGTTAAGAACTTAGATGTTCCTAAAGGCTTATATGAGAAATGCCCTAGTTGTGATAAGACAATTAATATGAAAAAGAATATAGAAAATGATTATATATGTAATCACTGTGGTAATCATTTTCGCATGAGGGCTATTGATAGAATAAAATATATCATCGATGAAGATACTTTTGCAGAAAAAGGATTAGGATTTATAACATTGAATCCTCTTTTTCAAGATGGATATGAAGAAAAATTAGCTAAATATAAAAAAGCAACTAATCTTGATGAAGCATATATATATGGGTTTGGTCAGATATTTGGACAACCATGTGTAATTGGTGTTATGGATAGTTATTTTTTGATGGGATCTATGGGTAGTGTTGTAGGTGAAAAAGTGACAAAAAGTTTTGAATATGCTATATACAAGAAACTACCAATAGTTATATTTACTGCGTCAGGTGGAGCTAGAATGCAAGAGGGAATTTTTAGCTTGATGCAGATGGCTAAAACCAGTTCAGCTGTTGCTAGTCATAGTAATATGGGGCTTCTTTATATTAGTGTTTTAACTCACCCTACTACTGGAGGAGTAACTGCTAGTTTTGCTACTTTAGGTGATATTATTTTAGCTGAACCAAACGCATTAGTAGGTTTTGCTGGTCCAAGAGTAATAGAACAAACCATCAATCAAAAACTCCCTGAAGGCTTCCAAAGATCAGAATTTTTGGAAGAAAAAGGTTTTGTTGATAAAGTAATTCATCGAAAAGATCTTAAACGCAGTCTAGCAAAACTTCTAGCCTTACATAGGAGGTCTTATTAATGGATATATTATCTAAAGAAAAAAAATTAGCTAAATTAGAAAAACAGATAAATGATTTGGGTGACAGCAAAGCTGTTGAAAAACTCAAGCTTGAAATAGAAAGTTATAAAAAGAAAGAAATGACCAAATTAACAGCTTGGGACAGAGTCTTGTTAGCAAGGCATCAAAAACGTCCAACGGCCAAAGATTTTATTAACTATATATCTCCAGATTTTATAGAACTTCATGGTGATAGATTATTTAGAGATGATAGAAGTATTATAGGTGGAATTGGAACAATTGATGGAATACCTTTTACAATAATTGCAACACAAAAGGGTAAAAATCTGGAAAATAATCTATTAAGAAATTTTGCAATGCCTCACCCAGAAGGGTACAGAAAAGCACTTCGGTTAATGGAACAAGCAGAAAAATTTAAAAGACCAATACTAACTTTAATTGACACGCCAGGAGCTTATCCTGGAATTGGAGCTGAAGAAAGAGGGCAAGGGCATGCAATTGCCCAAAATCTCTTTAAAATGTCTCAACTTACTGTGCCAATCATTGCTGTAGTTATAGGTGAAGGTGGTAGTGGAGGAGCATTAGCACTTGGAGTAGCTAATAGAGTTCTGATGCTAGAAAATGCCATTTATTCAATTCTTAGCCCAGAAGGCTACGCATCGATTCTTTGGAAGGATTCGACCTTAGCACCTAAAGCTGCAGAAATAATGAAATTAACTGCTCTTGATTTGAAGGATTTTGAGATTATTGATGAAATAATCAAAGAACCACTAGGAGGAGCGCATTACAATAAAACTGAAACATTTAAAAATACAAAAATAGCTATAATGGCTGAATTTCATAAATTGAGAAGACTTAGCGGTACAGAACTCCATTATCGTAAGATAACCAAGTTTCGAAATTTTGGATTTTTACAGCGGTTTAATTATGAAAATCTTGGAGGAATAAAAAGATGATTTTTACTGAAATATTAGGAACAGGAAGTTATACACCAAAAAAAGTTTTGAAGAATGATGATTTAAGCGAATTTGTTGAAACTAACAATGAATGGATATATTCTAGAACAGGTATTGAAGAAAGACATATATCAACCGGAGAATCAACATTAGATTTAGCTTATGAAGCTTCAACGAGAGCAATTTCAGCTGCCAAGATTAATAAGAATGAAATTGATTTAATAATTGTTGCTACAGTTACATCTGATTATGCATTTCCTGGAGTGGCTAATTTATTACAAGCCAAGCTAGATATTAAAGGAATAACTGCATTTGACATTAACGCAGCTTGTAGTGGATTCATATATGCACTTCAGATAGTAGATAAAATGATTAAAGGCGGAGGATTCAAAAAAGCCTTAATAGTCGGTTCCGAAACACTTACTAGATTAACTGATTGGTCAGATAGAAATACTTGTGTACTATTTGGTGATGGTGCTGGAGCTATGATAATTGGTGAAAGTAAGGAAAACAAAATAGTTGATATTATAACTGGTTCTCAAGGGGATGTTGATATGTTGTTATATTGTAAAAACCCCGAACTTAAAGACCCAATTATTAATCATATAAGCAGGCAAGATCATATTCATATGAAAGGCGCTGAAGTATTTAAATTTGCAACTAGAATTATGCCTTATACCGTTACTTCTTTGATGGAAAGAAATAACATAACTAAAGATGATTTAAATTGCATTATTGCACATCAAGCTAATAAAAGAATTATTGATAAATCTGCTAAAGATTTAAAAATTGATATGGAGAAGATGTATTTAAATATAAATAAATATGGAAACACATCAGCTGCAAGTGTACCAATTGCTATCGATGAAGCCGTAAAAACAGGTTTCCTGAAAAAGGGAGATAAATTTATTACTGTTGCATTTGGTGGAGGATTAACTTGGGGCGGAGCATATATAGAATTCTAGGAGGATATTATGGATTTAAGAGATTTGTTAGGGATAAAGTATCCCATTATTCAAGGTGGAATGGCCAATATAGCAACACATAAACTAGCAGCTGCTGTTAGTAATGCGGGTGGTTTAGGATTAATTGGAGCTGGAGGCTGGGATGTTGACAGAGTAAGGCAAGAGATTAGAAAAACTAAAGAGTTGACGGATAAACCTTTTGGAGTAAACATAATGCTCATGAGTCCTCATGCAAAAGATATTAGTGATTTAGTTATTGAAGAAAATATAAAAATTATAACTACGGGAGCCGGTAATCCAGGTATATACATGAAGAAATGGAAAGATGCTGGTATTATTGTTATTCCTGTTGTTCCAAGTGTAGCATATGCAAGAAGACTTGAAAGATCTGGAGCTGATGCTCTAGTTGTTGAAGGCACAGAAGCGGGCGGACATATTGGTGAGATATCAACAATAAATTTAGTCCCTCAAGTTGTTGACGCAGTTAACATACCGGTGATAGCTGCTGGTGGTATTGCCGACAGTAGAGGGCTTGATGCAGTTTTTGTTTTAGGAGCCAAGGGAGTTCAAATAGGAACTGTTTTATTAGCTAGCGAAGAGTGCCCAGTTCATGAAAATTACAAGAATAAAATTTTGAAAGCTAAAGACACAGATACTGTTGTCACTGGTAGACACACTGGTGCACCAGTAAGAGTACTGAAAAATAGAATGGCAAGAGAATATTTGAATCTAACCAAATATGGAAATGCAAGCCTTGAAGATTTAGAGAAACTAACCTTAGGCTCTCTAAGAAAAGCTGTATTAGACGGAGATTTAGATGGCGGTAGTTTTATGGCTGGACAATCGGCTGGATTAGTCAAAGAAATCAGAACTTGTAAAGAAATACTAAAAGATATCTTTGAAAATAGTTTAGTATATAAAGGAATAATAAAATGAAAGTAGCCTTTATGTTTTCTGGCCAGGGATCACAATATTTAGGAATGGGAAAAGAATTATATGATTCTTATGAAACTGTAAAAGAAATTTTTGAAAGAGCAAACAAAATTCTTGATTATGATATTAAAAAAGTAATGTTTAAAGATACAGACAAACTTAATAATACTTTGTATACTCAGACAGCCTTATTCGTTCTGTATCAAGCCATTTTAAAAGTGTTAGATAATAACAATATAAAAGCTGAATATAGCATAGGTCTTAGTTTAGGCGAATATGGAGCGTATTTACATAACAATGTTTTTGATTTCGAATTAGGCTTGAAGATTATTGAAAAACGCGGATTATATATGAATAGGGCAGCTTCAAGCAACCCTGGATTAATGAGTGCAATTATTGGAATGGAAGCTAATGTTCTAGAAGATTTAATAGGAGATGTAGCTGGTTATGTAAAAATTGCTAACTATAATACCTATGGTCAACTTGTTATAAGCGGCGAAGAAGAAGCGGTTAAAGAATTGAATCAATTGGCACTAGATAATAAAGCAAGAAGAGCTATACTTCTAAATACTAGTGGAGCATTCCATTCGGATTTAATGAAGGATGCAAGTATTGAATTCGAAAAATATTTAGAAAATATAAATCTAGAACAACCTGATAAAAAATTATTACTTAATGTAACTGGAGATTTTTATCAAGGAAATATTAAAAAAGCAATGATAGATCAAATAACAAATAGTGTTTTGTTCTATCAAATGATTGAAAAACTAATTGATGATGGAGTAGATACCTTTATTGAAATTGGTCCAAAAAGCACTTTGTGTAGTTTTGTAAAAAAAATTAATAAGAATCTTAGAATCTTAAATGTTGAGAATCTTAAGACGTTAGAATCTACTTTATCTAGAATGGGAGAATAATATGTATTCATTTAAAGACAAAACAGTATTAGTTACTGGCGGCAGCAGAGGTATTGGAAAAGCAATATGTGAAAAATTTGCTAAACTTGGTGCTAATGTTGTAATAAATTATGTAAAATCTATTGAAGCTGCTAATGAAACAGCTAAGCAGTTAATGGATTCAGGATCTGAAGTATTAGTTGTTCAAGCTGATATATCTAAATTTAACGAGAGCAAAAACCTAGTTGAAAAAGCTATAGAGCGATTTGGTAAAATTGATATTTTAATTAATAATTCGGGTATTACAAAAGATAATCTTATGTTAAGAATGTCAGAAGAAGATTTTGATCAAGTTATTGATGTAAATTTAAAAGGAACTTGGAATATGTGTAAAAATCTTACAAGGCATTTCTTAAAGAATAAATCGGGTTCTATAATAAATATTACTAGTGTAGTTGGGTTAACTGGTAATCCTGGACAATCAAACTATGTTGCCTCTAAAGCTGGAATTATTGGATTGACAAAAACTCTAGCAAAGGAATTTGGAAGCAGAAATATAAGGGTAAATGCAGTGGCGCCTGGATTTATAGAGACAGAAATGACAGAGATGCTATCTGATGATATTAAAGATCTATATAAGAAACAAATACCTTTAAATAAATTAGGTAAAACAATAGATGTAGCTAATGCTTGTGCATTTCTTGCTAGTAGTGAAGCTGAATATATTTCAGGACAAGTGATTAGTGTAAATGGCGGAATGGTTTAGGAGACATATTATGAAAAGAAGAGTTGTAGTAACTGGATTAGGTGCAATTACACCAATCGGGAATGATGTTAAAACATCATGGACTAATGCAAAAAATGGAGTAAATGGAATAGATTTCATTAAGAGTTATGACGCTAGTGAATATGATGTACAAATCGCCGGTGAAATAAAAGGGTTTGATTTTGAAAACTATTTTGATAGAAAACAATTAAAGAGAATGGATAGATTTTGTCAGTTAGCCTTAATAGCATCAAAGGAAGCAGTTGAGGATAGCAATATTAATTTTAAAGAAATTGATTCGACAAGAGCTGGTGTATATTATGCAAGTGGAATTGGTGGGTTAAAAACAATAGCTGCTCAAGAAGATAGAGCAAGAGATAAAGGATATAATCGCTTAAGCCCTTACTTTATTCCAAGTGCAATTATTAATATGGCAGCAGGAAATATTGCTATAGAACACGGAATAAAGGGAATAGCGATTAGTGCTGTTTCAGCATGTGCTAGTGCAGCTAATAGTATTGGTGATGGATTTAGAGCTATTAGAGATGGTTATTTAGAATTAGTTATTTCAGGCGGTTCCGAAGCACCAGTTATACCTTTAGGAATAGCCGGATTTACAGTTATGCAAGCATTAAATAAAACAAACAACCCTAATTTTGCTAGTATTCCATTTGATGAATCAAGAACTGGATTTGTTATGGGAGAAGGTGCTGCAAGTATTATTTTGGAAGAATATGAGCACGCTAAAAAAAGAGGTGCTAAAATTTATGCTGAAATAGTAGGTTATGGAGCAACTTGTGATGCAGTACACGTTACTAGTCCTGATTCTGAAGGAATTGGAGCTAAGAATTGTATGTTATTAGCTATAAGCGATGGTGGATTAAAACCAGAAGATGTAGATTATATTAATGCACACGGAACATCTACTCCACTTAATGATACTGTAGAAACTTTAGCAATAAAAAAAGCATTTGGAGATCATGCTTATGATTTAAATGTTTCTAGTACAAAATCTATGACAGGGCATTTATTGGGAGCTAGTGGAGCAATTGAATCAATATTCACTTTAATGAGTACTTTTGATGACTTTATTCCACCAACAATTAATACAAAGAACTTAGATCCATTATGTGATTTAAACTATACACTTGGCAAAGGAATTAAGAAAGAAGTTAATGTAGCTATTACAAACAGCCTTGGATTTGGTGGTCACAATGCAACAGTTGTTTTCAAAAAATACAGAGGAGAATAATAATGATATTAAATAGTAATCAAATTCAAGAGATAATACCTCATAGATACCCATTTTTATTAATTGACCGTGTAATTGAGTTAGAACCAGGAATATCAGCTGTAGCTCTAAAAAATGTTTCTGCTAATGACGGTTTCTTTCACGGACACTTTCCTAATCAACATATAATGCCAGGTGTGTTAATTGTTGAAGCTTTAGCACAAACCGGTGCAGTAATAATTTTGTCAGTTGAAGAAAATAAAGGTAAGTTGGCATATTTTGCTGGTATAGATAAATGTAAATTCAAAAGAAAAGTAATCCCGGGAGATACTCTTAGATTAGAAGCCAAAGTAATTAATCAAAGAAATGGTATTGGAGTAGCTGAAGCCGTGGCTACTGTCAACGGTGAAATTGCTTGTAAAACAATAATTAAATTTGCTATTGGAAAATAAAAAGTTGGAATTTTATCCAACTTTTTCTTTTTCTAACATTAAATTTAATATTACTCGATCAGTTTCTTTCATTCCTTCTCTGGCCATCGTTCCAACAGCATGAATCGTATCATCCACAGTAGTTTTTAAAATTCCTGAATTAGGATTATAACTGTGGTTATCCATAGCAAGAAAGTGACCTAATATTCCAGCTTCTAATCCAGTAACAATTTTTGAAGCACAAGATGGTTTAGCACCATCGCAAATAACTCCAGATACGTTGGCTAAGGCATTAACTATAGTCATTTTTATTTGTTCTACAGTGCCGCCCTCAATATAAGTTAGAGTAGCTCCGCTACTAATTGCTGCACTTATAGCCCCACAAAAAGCAGATAATCGACCAATAAAACTTTTTTGATATAAGGTTAGCAGATTGGATAAAACCAATGCTCTATACATTATTTCTTCACTGACACATTTATGTTTTGCATATAATATAACCGGAATAGAGGTGGCTAAACCTTGGTTTCCACTTCCAGAATTGGTAATAACAGCCATAGCGCATCCACTCATTCTAGCTTCTGAAGCGGCTGCAGTATATGCTTTTATTTCTCCATATATTGAGTGAATGTGCTTTAAAATTGTCTGTCCAATAGAAACTCCAAAATCTCTTTCCAATCCCGTTTTAGCTATAGCCATATTATAGTAAACTTGAGGTTCCAGCAAAGTTTTTAATTTCTTAAAATCAACAGAATTGGTAAATTGTACAATTCTTTCTACAGTCAGAACACTTCTATCTGTCTCAACACCACAGAATTCTTCATTACCACTTTCTTTTTCAAATAGAACTTCATTATTTAATTTTATAGAGACAATATTAGTATGCAAGTCTTTTATTTCAATCTCACAATGTTTTTCACCTTTTTCACAATATAGAATATAATGCAAGTTCAGAGGTGTTTGTAATAACTTAATTGTGACAATATCTTTTTTTAGTATTTCATGTATTTGCACAATGTGTTTTTCATTCAAATTAGAGATTACTTCTAATTCCTTACTTGAATCTCCGCCTACAATTCCAGCTATCAAGCTAGCTTCAACACCAACTAAATTACCAGTGTTAGGCACAGTTACACATCTTATATTCTTAATGAGGTTTCCACTGCATTCAATTATAACTTTGTCAGGAATTTCACCTAATAATTCTCTTGCTTTAGCTCCAGCAAAGGCAAGTGATATTGGTTCTGTACATCCTTGTGCTGGAACAAGTTCTTCTTCAAGGATTTTAAAAAATTCTTTTTTGTATTGACATCCACTCATATTATCACCATTTCACATCAAATTTATAAAGTCTTTATACAATATTAACATAATGAATATAGCAAGTCAATGGAGATAAAATCAAACATAATGATGTTTATATTTCTATAAAAATATGTTATACTATTTTGTAGATTTAAGAAAAGAGCAAGGTGAAAAAACTATGAATATAAAAGAAAAAATATCTAATTTGATATTTCCAAATATTGGTGAATCAATAGCTGATTTGGAAAAAAGATTTCCTAAAAGAAATTTAGTTGAGGGTGCAATTGTTACAAGATTTGCTCCGAGTCCAACTGGATTTTTACATACTGGTTCGCTTTTTACTTCCTTGATAAGTCAAAGATTTGCTGTCCAAACTAATGGAGTATTTTTCTTAAGGATTGAAGATACTGATCAAAAAAGAGAAATTAAAGGATCAGGAGATAAAGTCCTAGAGCAACTTGAAATATTTGGTGTTACTCCAGATGAATCATATTCTAAAGGCGGAAAATATGGTCCATATATTCAGTCGAAAAGAAAGAGTATTTATCATACAGTAATTAAAGAAATGTTGATTAAAGGATTAGCATATCCATGTTTTTGTAATCATGATGAACTATCAGATATTAGAAAATATCAAGAGGAAAATAAATTATTACCTGGGTATTACAAAGAATTTGCTAAATGTAGAAAGTTAACAGACGAAGAAGTTCTATCTAAAATTGAAAGAGGAGACTCTTATGTAATTAGATTTACATGATGCAATTAGAGGTCATATTCAGTTCCCTGAAAACATTCAGGATATTGTTATAATGAAAACTGACCTACTACCAACATACCATTTCGCTCATTTAGTAGACGATCATTTTATGAGAACTACTCATGTTACAAGAGGAGAAGAGTGGATGTCATCTGTCCCAATTCATATTGAATTATTCAAAGCATTGGACTTTGAAATTCCAGTGTATTGCCATTTTCCTGTAATAATGAAACTAGATGATGGAAAAAGAAGAAAACTATCAAAAAGAAAAGACGATGAAGCGTCAGTTGATTACTTCCTTGAAAGGGGATATCCAATAGAAGGTTTCTTAGAATATTTGATGACTTTGGCCAATAGTAATTTTGAAGAATGGCGTATTCAAAATCCATTTAAAAACATCTTTGATTTCAAACTTTCATTTGAGAAAATGAGCTTAGATGGAGCGCTATTTGATATTGATAAAATCAAATCAATTTCTAAAGAAAGATTAGCCTATATGGATGCTGAAAAATTCGCTAAAAATGCACTAGAATATGCCAAAAAATATGATGATAATTTGAAGGCAATTATTGAATTGAATTATAACTATTTTAAGGATATTATAAGCATAGAAAGAAATACGGAAAAGCCTAGAAAAGACTATGAAAAATATTCAGACATATTATCGATAATTAACTTTATGTATGATGAATACTATCTTAAAATGCTAGCTTACGGATTGCAATTTAATGAAAGATTTTCAGTTGATGTATTAATTGATATTTTAGAAGAATATAGAGAGAATAATGGTTTAGAACTTAGTCAAGAAGAATGGTTTGCAAACATGAAGGAAATGGCTATATCTAGAGGATTTGCAGCTAGAGGGAAAGATTTCAAAAAGAATCCAGATTTATATATTGGAACTGTCGGGGATTATGCAGGGATTTTAAGACTCGGAACTTGTGGTAAGAAAAACACGCCTAATTTTTATTCTGTCCTAGTAATATTAGGTGTCGATAGAGTTGTTGAAAGAATTAATAAGACTATTGATTATTTGAAAAATAATTAAATATTCTTTAATATAGTTTTTACATAAAAAATTCGACCTTAAAATATGTCGTCTTTTTTTTGCTAAATTTTGCTTTAACTCTTTTAAAATCATTAAACTTATTATATAATGTTAACAGCATATAAAATTGTGTAATTCATCGATTAATTTATCGGTGTCTTATTTTTAATATTGGGGGCTACTAATGCAAGTTATAAAACGTAATGGTGAGAGAGAAAAATTCAATTTAGGCAAGATATCTTATGCAATGTATAAAGCATATATTAGTGTTGGTGAAGAGATAACTGAAGAGGAATGTTTTGCTCAAGCAAAAGACATTACAAGTGGTTATCGCAAGAGTGAAATTATAAATATTGAGTCTATTCAAGATAGTGTAGAACTTTTCTTGATGGAAACTAAACATTATGAAGCAGCGAAAGCATATATCAAGTTTCGAGAGAAACAAAGAGTGGATCGTGAGAACCCTTGGAATGATAATGATGAAAGACAAGATTTAATATTACAAAAGTATTTATTAAATAACGAAACTAAAAAATCTTTCTTAAAAAGAGTTTCTTTTGGAAAACCTTCATTAGAAAAAATCTTTAGACATAAGGAAGGTATCTTCGGAGGAAGAAATCTTTATGCTATAGGAAGAAGTGGAAATATCACAGGAAGTAATTGTTATGTAACTGAAGATCCAGAAGATAATTTAGAGAGTATATATAAAGTAGATTATCAGATTGCAAGAACTTATAGTTATGGTGGAGGTCAAGGACTTAACTTATCTAAAATTCGACCAAAAGGAGCTAAAGTAAATAATAGTTCAAATACAACTCCTGGAGTTATGGTATTTGCGGAGAAATATTCTCACACAACCTTAAACACACAACAAGATCAAAGACGCGGAGCTTTAATGTTAGTTCTAAATGTTGATCATCCTGATATTATAGAGTTTATAACTACAAAACTTGATTTAAACA
Organism: Mycoplasmatota bacterium; assembly: GCA_023132365.1. Taxonomy (GTDB): domain Bacteria; phylum Bacillota_I; class Bacilli_A; order Izemoplasmatales; family Hujiaoplasmataceae; genus 4572-104. The sequence goes on from JAGLYJ010000001.1 coordinate 16,018, forward strand.
AAATTAATGGAGCAAATATTTCTATTGCATTAACAGATAAATTTATGCAGGCAGTAGAAAATGATGAAGTATGGACAATGCATTATGAAACTCCATATGAAATTATAAACAAAACATTGAAAGCTAGAAAATTATTAGAATTAATTGCATACTCGGCACACACCATGGGTGACCCAGGTATTATGTTTATTGACAACATGAATGACTATCATTTACTTAGTGAATATGAAGATGTTAAATATACAGCCACTAATCCTTGTGGTGAACAGCCACTAGCACCACATGGCTCATGTAATCTAGGATCAATTAATGTAAAAGCATTTATTAAGCAACCATTTACAGAAGAAGCATATTTTGATTTTGAAAGATTTGATTATGTTGTTGGAGAAATGATCATTGCTTTAGATGATTTATTAACCATGCTTGGAAATAGACATGCTTTAGTTGAACAAAGAGAACACGTGAAAAAATATCGTGAAGTTGGTTTGGGGATTATGGGCTTAGCTGATTTAGCTTTAGCGATGAAAAAACCTTATGGATCTAAAGAATTTGTAGATTTTCTAGACATTATGATGAATCACATGATAAATGCATCTGCTAAGGCAAGTGCTTTGAATGCAAAAGAAAAAGGAGCTTTTCCTTTGTTCGATTATAATAAGATATCAAGTTCTAGCTTTTATAAAGAAACAATTTCACCTGAAGTTGATGAACTAATTAAGAAATATGGGTTGAGAAATTCTAGATTATTAAGTGTTGCACCAACTGGATCAATAAGTAACATACTAGGTGTTAGTGGAGGAGTTGAACCATTCTTCCAAATTAAATATACGAGAAGAATTATTTCAATGTTTGAAGAAGAGAAAAAAATCACCGTTTGGGAAAAAACACCACTTGAAATGGCTAGAACATTAGATATTCAGCCTGAAAACTTACCTGAATGGACAAAAATAACTTCTCAAAATTTAGAATTTATGGGTCGCGCTGATGTTCAAGCAATAATCCAAAAATATGTTGATACTGCAATCAGCTCTACATTCAATATTCCAAATAGTGCAACCGTTGAGGAAGTAATGGACATATATTTGACTGCTTGGAAAAAAGGACTTAAAGGGGCTACAGTATTTAGAGATAGATGTGCTAAAATTGGTATTTTAGCAGGGATTAACGAAAAAACTGAAGATTTAAATCCTGGTGAACCTCCAAAGATGTATATAGAAGAAAAGTGGTTTAATAAAAAAGAAGAAACAACTAGAGAAATCATTACTAATGTTGTTATCGAAGACCAAAAATATTCGCCAGATGAAATGGATAGAGAATTATGTCCAATGTGCAGTTCAGTCTTAGTTAAAAGACAAGGATGCATTCAATGTAGTAATGATCTTTGTGATTATGAAAAATGTGCAGTTTAAAAGAGATATTTTATCTCTTTTTTCTTTGCAAAAAAAGTTTACACAAAACGCTATTATGTTATAATTATTATATTCGAGGTGTTAATTATGAAATATTCAATTGATGAACAAAAAATTATAATTAAGGCAAACAGAGAGACTTTGAGACCAAATTGGGAAGATCTAGACTATAGCGAAACAGATAAAGGAAGAAAATTACCAAAACCTACTGTATGTAAATCATATAAAAATGCAAAAGTATTTGAATTGATTAAGGATGTTCCTAGTTTAAGCGGTAAGAAAATAGATGAAATTATTTTAGCTAGAAGAAGCGTTAGGCAATATGAAGAACATCCAATGTCTTTAGTAGAGTTATCATATCTGTGTAAACTCACATCAGAGATTGTTAAAATGGGACCCGGTTATGCTATGGGAGTGATACCAACTGGTGGAGCAACCAACTCACTTGAAACATATCTGTATCTAAATAAAGTGGATGGTTTCAAAAAAGGCATATATCACTACATGAAAGACACAGGAAACTTACAGTTAATCAGAGAAGACATCACTGATGAATTAGTTAATGATTCTATGAAAAATCAATTGAGAAACTGTGCGGTAGTATTTTTTTGGACTACAACTCCTTATAGAGCAGAATATAAATATTCATTCACTTCACATAAAATGATAGCAATTGAAGCTGGGCATGCGTGTCAAAACCTATATTTAGCGGCTGAAGCAATTGATTATGGTGTAGTAGGAATTGCTGCATATAATCAAAAGTTAGTCGATGAACTATTACAAGTTGGAAAAGATGAATTTGTAGTATATTTAGCAGCAGTTGGAAAAAAAATAAAGCAATAATTATTTAGGAGCAATTATGGACACATTACTTTACTCTTTAAATGCAGTACTTCCTATACTTATCTTGATTGGAATAGGGTATTTGTTGAAGAAATTTAAATTTTTTGATGAAAACTTCTTGCAGATTGGCAATAAGTTTGTATTTAGAATAGCATTACCAGCATTATTGTTTTATACAATTTATAATATTGATAATTTTAATGATATTAAATGGCCGGTAATTGTTTATTCAGTTATTGGTGTTTCTTTGTTGTTTATAATGGGATTAATAATCGCAATTACAACAACAAAAAAAGAGAATCAAAGAGGAGTTATATGGCAAGTAGTATTTAGAGCGAATTACGCTATTATAGGTATTCCATTAGCTGAAGCTTTAGGTGGAACTGAAGCTGTATCAGTTGTGGCATTAGTTTCTGCCTTCATTGTTCCTTTAATAAATATTTTTGCAGTTATTGCCTTAACAACATTTGTAAAAGACGAAGATGACAATATGCATCCATTTAAACAAACTGTGGTTAGGATTCTTAAAAACCCTTTAATAATATCTATCTTCTTAGGTATAATAGTTCTTTGGATTAGATCGTTTATTCCAGTTGATCCATTAACACTAAAACCAGTATTCTCAATTAAGAATAATATAGAGTTCCTATATTTAGTAATTAAATGGATTGGGCAAATTGCTTCTCCGCTTGCATTAATAATATTGGGAGGAACCTTTGAGTTCTTTGCTATTCGAGATATGGCAAAACAAGTTGTGATTGGTACTTTTTCAAGAATAATAATTGCACCATTAATGACATTACCACTTGCTATAATTTTATCAAATAACACAGCGTTTTTTAATTTTACTAGCACTGAGTATCCTGCGTTAATTGCATTGTTCGCTTCTCCTGTAGCGGTAGTTAGTGCTATTATGGCAAGAGAAATGAAGAACGATGAGAAACTTGCAGTTCAGTTAGTTGTATGGACTACAACAGTTTCAATTATTTCTATATTTATAATTGTATTTATCTTCAGAAGCCTTGGTTTATTGTAAAGGCAACTCTTGGTTGACAATTTTTCAACTTGAATGTATTGCTTTTATTGATATATTAAGTATAATTCTTCGTGAGGTGATAAAATGTTCCATGAAAAGCTTAGAGATTTAAGAAAACAAAAAAATATGTCTCAAGAAGATTTAGCAAATCAACTAGATATCAGTAGACAATCGGTATCTAAATGGGAATCTGGATTATCTATGCCAGATTTAGAGAATGCAATAAAACTTTCAGAGTTGTTCAATGTTACTTTAGATTATCTACTAAAAGATAGAAAATCAGATTCAGAATTTAATTATTATACAGTTGACACTAAAGAAAAGAAGGCAATGAGTAAGATTAATATATTATCAATGATTACACTAACATTGACAGTAGCTGCAATACTGACATTAGTAATACTATCAATCGTTGAACCACACACGTTTTATAATGGAACAACCGGAAGAACCTATAATGGATTCTTAGGTTATTATTACTCATATATAGAATTTAAATTAGTTGTAATAGCTAGTTTTATAGCCTTAATCTCATCAATTTCAATCTTAATCATTCCAGATAAAACTATTATTAAATTTTTCAGTAAAAAAATCTAAAGAATTAATCAAAAAAAGTTGCTTTTTAGCAGCAAATTTGATAATATATATATCGGCCTTTTAAAACGGATATGTAGATACCTGATGAAGATTGTCCAAAGTGTAATCCGATTTTAGGACGATTATGCGCTTATAGCTCAATTGGATAGAGCATTTGATTACGGATCAAAAGGTTTCGGGTTCGACTCCTGATGGGCGCGCCATATATACGGGAAGTAGCTTAGCTTGGTAGAGCGCCTGGTTTGGGACCAGGAGGTCGCAGGTTCAAATCCTGTCTTCCCGACCATTAATCATCAAGGAGTAAGGAAACTTACTCTTTAACTATTTAATGGACCCTTAGCCAAGTGGTAAGGCACGGGACTGCAACTCCCTCACCGCCGGTTCAAATCCGGCAGGGTCCTCCAAATGTGTTCAGCACCTGAAAACAGGTGTTTTTTTTTGACTTTTAGAGAGCAATCAATTAGGAATCTTTGCATGCATAAAATATTGAATGATATAATGTCAACAAGTAGATGGCTTAAACATTTTTTTAGTGCCATGGTATAATAAATTAATATTTATAAATAATTTAAAATGTCAAGAGATGATATATGTGGTTAAAGTTAATATTGAAGACATAAAAAAAGCATCATTAATTTTTGCAAATGCAATGTTTAAAGATCCACTACACGCCTATTTCTTTCCAAACGAAGATTCCAGGCATATAAAACTAACAAGATTATATAAATTTAAACTGAAAATGGACTTTAATGGTTTGTATGCTACTTCCGATTTATTAGAAGGTTTTGTAATATGGAAGGACTCAGAAGATAATCCATTTAGAGTTAATATTTTTGATTTGTTTAGAGGTATTTTTATGATAGTATCAATCGGAATTAACCCGGTAATAAAGATGATAAAATATCAAAAATGGATTACTCGTCTACATAAACTTTATTTAAAAGAAAGATTTTGCTGTTTAGATATCTTAGTTATAGATCCCTCATTTCAAGGTAGAGGGTTTTCTAGCGCATTGATTAAACCTAAATTATTAAATCTTTCATTAAACAATAAGATTGCATTCTTAGAAACGCAAAATAAACACAATGTTAAAGTTTACGAACATTTCGGATTTAAACTGATTTATCAAGAAAGGTTATCAAACACCGAAATAATAAGTTATGGAATGATTAAGATTTAATTTGTTTCTTATATTTATTTACTGAGTATGTTTAAAATATATAGACACTAAATATATGGAAAAAGACACTAAATTATGATATAATTAAGCTACGCAAATTTAAAGAAGGATGGAAATGAATTATGAAAATAGAAAAAAGAACAGAATCATTGAGCATAATTAGAAAAGATAAAAAAGTACCAGGAGTTATATATGGGAAAGCATTTGTTTCTGAATCAATACAAGCAGATGAATCAGAGTTAACTAATTGGTATAGAGAGCATGGATTAACTAAGACATTTAAAGTGAAATTAGGATCTAAAACTCATTTAGTTTATATCAAACAAATTCAAAAACATGTTATAAATTCAAAACACTTTCTGAATTTTGCTTTGTTGAAAGTAGGCAAGGGAGATACAATTAAAGCATCTGTTAATATTAATATAATTGGAAAAGAAAACATTGAAGAAAACAAATTTGAACTACACAACTTAGCAAACACTTTAGATATAGAATATATTGTAGGTAGTGGAGTTTCTCATATCGACGTTGATATTTCGAATATGAAGATTGGCGATGTAATATATGCCAAAGATATAGTACTTGCTGAAAGTATAGAACTTCTAGATGACCCAGACAAGATAATAGTCGGTGTTCGTGAAATTGTACTTAGACCTGATGAAGACGAAGAACCAAAAGAAGAAGAAATGACAGAACCAGAATTAGTAACTAAGAAGGAAGAAGAATAATAGATACGAAATAATCTGTTAATTTAATAAAAAAAAGCAAGTTTTAAACTTAAACTTGCTTTTCTTTTGGAATTTTTTCTAATCTATTCTTTAATATCTGGATGATTTTCACCTTTTGCCCAGATAAAACCATTATCATGCAACATTTCTAAAAATTCTGTATTGTCTCTTGCCATATAATTAGCAACATAGTGCAGTCCGAAATAACGCATTGGGATTGATACTTTATCGATAGTCTTTAGATATTCTTCAACTTCTTTTTTCTTCTCTTCACCATCAACCTCTAATACCACTTGAAGTATTTGTTTAATTCTATCCTCGTTTAAATCAGTTTTTGGTTCTCCATATTTTTTCTTATACTCACTTTCAAGAAACTCTATTGAGTGATCTTGATATTCTTCATTATGAACTACAACATCTATAGATAATTTTTGAGCAATTTTTCTTTTTGAGGTTGGATACCCCATAGATAATAATACTACCGGGATTACACCTTTAGGTAATTTATATCTTTCTTGTATGTCTGGTATCATGTCTACTATGGTGCCAATATATACAGACCCTATTCCGTAAGCATTGGCAGCTGTTTCGATTGTTTGAGCCATGATGATGACATCTTGAAACCCTACCCAGAAATGTCTGAAACTTTTATCCATAACAAATGGAGCTTTATGATTAGCGCTCCATTTTTTTAATCTATGGAAATCTAAACAGAATAATAGATTTAGTGGAGCTTTTCCTACAAGAGCCTGCGTGTGGTGATCTACAAACCATTGACTATTTATTTTATTTTCAATCTTAATTATTGAAACAGGTTGTAAGTTTCCTGCGCTGGCTGATGCTAGCCCTGCTTTAAGAATTGAATCTAATATATCTTTTTCGATTGGTTTATCTTGGTAAACTCTAACACTGCTTCGGTTCATTAGGATATTAATTGTTTCATTCATAATATTTCTCCTTATTAATATGATGCACTTATTATATATGATTTTTTAATAATTATAAAGACTCGTGTGATAATCATAATATTTTGAATGAACAATTAATAAGAATGAATTTGAAATTATTGTAGAAAAAGATGGCGCAGGCGTATATATTAATGTGGTATAATGCTAAATATAAATATATACGAAAAGAGTAGATACATATGAAACGTTGTAATTGGTCTAGTTTAGAAAAAAGCATTACATATCAAGAGTATCACGACAACGAGTGGGGAGTACCTTCTTATGAAGATAGCTACTTATTTGAAATGTTTGTGTTAGAATCATTTCACTGCGGGTTGTCTTGGTTAATTATCTTAAATAAAAGAGCCGCATTTAGAGATGCTTTTGATAATTTCGATCCATATATAATAAGAGAATATGGTGAAGGGAAAATTCTTAACTTGTTAAGTAATAAAGGTATTGTAAGGCACAAAGGCAAAATAAGAGCTACTATTCAAAACGCCAAGAGTTTTATAGAGGTGCAAGAAGAATTTGGCAGTTTTTGCATATATATTTGGTCATTTACGGACAATAAAATTATCTACAATAAAGACGATAAACTTACTACTAAAAGTGAATTATCAGATAGAATATCTAAGGATTTAAAGAAACGTGGATTTAGATTTATGGGTAGTGTAACTGCTTATTCATATTTAGAGGCAATAGGTGTATTGAACAACCATAGTTTAGATTGTTTTAGAAGTGTTTATAATCAATCAGTATAAAAAAAATGGTATAATTGAATATAAGAGAGGTGATTTTATGAGTTATAATTACGTTGAGATGAATTACTCCGTTGGTAGCGAAGGTAGATTCAAAATCCCTGAAAACGTAAGATTTGATGACATAAATAAGGAATCTCAGACAAATATCTATAATCTATTTATAGATTGCTTTAATCAAGGGGATGCGCAGTTTTATAAGAATCTGAAGCCCGACAATAGAAAACAGTTTTATCAAGATGAATTAGGTTTTCCAAATGTTTTATCTCACAAGGGGTCACATTGCTTATACTTTAATGATGAGTTAATAGGATTTACCTATGTTGTGGAGTATGCAGAAAAGAATGCACATATTAGCTGTATGTGTATAAAACCCAAATATCAAGGACAAGGATTTGGAAGATTGATGATGGAATATGTAGAAGACGTGGCTAGAAGAGACAAACTTACATCAATGACTTTAGGAACTGAAGATACAATGAAAGCTTATCAGTTATATAAGAAATATGGCTTTAAGACTGTAACTAAACACAAAGTTGAGTAATTGAATATAGGGATCTCAATGAAATAATATTTTACCTAAGGAAGAATTGAATTACCTAAATGATTTTTTGAAATTAAGAGAACTAACTTTATATACTGTGATTAAAGCTGGTGGTCCAGAGATATACAATAGCAAATGGGGAAGTCATTTTATAAAAATTTACAAAGACAAGATAATTAATGATGTGCCATTCATAGATTTAGAATATGTATTAACTAATCTTGAATATTAAAATTAATAAAGAATAGAAATCACCTCTGATTTGAGGTGATTTCTTTATGTTATCTTTATGTTATCTTTGTTTTGTTTCGTTTATAATACTTTTAGAAAGAGGAGGAATCCTCTTTTTTATTTTGCCAAAAAAAAAGCAGTTTTTAAACTGCTCCAAATTATTTATTTAAATATCTTTCATTTCCAATATAGAATATTGCTAAAGTATTAACTCCTGCATGAGCTCCAATAACAGGACCGATGGTATTGATGGTAATAATATCTTCAGCTATATTTAGTTTTTCAATAATATGTTTCTTAACATATTCAGCGTCTTCTAAACAATCTCCATGAGAAATATAGATCATTTCATTTTTATTTGGATCATATGTTTTTACCATACGATTTACTAAATTGTTCAGAGATTTAAATCTACCTCTAGCTTTACCATAAACTTTGAGTTGTCCTTCTTTAGAAACATGAAGAAGTGGTTTAATACTTAATAAATTACCTAAAATCAAACTTGAAGCCGATAATCTTCCACCTCTATGAAGGTGTCCTAAATCACTGACAGTGAACAAGTGACTAATATTTAATTTTGTGTTTTCTACAAATTTGGCTACTTCAGCAATAGTTTTTCCAGCAATTTGCAACTTGGCTGCGTAACTAACTAATAAGCCTTGACCCATAGAAGCACACAATGAATCTATAGCTATAATTTTGCGTTCTGGGAAACTTTCTTTTAATTCTTTAATTGCTATCAAACTTGAATTATAAGTGCCAGACAATGCACTAGAGAACGATATCGATAGAATATCTTTCCCTCGTTCGAGTATTTCTGTCATAGTTGTAATAAATTCAGCAGGATTAGCTTGAGCAGTAACTGCTAATTCTTTTTCTCTTAAGAAATTATAGAATACTTTTGAAGATATTTCTCTTTCATCCAAGAAATTACTATATTCTTTGTGTTTTACTGTAACTTTTAAAGGTAAAACTTGTAATTTATATTCCTTAGCCAAAGAGTCAGGTATATCAATGCATGAATCAGTAAAGATAACAAAATTTTCCATAAAAATATTAATCCTCCTATATATATTTACTATATCTTACATATCACTGTATCAAAAAGATATTATTGTGTCAATAGATTGAAAAAAAATATATATGTTGTTTGGCGAAACTAACATATTTTAGTATAATGTTAGTAGGTGAGAAAATGAAAATAAAAAGCAAGAAAATTATAGACGATATCTATTGGGTTGGAGTAGTAGATTACGAATTGAAAGTTTTTGATATTATTATGGAAACTGAATTTGGATCTACTTATAACAGTTATATTGTGAAGGGCAAAGATAAAGTAGCTCTAATTGATACTGCAAAAGCTAAATTTAGCGACATATATTTAGATAGAGTAAAAGAAGTAGTCGATATTAAAGATATCGACTACTTAATATTGAATCATACAGAACCTGATCATTCTGGATCAGTTAAATATATTTTGGATGAAAATCCAGAAATAGAAATATTCGCTACAGCCGCTGCACTAATGAATCTAAAAGAAATAGTTAATATGCCTTTCAAAGGTAATAGAGTAACAAAAGGAATGACTCTATCACTTGGAGATAAAACACTTGAGTTTTTTATTCAACCACACTTGCATTGGCCAGACACAATGTTTACTTATGTTAAAGAAGATAATTTCTTATTTACATGTGATTTTTTTGGCGCACATTATGCAACTCCTAAAATAGTTACGAATCAACTTGAAAGAAAAGATGAATACTTGCGAGCAATCAAAGAGTATTTTGAAGCAATAATGCATCCATTTATTCCATATGTAAGAAATGGTTTGAATACAGTTAAGTTACTTAACCCAGATTATATAGCTGTGTCCCATGGAGCAGTTATAGATGAAACAATGAAAAATAATATTATAGAAATCTATGAAAAGTTGAGTATTCCTTTAGAAAAACCTGATAAGCCACTTGTCTTAATCCCTTATGCTAGTGCATATGGGTATACTGAAAAAATGGCTATGGTAATCAAAGAAACACTTATGTCAGAAATGAATGGGAATGTTATAGTAAAAACATATGACTTAATTGATGCAGATTTAAATGAAATAACTAAACAGGTAACTATCTGTAGCATGTTTTTGGTAGGTTCATCTACTATAGTTAGAGATACTGTAAAAGTAATTTGGGATTTATTAGCTGGTATTGACTTCGAGATGACAAAAGGTAGTGTTGCATCTGCATTTGGATCATATGGTTGGAGCGGAGAAGCAGTAGATAATATTATTGAAAGAGAAAAACAACTTAAGTTTAAAACTGTTGATGGACTTAAAATCAAGTTTAATCCATCAGAAACACAAATCGAAGAAGTAAAAGAATATGCTAAAAAACTTGCAGAAAAACTAAAAAAATAAAGGATAGTTTTTTTAACTATCCTTTTCTATTTCTCCAAATTCTAAAGCACTTATATCATTAATTGTTTCTTCCATTTTATCAACAAAAAGAATACCTAATAAATGGTCATACTCGTGCTGAAATACAATTCCAGGGAATCCACTAAGCTTAATAATCCCTTCAGTTATTTCTTTGGTTTCTAAATCAACGATATTCACTTTAGCTTTAATTCTTTTAGCTCTCTTAACTAAACCAGTAATTTCCTCATCGACAGATAAACAGCCTTCACCACCGCTCAAATATGTTTTTTCTTCAGAATAAGATATTATTTTTGGGTTTACCACAGCAAATTGAAATAGCTGACCTGTTTTTTCATCTGGCGCAACGATACAAAACATTTTTTTTGAAATGTTTATCTGAGGGGCAGCCAAACCTACTGAAGGTCTTAACATATATTTTTCCGCTAATTCATCATTTTGAGAATTAACTACAAGTTCCATCATTGATTTTAAGGTATTAAAATCCTCATTTGATAAAGGCAATTCAACCTCTTTAGCTCTTTTTCGTAAAGTGGGATGCCCATCTTGGATTACATCTTTCATTAACAACATATTTATCACCAAATACATTATAACAAATAAAGATATAAAATTAAAGATTTTTAACTTACTCATATTAATATTTTGTGGTATAATTTTTATAGAAATGTTGGTGATATCATGATTGATAGAAAAGGGATTATTATATATTTTTTAAACCCCAAAGTTATCAAAGTTGTTAATAAATTAAAGGTTAATGTTACCTATGTTAACAAAGCTGGCAAGTATTTGACAGGTTATTGTGATGCAAAGGATTTTCCTAATATAAAGAAAGAATTAAAGAAACATCGTTTAATTAGGAAGGTCGATGAATCGTTAGTCGAAATGCCAAGTATAGAAATATAAACATTTTGCATCTGTCAACGAAAAATACTTGACAGATGCATATTTATTTGTTAGAATATATTGGACTTAAATTTAGGAGGAATATTAAAATGGTAAAACTTAGATTACAAAGATTCGGTAGTAAGAAAAAACCTTTCTACAGAGTAGTAGCTGCTGACTCTAAAAAACCTAGAGATGGTAGATATTTGGAAATAGTTGGTTTATATGATCCAACAAAAGAACCAGCATTTGTAAACCTTGACCAAGAAAAAATATTAAAATGGTTAAGAACGGGTGCTCAACCTACAGATACTGTAAAAAGTTTATTGTCAAAAGCAGGAATAATTCGCCAATTTGTTGCTGAAAAAAGCAATAAATAAGGAGTGTAAAAAATGGCTGTTGATTTTGAAAAACTAGTTTTAGATTTGGTAACGCCATTAGTTATACATCCAGAAGATTTATTGGTGAAGAAATTTTCTGAAGACGAAACATCTATTACAATTCAAGTGCTTGTAAATCAAGAGGATTTAGGAAGAGTAATTGGTAGAGGTGGTAGAATTGCTAATGCGATTAGAACTATAGCCTATGCTGCTGCATCTAGATTAGGAAAGAAAGTTAGCATCGATATCGATTCATTTTAAATGAAGGATATTATTGGAGTTAGCGCTTGTTTGTTAGGGATTAATTGTAAATATAATGGTTCTCACAATCTAAATCAAGAAGTTATTGATTATATTAGAGGAAAAGAAGTTGTATTGATTTGTCCAGAAGTATTTGGGGGTTTAGAAACACCTAGAATACCTTGTGAAATTCAAAATGATGGCTCTATTATTAATAAAAATGGTTTAGTCGTTACTGATAATTTTGAAAAAGGCAAAGAAATAACTTTAGAGCTACTAAAACTTAACGGTTGTAAAAAAGTTATACTTAAGGATGGTTCACCTTCATGTGGGTATCTAACAATATATGATGGAACTTTTTCTAACAAGAGAATCAAAGGACTTGGCGTAACCGCCAAATGTTTAATTAAAAATAATATCGATATTATTGATTTAAAGACTTAAAAATCAACTTATTGTTGATTTTTTCTTTTTGAGTGGTATTATTGGGTTAAGAAATGAATTGAGGACAAAATATGAAAATAAAAGTAGAAATAGAAAATGCAATAAAAGAGATGGGGTTTGTTGATTTAACAGATATCCAAAAGCAAACAATTCCTTTATTGTTACAAGGTAAAGATGTAATAGGAAATTCACATACAGGGACAGGTAAAACTGCCGCATTTGGTATACCTATTTTGGAAATGATTGATTTTGATGACCCAAGTATACAAGCCATGATTATTACCCCTACCAGAGAACTCGCTGTTCAAATTAAGGGTGAACTAGAAAGAATCTCAAAATACATTGATAGATGTCGTATTGTTGACGTTTATGGTGGAGAACCAATTCAAAGACAAATTGGAGCTCTAAAGAGAAAACCACAAATAGTTGTTGGTACACCAGGAAGAATAATTGATCATATAAGAAGAAAAACTATTAAGATAGATAACTTAAAGTACTTTATTTTAGATGAAGCTGATGAAATGTTGAAAATGGGATTCATAGATGATATCGAATTAATTTTCAACAAAACACCAGAAAACAAACAAACATTAATGTTCTCTGCAACAATGCCTAAGGCAATTGTTGCCTTAGCTAAAAACTATATGGTTGAACCTGAAGTAATCACTTCAGTAGGTAGTAACAAAACAAATTCTGATGTAGTTCAATACTATTACAAGGTTAATAGAGAAAATAAGACAGAAGCTTTATATAGATTATTGAATATATATAGACCAAATTTAGCTCTTATTTTTTGTAATACAAAAGCAAAAGTTGATGAACTAACAAAAGAATTAATTGATCGTAAAATAAACTGTGATAAAATTCATGGTGATTTACCACAGACAACTAGATTAGATGTTTTAAAGAAATTCCATAATGGAGTTATTGATATTTTAGTTGCTACAGATGTGGCAGCTAGAGGATTAGATATTAAAAATGTTGAAGCAGTTGTCAATTATGATACACCTGAGAAAGCAGACTATTATATTCATAGAGTTGGTAGAACTGGACGAATTGGAAGATTAGGATATTCATTTACATTGGTTTCTAAAGGTGAATTGAGAAGAATTAAAGATATTGAAAGAATTACAGGTACAACAATAAAAAGAAGAAACATACCTACTTATGAAAAAGTAATGGATGTTAAATCAGATAAGTTTGTTGAAGAAATTAAATCAATTGTTGAAAATGAAAATTTAGAGAAACAATATATAACACTCAATAAATTAATTCAAGCACAAATGTCTGAGGATGAAATTATTGTTGCTTTATTGAAAAAACTTAAGACTGAACATGATAGTTCTAAAACAAAAGCAGATATTAATGAAACATTTGAAAATAGAGGAAGAAGTAACAGTGGTAGTAGTTATGGCAGGAATAAAAGTAGAGCCGACAGTGATGGAACAAGATTCCATATTAATATAGGAAAAAAACACGGACTTGGTGTATCTGATATATTAGATTTCATTCGTTCAAAAGTTAAAATGAACGCTAGAGAAATTCAAGATATAGCAATTTTAACAGAGTTTTCATTCTTTACAGTTCCTAATAAATATGGACCATCAATTTTGAGCTCATGTAACCATAAAAAACTTAAAGGGAAACCAGCAAGAATTCAGGTTTCAAAAAAACGTAGATAAACGCTAGACTTATTGACAAACATATATATAAATAGTTATAATTGAATATATATAATAGGGGGCAACTATGAAGAAATTAGGAGTGATGGTTTGTACAAATGCATCAATAGATTATATCAAACATGATTATCAAGTTGGCATTATTAGATCAACTGTATTGATGGGTGGAAAAGAATATATTGATTATGAAGAATTACCAGCTGAAAAGTTTTATCAAATGTTGGAAGAAGATTCTAGTTTATTACCTAGAACATCAATGGCTTCAACTGGAACTATGTTGGAATATTATGAAAAATTGAAAGATGAAGGTTGTGACACAATTATCTTTGTAACTATTTCATCTAAAATGAGTGGTACATATGAAAACGCACTTTTAGCTGCCAAAATGATAGAAGGCGTAGATATAAGAGTTTTTGATTCTAAATCAGTAGGTTATGTAGAATGCAAAATGGTATTTGCTGCCTGGGAAGGTTTCAATGCAGGAAAAACTATTGATGAAATAATAACGGATTTAGAATATATTAGAGATAATCATAAGATGTATTTTGCGGTTAAAGATTTAAAGTTCTTAATAAAAAATGGTCGTTTATCTAATGCTGCTGGATTTATAGCTAACGCATTAAAAATTAAGCCTTTGCTAGAGATTAACAAAGAAGGTGCTGTTGTAAGTATTGAAAAAATACGGACCTTTAAAAAAGCAGTTGACAGAGTTATTCAAAAATATTTAGATGAAACCGAAGGAAAAGATGTTGAAACATTTATTATTCATGCTGCAAATCCTGAAACTGCTGAATATATGAAGACTAAAGTAAAAGAACAAAGACCAGATATTAAAGAAATTAAGGATTATTTATTAACTCCTGCCGTAGGAGCTCATGGTGGACCAGGAGCTATTACACTTGGTTATATATTAAATAAAAAATAGAAATAGGTGTTTATATGATTAATAGTGACATTATTAGAGGGAATATTGATACAATTATATTAAAACTTTTGCAAGAAAAAGATATGTATGGGTATGAAATCGTTAATGAAATAAAAATCAGAACAAATGATTTATTTAGCATAAAAGAAGCTACACTATATTCCGTTGTTCAAAGACTTGAAAAACGAGAATTAATCTCCTCTTACCTTGGTGAAAAATCACATGGTAGAAAAAGAAGATATTATAAACCTACACCATTTGGTAAAGCCTACTATAAGGAACTTATTAGTGAATGGGAAAATCTAAATAAAATTATGAGACAAATTCTAGGGGGAGATATTTCATGAATAATATAAAAAAATTTGTGAGCAAATTATTAAAAGACTTTTTTAATGAACAAGATAAAAAAGAACTAATTGAAATATTAACAACTAGCTTAGAAGAAAAAGTAGATGATCTTATTGAACAAGGAGCTTCAAGAGAAGATGCTATTGAAAAGACAATTAATGAGTTCGGAGATACTAGCGATGTTTTAGATGCTTTTCCAGATTGCGAAAACAGAAACATAAACCTTGTTAAAAAACGCAAAAATCAATTGATATTTTCAACGTTTGCATACTTAATAGTAACTGGATTGGCAACGTACGTAAATCTAGAGTGGCTCATAATAAGTACAAATTGGTTTGTGTTTGTTGCAATAGGATTATTATTCTGGCCATTAGTGATGCTTTATCAGTATTTAAGCGCGAGGAAATAAGGTTTTGAAAACTAGAAAAATTGTATTTTTGTCTTTAATGATTTCGATAAGCATAGTACTAAGCATCGTTGAGTCTTCAATATCCATATTGTTCTTTGCATTTCCTGGGATGAAATTAGGACTAGCAAATATTGCAACTATGGTTGTTGTATTTACGATAGGGAGAAAAGAAGGCGCAATTGTATCTATATTTAGAATTTTTATTGTAGGATTAATTTATAGTGGATTATTCACACCATCATTTTGGATAAGTTTTACTGGAGGGGTATTAGCTTTATTGGTTTTATTGAGCTTAAAGAGTTCTAAACTATCAATAATGACAATATCAGTTCTATCAGCTTTAATGCATATGGTTGGTCAAATAATAGCTGCTATAGTAGTAGTAAAAACAACGTTGTTGATTTACTATTTGCCATATATGATTTTGTTATCAATTCCAACTGGAATAATAACTGGATATCTAGCGAAACGAATAATTTTTGGCTTTTCAGAAAAAATTGTATTAATAAAATAACACCTTCAAATTTTGAAGGTGTTTTGTTTTATTCTAATAAGTAAACATATTGATCAAAACCATCTGAATAGATAATATTATCATCATCTACATACCAGACTGCTTCTAAGTCTTCATAATTATTTACAAATTCTAATGCTTCATCTAATGGTAGTAAAAAGATTGCTGTGGATAATAAATCGGCCATTGCTGAATCCGGATAAACAATAGTAATGCTTTTACAGTAACCACCAGGATAATATGTAGTTGGGTCTATAATGTGGTGATATATTTCAGATGTGACAACATCTTTAAAATATCTTTGGTTAACACCACTTGTAACTAGTGCGATACCTGAAGGCATTTGTATATATTGAAAATATTCATTTATCAATTGAAATTCTGTTACAGGTTTAATCAAAGCTATATAGTAATAGCCATCTTCGCTATTCGGATTAGTACCACCGGCAAAAACATTTGAGTTACCAACATTGAGTAGGTACTTGATGTTTAGGGTATCTAAGTGATCTGAAATAACTTTAGTAACATAACCTTTTCCATATCCCCCTAGGTCAATTGACATATTTTCACTAGCAAAATCTATGGTCATATTACTTGAGTTTAGGATAATATCAGAAGGATTGATATTGAATGTAACACCGTCAATTTCCGTTGGTACAGGGCAATAGGAAATCCCCATTTCTGTGGTATTACTGCAATCATCACTATTCCTTGCATCGTGCCAAATTTCCAGAACTGGACCTAGTGCAATATCGAATAAAGGAATATCGTCTTTGGTGATCAAATTGTCATTGTCCAGTGCAAATTCTATAGCACCAAATAGAATTTCTTCTATCACTAAGGGTTCATCAGAATGATTGATTGTATAAACATTATTAATTCCAAGGTATTCATTATATTTATCTAAATATTGATGATAAGTTTCTAAAGTATCCTCAAAATAATCAAATATTTCTAGCACATCATAATTATCATTCTCATCGTAGTATAGTTTTAGAGAAACAGTAGTATCAAAATATGAAGTTGTTTTTTTCTCACATAAGTATACATCATCGTATTGTCCAAGAACACAGTAGTCAGCATTTGGACTATCTACTGCGCTAGAGCTCGTAGTTGTTGGACTAACTATCAGGTTACAACTCGATAAGGTTATTGTTATGATTAATATAGAAATTGTTATAAATAGTTTTTTCATGAAAACTCCTTTTTTCAAACTTAAAATATAGTGTATAATATATCTGAGTAGGTGGTATTATCAAAAAGATTGATATTATTGTAATCGGAATTATTCTTATAGTTGGATTGTTATCCCTTGTGGGATTCAAAGTAATTGAGAACATTAATAAAACCGACAATATATATGCTAAAGTTGTTTATCATAATAATTTAATATTGATGATTGATTTAAAAAGTATGGAGTACACTGTGTATGATACTGAATATAAAGATCAGGTAATAACCGTTCGAGCAGATGAAGGGATATTTTATGTGCCGGGGTTAGTTACCACTGATATGGAGGAGCTATATGAAGCTGATGATTTTGCTAGGCTAAATAATATAGTAGGCATTAAACTAGAAGTGAAAGATCAGAAAATATCAGTTTTATATCAAGAAAGCCCAAGAGATTTCTGTCAATTACAGCCACCAACTAATTCGCATTTGCGACCAATAGTTTGTTTGCCAAATGAATTAGTAATAGATATTTATACAAATATGAATAACGATGAGTTTATTCCTGACTCAGTTTTGGAGTGATAATATGATTTTAAGTTTAATAGACATTAATGTATTTATTATATCAAGGATTATCTTATTTTTTATTTCGACAATCTTTATTTTTAAAGCTATGCAAGCAATAGATTTTTCAAAGATTTTTAGAAAAAATTCTGGGGATCAAATTAAATTTCTATTTATGGTTATAGCTATTATTCTAGGTTATTTATTTGTGGATGCAGTAATGTCTATATTTGAATGGTTAAATACTTTACTTTAGGCATATTCAGAACTTTGGTTGATAATCTGTAAGTTATCAGTATAATTATTCTTATTGAATAATTGACTTTTAACTTCATCGTAATTTAGGGCGTCGATTTTAAATTTGAAAGTAATCTCGTCACTATAAGCTACATCTAAAAGATTCGTATTTTGTCTTAAGTATTTATCAATATTACCAATATAATCATAACTACATTTGACTATACACTCATATGTAGTTATTTTTTTAGTTTTAGTAGTAATTTTAATAACTTCTGAAGCACTACTTGAATACGCTCTAATTAAACCGCCAACGCCAAGTTTAATTCCTCCAAAATATCTAATAACTACAACTAAAATATTGGTTAAATCATTCTTCTGCAAGACTTCCAAAATAGGAAAACCAGCAGTTCTTGTAGGTTCGCCATCATCAGAGGCTTTCTGAATATTACTTTTATCACCTAATATGTAAGCATATGTGTAGTGATTAGCATTGGTATATTCTTTTTTTATCAGTTTTAATGATTCCACTACATCACGCTCTTCTTGTATAGGAAGAGCTAATGCAATAAACCTTGACTTTTTTATATGTATTTCATTGATTGTTTTTTCTAAAATTGAATTCATAATCTCACCATAAAATATTATAACATATCATATATTTATTTAGAGTTAATAGTGTAATAAAGTTAGAAAATAAGGTGCTAATATGGTATAATAATTTAGGTGATTTAGATGAATAATAACTATTTAAAAGGACAAAACGTAATAAAGAAATTGCTTGATCATAACTATCAAGCATATTTTGTTGGTGGTTTTGTAAGGGATAGATTATTGGGTCTAGACATCAACGATATTGATATTACAACAAATGCATTGCCTTCAGAAGTACAGAATATATTTGAGAAGACCAGAGCTACTGGTATTAAATATGGAACTGTAACTGTATTCCAAGGCGCTCAAAAATATGAATTAACTACATTTAGAGCTGATATGAATTACATTGATCATAGAAAACCAGAGAGAGTAGTATTCTCAAATGATTTAGCTGAGGATTTAAAGAGAAGAGATTTTACTATAAATGCATTGGCTATGGATTTAAATGAAAAGATTGTTGATATGTTTTCAGGAATAAAGGATTTAGAATTAAAATTAATCCGAGCTATAGGCGACCCAGACATTAGATTTAAAGAAGATGCTTTACGTATATTAAGAGCATTTAGGTTTGTATCAAAACTTGGTTTTGATATTGAGGAAAAAACCTTTAAAAGTATAATGAAAAATATAAGGTTGCTAGCCGAGATTTCTAATGAAAGAATACTTTCAGAACTGAAAAAACTCTTAATTTATCCATATAAGGAAAAAGCACTTAAGTTAATGTTGGAAGCCAATATTAGCGATGTCTTTCCACAACTTGAAAAGGGGATAAATCTACTTTCGAAACATGAAGGGTATGAAGTTGAGTACTTAGAGTTTTTTGCATTATGTTTCTATCTTGAAAAAATTGATATTCCTAAGATATGGCGATTTTCTAATAAAGAAAGAGCAATTATTAATAAAATTATAGAATTAATAACTGTTACAGAAAATGATCAATTCAATGAAATGATCATTTTCCGATTAGGGAAGGATCTTCCTTTGATGGCTAACAATATTTCACGCCTTATAAACCCTAGTAATAACCAAGAAAATATAATTAATCAAATATATGATAATTTACCTATATATAGAACTTGTGATTTGAAATTTAAAGGACAAGATATTTTAGAGTTATCAACATTAAGTAATGCCGAAATAATTGGTGATATTATCGATGATATTACTTATCAAGTTATAAGTGGTCAAATTAACAATGATTATCAAGAAATAAAAAATTACACAATGAAGATTTTGGAGAAGAAATATGAAAAAAAATAATAGACCATTTTATTGTTATTTAGATGATTTTGATGAACTTACAATTATAGTTCCAATTAAGAATTATCACGATATCAATAAGTATTTTTTGGTTGGTAATGATGAGATAATTAAATTGAATATTTCTCAAAAAATTAATTTGGGCGCAGAAATCAAATTAGTTTGTTTTTTTGATGCATACATAGATTTAGGTAAAACGTATTTTGTAGAGAATCAGAATAATGAGATGTCAGAACTATATACAGGAAAGATTGTTCGCACTGAACTTTTCGATAATGTATATCAGTATAAAAAAAATGACTTAGGATTCACATATACTAAAACAAGTACAAAGTTCAAGATTTGGACTCCAGTTGCTAAGTATGTAAAAATAGAATTAGGATCCTCAAAAGGCGATTCTATTATTGCTGATTTAACATATAAGAACTCTGGCGTATGGAGGATAGAATTAGAAGGAGATTATGAGGGGTATAAATACCGATTTATAGTTTTTGTAAATGGTAAGGAAAGCGTTGTTCAAGATCCATATGCAATTACTTCTAACGCAAATGGTGAGTATGCTTTTGTAGTAGACAAATCTAAATTTTATCAAATGGAATACAATTCTGATTTTTCAGGAAGTCTTAATGACGCTATACTTTATGAGATGAATGTTAGAGATTTTACTATTGATCCTTTAATGAATTTCAAAAACAAGGGTAAGTTCTTAGGTATAACAGAAGAAGGCATTTTAACAGAAAATGGATTGTCAGCTGGTATTGATTATTTGAAGGAACTAGGCGTAACCCACGTTCAATTAATGCCGATTTTTGATTTCGAAGGTGTTGATGAAAATAATGTTGATTTAAAGTATAATTGGGGTTATAATCCAGTTCAATTTTTTGTTCCTGAAGGTTGGTATTCAACAAATCCCAATGATCCTTACGCAAGAATAAATGAATTAAAAATTATGATTGATAAACTTCATGAAAACAATATTTCAGTTGTAATGGATGTGGTGTTTAATCATGTGAATGACGCGAATAAGTTTCCATATGAAAGGCTAGTGCCTGGTTATTCGTTTCATGTAGATAAGCAAGGCATATTAACTAATATTTCCGGATGTGACAATGATATTGCTAGTCATAGGAAAATGATGAGAAAGTTAATTATTGATAATGTACTTTATTGGGCTAAGGAATATAAAATAGATGGCTTTAGATTTGATTTAATGGGGCTTATTGATTATGAAACCATTAATGAAGTAAGACAGGAGCTGCATGATTTAAGTAATCATATTATCATGTACGGTGAAGGCTGGAATATGTACTCATCCAATTTAACTGACCGCATGGCTCATATGGCAAACAAAAAGGTTATTCATACAGTTGGGTTCTTCAACGATAAGTTTAGAGAATCAATCAAAGGGGCTACTTTTAAGGATGATTTATCTGGTTATACTATGGGAAATACAGATGAAATTGAAATAGTTAAGCAAATGCTTCTAGGCGGTGCAAATAATCGATATATGTTTAAATATACAACTCAAAGCATAAATTATGTTGAGTGTCATGATAACCTTACATACTTTGATAAAGCATTATACATCACCGATGATATCAATCTGATTGAAAAACAGCAACTACTTGGAATTGCTATGGTGCTATTATCTCAGGGAGTACCATTTATTCACTCTGGGCAAGAGTTTTTGAGAACTAAACAGAAAGATCATAACTCTTATCGTTCTAGCGATGAAATTAATCTTATTGATTGGAATAGAAGAGATCAGTTTAGTAAAACAGTCGATTTAGTTAAAGAATTAATTAAGTTAAGAAAAAATTATAAATGCTTTAAATTGAAATCAACCTCAGAAATCAATCAAGCAGTTGAGTTAATTGAATTAAAATCAAAATCAATAATGATGCACTTCAATCAAAAATGCAATTTATTAATTGTATTTAAACCTAACATTCAAGAAGAAACAATAGTCATACCTGAGGGATATGGTATAATGTTAGCGACAACAGAAAATTATGAAGTTGAAGAGGAATCTTCATACTTATTGAAAGATATAGGAGCATATATCTTTAGAAAGGAATAAACGAATGATAGAAGTTGGCAAGAAACTTTCTTTCTTTGGAAAAGTTTTACAGAAGAATGATTCAACATATGATACATACCCAGTAAATGTTCTTACAGAAGAATCAGAAAATGTTATAGTCAGAATACAGAAGGAACAAGAGGTTTCGTTAAATAAAATATACTTTTTTGAAACTGAAACGATTCAGTTTAAAGACAAAGTTCATTACTTTGCATCATCAAGAGTGTTATTAGGTGAACTGGAAATTACTGATGCAAGAAAGGAAAAACTACTAAAGTTTTTCTATCATTATGCACCAATTGAGATTGAAAAGATCAAGAAGGATATTGAAGAGATTTTATTTAGTTTAGATAATAAAGTTATTAAAGATATAACAATGAAAATTTATAATAGACATAAGGATGATTTTTATCTTTATCCGGCGGCTACTAAATTTCACCATGCATATATCTCTGGATTAGCTTATCACACTCATTCAATGTTAATGCTTGCAAAAGGATTCTTCTCTGTATATCCATTCTTATCAAAAGATTTAGTGAATGCGGGCATAATTTTACATGATATGTGTAAAATATTTGAATTTGATTCTTATGAAGGCAGTGAATATACAATAAAAGGTAAATTACTAGGACATATTACAATGGGAGCTAATCTTATAAATAATGTTGCTAATGAGTTAAGTTATCAAGACGAAGAAGAAGCTATGTTGTTGCAGCATATAATTATTAGTCATCATTATTATGGTAATTTTGGATCACCAAGAAAACCAAACATAGCTGAAGCGTTAATTATCCATTTTATTGATAACATTGATTCAAAAGCTACTGTATTAGGAGAAGAATTAAATCTAATTGAAACAGGTCACCTAACAAGTAGTATCGGCGTATTAGAACGAGAAAGATATTATAAGCATAAACTTACAAAGGAATAAAAAAAAACTGATGTTTTCACATCAGTTATTTTTTTTATATTTTAATATTTATTCTGTTGTATAATCTCCGAAAACTGCATCATAATATATGTCATAAACATCAACTAGCATATCTTTAAGTTGTTGATCAGTTTTTGATGAATAATCATTAGTCATGAATTGGCCGTCACCTAAACGTTCCGCCATATTCACATTAAGAACAGCGATAACGTATGTTGATGATATTAAATCTTCAAAATATGCATTAAATGCTAAACTTAAGCTTTCTGGGAATTTAGGTGCATCTATACCATATTTTTCTTCTACATCTACTTGAGACATATCATAGATTAGAGTATAGAATTTATATTGAGCATAAAGCTCTATTTGTTCTAGTGTAGGTGTTTCTTCACTATTTTCTAAGCCTACAGAAAATTGAGGATTAGCTGAATCTTCTTCAGCAAATTCAAATGTAGGTTTATCAAAATCATCACCTTGTGTAACTCTTATTATATGTAATCCAAATTGAGTATCAACTGTATTTGAGTATAATTCATCTAGATCAACATTTAATGGGTTTTGATATTCTTGATATAAAGCAATTAATGCGTCAACGTATTCTTCTACAAATAAGCCTTTAACACCATATTGGCCATTATAATTCAATGAATGAGTAATTGTATTGTCATCTTTATCAACAATATTTAAATCTTCAGTCATCATAAAGAAACCATTTTGTTTAAATCTTCCCCAAGTTTCATCTTCTCTAGTAGCGTCGCTGTATTCTGAGATTAACTCAGCGAAAGTACCAGTGTAGTCATTTAATGTATTTTCAAGATCTGCTCGTAAAGCATCAAACACTGATAATTCGGCAGGTGTTAATGATTCATAGTACTCAGTGAAATCATCAGCATTACCATCTTCATCGAAATCGATATACGTTAGAATATGAGATACATTTAGGCTGAAATAGTTTTCATAATTTTCTTGAACTGTTGGTAGTAATTTTTCTACAATACCTTCAACTTCGTTAGTTTCATTAATTAAGTATGGTTGCAAATCAGCAGCTACAAAATATTTTAATAAACCTAATTCAGTTTTTACATCAAACTGTGAAAATGCATAGTCTTGGAAAGAATTATAGTTAAATGATAAACCATATTGTGCATAAAGATTTTGCAAATATGTGTAGTATTGTTTTGCTTGATCTATTTGATTATACATTTCATCCATGCGATCTGAATTGTTCCTTTGAACATTTGTTTGAGTACCAAATACATCTTCGTAATAAGAAGAGCTTATTAACTCTTTGAATTGTGATGTATAGACAGTATATAGAGCAGCATTTTTAGTAATGGCATATTCTAATAAGTCATCAGCAGTAATTTCAACTGCCGTTTCTGAATCAAGCGTCTTATCTAAAGAAGCTAGAATAGTTTTGTCACCATTTCCTTCAAACACATAACTTGTATCAATATTTTTGTAATCTAAAGCAATATAATAATCATTAATTTTAAATCCAAGATCTGTTCTAGTATCATTCAATGTTGTATTGATATTAGTTTGACCATTAGCACCATAAACATAATCATTGAATAATTCGCTTTCTAAATCAAGATAAGCAGTTAGATTATTAACAACGTCTTTGTATTCAAGCGGAGTTTCAGATAAATCTACAACTTCGCTATTTTCACCCTCGCTTAAGACAGTAACAGTTATTGAATTAGTTCTCATATCTCCTAAGCAGGTTATAGTGTATGTTAACTCAACTTCAGTATCGGTAGTAGGATTTACTACTTCACCAGTTATAGACATTATGTCTGTATCATCAGTTGTCCAAACAATTGTTGAGTCATAATAACTTGAAGTAGGAAGTTCAATTGAAGTTCCGATGCTGCTTGGAAGGTTAATGGTAGTTTCAATTGAATCAAATAGAACGCTTGAAACATCTTCTTTATCAGCTTCTGTTAACTTATACATTAAGTAGTATGAGTTACTGCTACCAGTTTGTAATGTTACTGGATGTATTGAATATCTAGTATCATGTTCAATGCTTAAAGATTTAAACATATAATCAGTAACAGCAGATTTTGTTTTACTTTCTTCACTATAGTTAAATAATAAATCTTCATTATCTAGTGCAACTAAATCTTCAACAGTTCCACCAACAGGTAATGAATCTCTGTATAATCCATAAACATAATTGTACATTTCAATATATTTAGCCAATACTTCATCATCATCTAATTCTGTAGAGTTATTTGAAGTAGGAACATTTACATCTTCAATAGCAGTAAACACTTTATTTACAACTAAATCTGTTGTATAAGTTACATCATTGCTGCCTGTATCCCAAATATGCCCATCAGGGTCAATTGTGAAAGCAACAGCGGCAGTAGAGTCTAATACTTGAATAGTTTCGCTCATATCAAAAGGATCAGTTCTGTCAACAGTATAAAATTCAGAATTATTATCTTTATGTGTTTGAGCTTCAGTTTTTGTAGCGAATATTACTGTGTTTGAAATGATTACTTCACTTATATCAAGTAAATCACCAGCAACATTTAAATGGTATTCTTCGCTATCGGTATCTGTATAAATATCATTGGCACCAAGCTCATAAATGATTTCATCATCTAAGTCTAGAATATTATCATCTTCATCAAAATAATAAGTGTCAATTGAAATATATGCTTCAGCTATATTAGTATCGCTCGCATCTTTTTCTTCTTCATCAATAAAAATATAACCATTATATTCTCTCAAACCTCTATTTAATAAAGATAATAAATTATATTTTTGTAAAACAGCATCTGCGTCATTAATGCTAGTAAATCTAATTTTAATAGCAGAAATATCTTCAAAATAACTGTTTATATAAGCTTGAACTACATCAATTTCTCTGACTTCGTCATTTTCTATAGCTGTATCCCAAACGAATTTCTCTCTAGCAACCATTAATTTAGCGTAATCATCAGGGTTACTTTCAAAACCTGATAATATCATTAATTGTCCAAAACTTTTTTCAAGTTCTTGCTTGTCTTCATCGCTAATCTCAGCTAACTCATCTGGATCACTTGTTAAGAATTTTAACTGAAGCAATTTTTCAGCAATTTCTTCATCTGTGACATCATCTATATAATCTTCTAAGATAAGTGAATCGACTAAAAATAATAATTGTTGAACACCATCATTACTTTTAACATTCTCAAAAATTTCTTCATTTGTAATTTCATACAATACATTGCCACTACTATCAACTCTTTGATAAAAAACGCCATCAGGATCTGATAAGCTTGGGTAGTAGGTATTCCCAGTAGCGAACGCAAGCACTACAGCCCCTAAAACTATAGCCGTTACTACTGAAACTATGACAAGTACTTTTTTTGTAAATATACCTTTCATCTATAACACTCCTTACTAATTTTCGCAATTTCTATGATATCATCATTTTGCATTAAAAACAATAATATTATTGTGATAATTTTATGATTTATGCTTGTCGCTTATGTTTTAATAGTCTTTTAAACATATAATATATATATATTTTAATAATAATCATAAGCAAATAACTGACGTAATTACATAAATATTGACAAAATAGGCATAATAATTTATAATGAACAGTGTAAATAGCAAAGCTAATGAAAGTTAGTGACGCAAAGCTATAGGGCCTTCGAGAGATGGTAGCCAGTTGCCGTTGTCAATTATGACGAGGGCATTTTTTTATTCTTAGAAGTAAAAAAATGCGAGTCATAGACAAGGGCTCATTTTTATATACAGATTTTGAAGATAATAAAGAAGATTTACACAAGGTTATGATTTAGATGATAGTTTTGTGATAAAATATACTGGTTGAATAACATTAGCCACATCATACTATACGGTTTCAAATATCGCCGTTTCATTATAATACCATATATAACTGAACAAGTAGTGGGAGATTAATATGCCAAAAAAGAAGACGCGTTCCAAACAAAAAGGAAAAAAGAAAAGAGTTATAAAAGAAAATAGCTTGATTAGAAAAATCGGTAGTCTTACTGTCTTTTTAGATGCGGTATTTTTAGTGATTATTTTAGGGACTGCTTTATTCTTATATTATTTTAATTTAAATAGTGACAGAGTTGATAATTCTAGTTACCAAAATCAAGTTGTTGAGACGATGTTTGCGGATATTGTTAATGATGTTAAATCTGATGTTCATAAGCTAGCACAAGACGAGGATATTATTGATTACATAAAATATATAAATAGCGGGAACAATCCTGTTATATTAGAAGCTGATGTGAATTATAATATTTTATTAAATTATCTAAACAAAGCTGGCTCAATTGTGGATTACCAAAAAGATGATTTGTATGACTTAGCATATATAGCAACCGATATTGAATGTTCTTCTGGGACTGATGGTTGTGGTGTAACGCATGATGGGCAACTCTCTTTGTCTGATTGGCAACTAACAAAAAGACCTTGGTATACGTCTTTATCAGCGAATGATGGAGTTTTAACAAGTCCATACGTCGACGGATTAACTGGCGATTATGTAATTAGTTATGTAGAGATTGTTTATGATAATCAAGCAGCGATAGGTTTTGTAGGCATTGATATTAAGTTAGAAAGTTTAGCTGTTTTGTTAAATGAATTTACTGAAGAAAGAATCCATGTAAACAGTGAAATAATTGTTGTTTCAGATTTGGAAACATCACCACAGATAATGTATTTTTCTAACGATCAAGATTCTGAATATACTATGGAAGACATTAATGCTATAGAAGCTTTAGATGTGGCAAATGGGTATGGCGAATTAGGATTAAATTACATTATTAGTAATCCAGATTTATCTGAGTATGAATCATTTAATCTGATAAGTGGAAAATATATAGTAATGCATTCTAAGATAGAAAACACACCGTTTACTACAATTACTTTATATAATTTACCGCTAGGATTTGAAATAGAAATTATATTTATAATTTTATTAGCATTTTCAATTGGAGCGATAGCTTTAGTGACATTTTTAATAAGGAAATCAATTAAAAATTCTTTAAAACCAATAAATATAATATTATCTTCTATTGAACAGATTAAGAATGGTAATTATGAAACGCATGTAAATATAAGAGAAGCTAGTGAATTTAAAAAAATTGGGGACGCCATTAATATGATGTCTACAGAAATAGATCAGCAGCTAAAGGCAACTTATGATACTTTAGCATATGATATGCTAACCGGGCTTAAAAGTCGCGCATCTGCAACAGCAGAAGTTGATGAGACTATTTTTAAGTCGAATAAAAGAGCGGCAGTATGTTTGATTCAAGTTGGGAACCTAAAAAACATTAATGTAACCAAAGGTAACTTAATTGGAGATAATTTAATTAAAGCAATTGCTGATGAGCTTAGAAAAGCTTTAAGGACAGAAACAAATCTATTCTCTAATAGCGGAAATGAATTCGTATATATTAAAGACAATTTCAATTCTTTAGAGCAAGTTGAGTATACTTTAAGTCAATTGTTAATTCACTTTAAGGATCCTATAATTGTTAAAAATCTTAAAGCAGAAATAAAGTTCTACATTGGAGTTTCTATTTACCCTACTGATGGTAGAGATTTGAATGAGTTAATTAAAAAATGTGATACAGCACTATTTAAGGCAAATGAATTTGGCAATAAGAAAATTATTTTCTATAATGAAAAGATTGCAAGATCAGTTAGTTACCAAGCAGAAATTACCGAAAGGTTATCTCAGGCAGTTGATAAAGGCCAAATATATTTGAAATTTCAACCATTAATAAGAACTAATAATGAAGTATATGGGTTTGAAGCTTTAGCTAGGTGGAATTCACCAACTTTAGGTGAAATTGGACCAACAGTATTTATTGCTAATGCAGAGGAATCATATTTAATTATTCCATTAGGAACATGGATTTTAAGAAAAGCTTGTGAAACGCAAGTTCTTATTAGAAAAAAACTTGGAAAAGATTTTGTGATGAGTGTTAATATTTCACCAGTACAAATTTTGCAAAGAAATTTTATGACAATTCTTAGAAACATTGTTAAGGAAACAGATATCAATCCTAATTTCTTGACGCTAGAAATAACAGAGGGCGTGTTTATTGAAGCGTCTGTAATGTTAGAAGATACCATTGAGGATTTGCACAGCATGGGTATTAAATTGTCGCTTGATGATTTTGGTACTGGGTATGCATCTCTAACATATTTGCGACAAATTAAATTTGATAATCTTAAAATTGATAAATCATTTGTTGACGGTATATTTGGCAATGAAAAAGATCATAGAATTATTAGTACTATTGTTAATTTAGTTCATAATTTAGATATGATAGTTATAGCAGAAGGAGTTGAAACAAGAAGGCAGTATGAATATTTAAGAGAAATATCAACAGATGTTATCCAGGGGTATATATTCTCGAAACCACTAATAATTGATGATTTATATGAGTTTTTAGATAAATTTCATAAACTTTCAAAGACAAAAAGAGTAGAATATTTTTCTCAGAGAAATGAATCGAGGGAATAGTTATGAATATAATAAAATTTGCAGCATCAGGACCAGATGCATTTGAATTAGTAGCTGCGATAGTAATAATTGCATTAACAGGAGTTGCATTATTTTTTCTTTATCGAAATTTAGTTCATGAAATGAGAGAAATTAGAAAGAATAAGAAAGCAATTAGTGATGAAGATGAAATGCTTGAAGATTCTGGAGATGATGTTAGTAAGTTATTAACTGATGTTGATGAACCAAAAGTCAAAAATATACTTTCTTTTATTGAATATGCAGTTAAAAAAACACCTGAAGGTAAATTAGGCGTTTTGTATTATGTTAATATTGACAACTTTAAAACAGCTGTAGCAGATATCTATGATGAAAAAACTATTGACAAGGTTATCCAAGAGATTGAAAAGAAATTAGGCAAGTATTGTTCAAAAGAAGCTTTATTTGGGCACTTGGAAGAAGATACTTTTCTTTATTATTATAAAGACACAGTTGATACTGAACATATAAGTTCTATTGGCGATGAGTTGTTAGAACTCTTTAGAGAACCATTAAAATCGATTGAAGACAATTTAACGGCCTCTATTGGGGCTGCTGTTTATCCTTATGACGGAATTAATGCTAAACAATTATTGAAAAATGCGGAGCTTGCAACATATGTATCAAAAAAAGAGAGTAAGAATAGTTTTAAAATGTTTTCTGAAGATTTGATTCAGAGTGAAAAATTTAACATTGATTATTATCAAGAAATTAAGAAATCAATTAAGAATGATGAATTTATTCTGTACTATCAAGCAATAATTGATATTAAAACGGGTCGCATCATCGGATTAGAGTCATTGCTAAGATGGAATCATCCTAAAATGGGCATCTTACCTCCATCAAGATTTATTAATGTTATGGAACTTACAGGAGATATTGTTTGGTTTGGTGCTTGGGGGTTTGAAAAAACAGTTGCTCAATTTAAATTTTGGACCCAAAAATACAGAGTAAGAGATATGTTTATTTCTACAAACTTAAGTCCAAAGCAATTAGAAGTATCCGGGTTACCAGAACAGTTCTTCAAAATTACAGAGAAGTATGGATTAAGCCCTGAAAGATTTTGTTTAGAAATAATTGATTATTATGGTATTCTAAAAAATCAGGCAGCGATGCAAAATATAGCTAAATTTAGAAAGTATGGATTTAGAATTGCGATAGATGATGTTGGACCTGATTTTGCAATTATCCAAGATATGAAAGATATTATTCCAGGAATATTTAAAATAACTAGAGCATTTGTAACTCAATTATATGAAAATGGGGAAGATATAAATCAGATTAAGACAGTTATTAAAAATGCAAAAGAAAATTCAAAGATTGTTATCGCAGAAGGATTAGAGAACGAATCTATGATTCAAGCAATTTATGATAATGATGTTAGATTCATGCAGGGGTATTTCTTTAATCATCCACAATCAGTTGATGAAATAGAAGTGGTTCTTAATGATCCACCATGGGATATGTCAACATTTAATCACATAACAAATAAAAAGGAGCTTTAAGCTCCTTTTTTTTATTTGAACATTCCGTTTTTAAGTATTTTCATAGATTCTTCAACAACATAATCAATATCAATATCATCGGATTCTTGATTAAAAATTACTTGTAATCCAACAAAATTGGATATACCCATTAAAACATATGATACAGTTTTTAAATCTATATCGTCTCTTAATTCACCGCTTTGAACTGCGCTTTTTAGATGATACAAATATGATTCAGCAAATGATTTGTAGTAATTCATGAAGATGGTATAGTCTACAAATAACGACTCCCAAACTATTTTATATGCTAAAGGATCTTTTTTAACATATGTGATAAAAGCTTTTAATCCTGCTTTTTCTATATCATATCTAGACGTTAATCCTTCAATTGCATTAGTTGAAGCTTGTCGAATTTTAACTCTATATTCTTCTAAAAGATACATATATAAAGCTAGTTTATTATCAAAATAAATATAAAAGGTACCTGCGGCAACCTTGGCTTTTGCTATGATATTGTTAATAGATGTACTTTGATATCCATCTTTTGCATAAAGCAATCTACCGGCTCTAATTATTTTCTTAAATGATCTTTCGCCGACTTTTGTTTTTGGCAGACGGTAAGTTTGTTTTTTCATTTTATCACCAAATTTATTGTATATCAACTACCTTGAAAATACAAGACTAAACTGAAAAATCATTCATATGAATAATATCTCATATTTTTAGAATTAATACTCATTGAAAACAACTTGAGTTTAAAAACGCTGTTTTTGGCGATATTCTTGTTGTGTGGCTGTTTTTAGAGAAAACGCATTATTTATGTAAATATTTTCATTTGATGAAAGCGCTTGACAATTTTGATAAAATAGAATAAAATTTAATAAAAATATGAATAAATATTCATATGTAAATGCAAAATATATTCAAGGAGGCAGTTTGTGAATAAAAAAGTTTTTGTAGTTGGTGCTAAAAGAAGTCCTATTGGTGCTTTTTTAGGTGCGTTAAAAGATGTACACCCTAGCGATATAGGAGTTCAAGTACTATCAAAATTATTAGAAGAGACGAAAGTCCCTAAAGAAGAAATATCAGAAGTTATTGTTGGAAATATTTTACCCGCTAATATAGGTCAAGGTATTGCAAGACAAATATCTATCGGATCTGGTATTCCTGAAACAGTTCCAGCATATTCACTTAATATGGTATGTGGTAGTGGGATGAAGTCAATTATGAATGCATATATAGGAATTCAATCAGGGTTTAGCGAATTAGTTGTAGCTGGTGGAGTTGAGTCAATGTCTGGTGCTCCATTCATGGTTTCTGGTAGATCAAGATCGGGACATAAAATGGGAGCGATGAACGTTGAAGATCATATAATTAAAGATGCATTAACTGACGCTTTTGGAAAAATGCATATGGGTATTACTGCTGAAAATATTGTTGATAAACATAATATTTCCAGAGTAGCGCAAGATAAATTTGCTTATGAATCACAAAGAAAAGCAATTAATGCAGTTGATTCTGACAGATTTAAAGATGAAATTATTCCTATTGAAATAAAAACAAGAAAAGGAGTTATTGTTTTCGATACAGATGAATATCCTAATAGAAAAACTACTCCTGAAATACTTGCGAAACTAAGACCTGCTTTTAAAAAAGATGGGTCAGTTACAGCGGGGAATTCATCAGGTATTAACGATGGAGCTTCTTTTGTAGTAGTTGCTAGTGAAGAAATGGTTAAAAAACATAATTTACCTGTTTTATGTGAAATTGTGGCTATAGGACAAGCTGGAGTAAATCCAAGCGTAATGGGATTAGGACCGGTACCAGCAGTAAGAAACACATTGAAATCAGCTGAAATGAATTTATCTGATATGGATTTAATAGAATTAAATGAAGCTTTTGCTTCTCAATCTATTGGAGTTGTTACTGAATTAGCAGAAGAACATGATTTAACTATGTCTGAAATATTTGAAAGAACTAATGTTAATGGTGGAGCTATTGCTTTAGGTCACCCAGTTGGAGTTTCAGGTAACAGAATAGTTGTTACTTTAATACATGAACTAATGAAAAGAGAATTAAATATCGGTTTGGCTAGCTTATGTATCGGCGGTGGAATGGGAACTGGTATCATCATAAAAAGAAAGTAGGTAGTAATAATGAGATTAGAAGGTAAAATAGCAGTTGTTACTGGAGCTGCAAAAGGAATTGGTAAAGAAATAGCAATAGAATTTGCTAGAGAAGGTGCCAAAGTTATCGCTTGTGATATGGCAGAGATGACTTATGAAATGGAAAATGTTGATTATTTTAAATTGAATGTTGCTGATTCAGAAGGCTGTAAAGTGTTCTTTGATGCAGCAATTGAAAAATATGGACAAATTGACATCTTAGTAAACAACGCTGGTATAACAAGAGACTCAATGACTAGAAAAATGACTGATGCACAATGGAATCTTGTTTTAGATGTTAACTTAAAAGGTGTTTTCAATTTAGTAAGATATATTGGACCACAAATGGAAACTATTGGTGGAGGATCAATTATTAATGTTTCTTCAGTAGTTGGAGTATTTGGAAATATTGGTCAAGCTAATTATGCAGCTACAAAAGCAGGGATAATTGGTTTAACTAAAACATGGGCTAAAGAATTTGCTAGAAAAGGTGTTCCTGTAAGAGTTAATGCAATTGCACCTGGATATACTATGACAGATATCTTAAAAACAGTTCCTCAAGAGTTGTTAGACAAATTTGCTAAATTGACAATGTTAAAACGTTTAGGACAACCAGAAGAAATTGCTAAAGCAACATTATTTTTAGCTAGTAATGATGCTTCATATGTTACTGGTCAAACAATTCAAGTTGATGGTGGAATGAGACTTTAATATTAATTTTTTAATCAAGAAAGATGTGATTTTATGAAAAAACCAACTGTTGGAATTGTAGGCACAGGAATATATTTACCAGAAACTAAAGTTACAGCAAAAGAAATTAGTGACGGAACACAAGGTATGTGGACAGAAGATGCTGTAATTAATAAATTAGGAATAAAAACAAAGCTTAAACCTGGTAAATTAGACGGAACCCAAGAGATGGGCGTCTATGCAGCAATTAATGTTTTAAAGAATACGAAAATCAATCCTCTAGATATAGATGTTGTCATCTGCGTTGGAGAAGAATGGAAAGAATATCCTTTAACAACTTCAGCTTTATATATACAAGATAAAATTGGGGCTACAAATGCTTGGGGTATAGATGTTGCAAATCGTTGCTGTACAACTGTATCTGCAATGAAAATGGCAAAAGATATGTTAATAGCTGACGATGAAATTGATTTAATTTTGGTTGTTGGTGGTTATCGAAACAGTGATTTTGTTGATTACTCAGATAAACACATGTCTATGATGTATAACTTAAGTGCAGGTGCTGGTGCAATTATACTTAAGAAAAACCATAATAGAAATATTTTATTTGGCTCTCATATTATCGCTGATGGTTCTTTGTCAAGAACTGCTGGGGTAGAAATTGGGGGGACTAAAAATCCAATAACTCATAAAAATTTAGAAGAGTCAAAAAAATCTTTAAGATTAATGGATCCAGTTAAGATGAAAGAGAGATTAAATAAAGTTTCTATGCCAAACTGGATTGAATGTATTGATAATGCATTAAGAAAATCTAATTTTGAAAGAAAAGATATTGATTATTTAGCTGTCTTACATATTAAAAAATCAGGACACTTAGGTATTTTAGAAGCATTAGGATTAACAGAAAAACAAACAATATATTTAGAAGATTACGGACATATAGGTCAAGTAGACCAAATCCTATCTTTACATTTGGCTCTTGAGCAAAGGAAAGTTAAAGATGGATCTGTGATTTGTATGTTAGCTGCGGGTATAGGTTATGTTTGGGCGGCTAATATTATTAAGTGGGGTGAGGCTTAATGTTTGATACAACTGGGTTTTGGCAGAAAACATTTATATTTGTTATTGTTTTAGTTGCTATATACGCAATTGTTAATTTAGTCTTTTTAAGAAAAATTAAAAACAAAAGTAAAATACAAAATATCATGATAAATGTTCTTTTAGGAATCGGGATATTTTATCTGTTCCTAAGAATATTTAAGGTTATACCAGAATTTTTTGATCCAGGGTTTTTCTTTATGCAAACAATTGTTAATTCAATTACACAAGTATGTGTTTTGGCATTAGCAACAACAGGAATAGTTTTGATTTTTAAAACATCAACTACAACTAATTTCTCACAGGGGATGGTAGCTACATTTGGAGCTTTCGCAGCTGCTAGATTGATTATTCATTTTGCAGCTACATATACCGAACTTGGAAATACTACTATAGTATTATTTGGAGTTTTAGGAGGAGGAATTACCGCCTTCTTATTGGGAGTTTGTATTGACGTGTTTATCATTAGAAAATCCAAAGTAAGAACGCCTATAGGTAAACAGATGATTACAATGGGGTTAGTTCTAGTTTTTTCTGGGGCAATTCCAATTATCTTTGGAACATTACCAATAACAATTCCTAGAATTTCATATGATCCAAATGTTATATTTACACTATTTGGAAAAACATTATCAATTACAGTAAGCGCAATATATGCTTTAGGTATCTCAATTGTACTATTAGGACTTCTATTCTCAGCACTTCGTTTTACTAAGTGGGGCTTAGGTGTAAGAGCTACAGCTTCTAATGAAGTTGTCGCTAGTATGATGGGAGTTAACACTAGAATGATCACAGCGTTTAGCTGGGGAATTGCAGGCCTCTTAGGAGGGGTTGCAGCAGTTATTCTAGCGCCTAATAGTGGTAACGTTCAAGTTGCATTAATGATACCAACTCAGGTCAATGGATTCATGGCGGCTATTCTGGGAAGTTTTTCTTCTTTCTTAGGACCTTTAGTAGCGAGTATCTTAATACCTGTTTTAACTAGTTTATTAGTATTTGTTGTACCTTTATGGCAAAATGCTGTTGTTTACATAATTATTTTGGTTATCGTATTAGTTAAGCCTTTTGGCTTATTCGGTAATCCGATTGCGAAGAAGGTGTAATTATGCTATATAAAAATGAAATGTATAAAGAAAGAAAAGCAAAAATTCAAGCAATTAAAAATCATCCATATTTTGGATTTGTAATATTAACATTATTAATGCTGGTAGTTCAATTACTTAGAGTAGTTGGAGTAGATGTTCCAATCACTATATTAAGAGCTTTTGGGTTAACAATGATTTATATTATTATTGCCTTAGGGTTCAGTATCTTGCTAGGATATGCAGGGCTAGCATCGTTAGGTACTGCAGGATTCGTTGGGATTGGTACGTATATAGTTGGTTATTTCACAAAAAATTTAGAAGTATCAATATTCTTGATTATATTAATAACAATAGTTGGAGCTATTGTAATTGGTACAATTGTTGGGTTTATATCCCTTCGGATTGAAGGAATGTATCTGGCGATTATTACTTTGGGACTATCAGAGATATTAAATGAAGTATTTAAAAATGCTGTAAATATTACTAATGGAACTAATGGTTTAGGAATCAATGGATTAGTATTATTTAAAAATATAATCAATATTGATCACAATACGATATTTGTAATACTAGCTGTATTTATGTTTGCCATAATGATTTTGACTTTAAATATTATGAAAAGTCCTACTGGTAGAGCATTACTGGCTATGAGAAACTCGTCATCAGCTGCTCAAGCAATGGGTGTAAGTATATTTAAATATCGTTTATTAGCATTTATAACATCAAGTGTATATGCATTCCTTGGGGGTGTATTCTACATGTCTTACGTATCTTTTACAATTCCAACTTCGTGGTCATTAGCATTCTCACTTAATATTTTAGCTGCAGTTATTGTTGGTGGGGCACAATCAATTTATGGAATTGTTTTAGGAACCTTCATGATTTTTGGATTAAATTTAGCTGTATTTCAACAAATACCTCTATTTATTGAAAATCCAGCCATTAGTGTTGTATTCAATGGAGTATTGATTATTGTTGTTATTATGTTCTATCCTGGTGGTTTAATTAGGCTAGTTAACACAATTAGTTTTAAACTAAAAGCGAAAATAAGAATTTGGAAACAACGAAGGAGGGAATATAAGTATGGCGTCGATTCTGAATAAGATAAAAATATCTTGGATTAATGGCAGAATTAAAAGTCATCAAACAAAACATGATTTTAATTCAAGCTTCCTTCCAATTAGAACTAGTTATCTAGAATCTATAAAAGCAAATAAACTTAAGATATTAGATTTAAAATATAAAAATCAATTATTACCATTTGAAATAAAAGCCGGAATCAAATCGGATTTTGTACAAAAAGAATTTGATGAAGCTAAACAAGAAATCGAAGATAAATTTTCCTGGAAAGAAAGGGCAGCAAAACAAGCGCTGATAAGAAATAACGCACAAGATACTGGAGAACTTGAAAACTTAAAAATTGAGAAGAATAACATATTAGCTAGTATAAAAGATAAATTTTATCTCGAAACCCCTTTAAAAACTGATGTAGAAGCATATGAATCAAATAAGAAAATTATCAATGAAGCATATCATTTAAAAGTTCAAAAAATTGAAGAAAAGTTTTCAAGTAAGTTAGCTGCATTTGTAACTAAAATTAATATATCAATTGAATCTCATCAAATTGCTTTAAAACTACTTAAAACTTCACTGTCAAAAGTTGAAGTTAATGTTAAGAAAGAAGTTTTTGATGAAGATATTGTCTTAAAAATTGATAACCTTTCAATGTATTTTGGTGGGTTGAAAGCTGTTGATAAACTCAGTTTTGAGGTCAAAGAAGGTGAAGTATTTGGTTTGATTGGGCCAAATGGAGCTGGTAAAACAACAGTATTTAACTGTATAACAAGATTTTATAAGCCCTCTGATGGAGACATATACTTCAAAAATAACTTAAATGAAATAGTTCATTTAAATGATATTGCTGTGCATAATGTTATTAAAGAAGGGATTGTTAGAACCTTCCAAAATGTAGAAATGATTTGGGAATTAAATATTATCGATAACTTATTAGTAGCAGCTCATACAATGTATCGCAGTGGTTTCTTTGGACATTTGTTTAATTCAAGATTATTAAGACAAGAAGAAATAGTAATGAGAAAAAAAGCCGAGAAGATTTTGCTTGATTTAGACTTATTACAATACGGTTACCAATACCCGTTAGGGTTACCTTATGGGATATTGAAGAAAATTGAGTTAGCTAGAACTTTAATGATTAATCCAAAATTAATTATCTTAGATGAGCCAGCAGCTGGCCTTAATGACGCTGAAACTACAGGATTAGCTGATACAATTAAAAAAATCCAAAAAGATTATCAAGCAACAATCTTCTTGGTAGAACATGATATGGGATTAGTTATGGATATCTGTGACACAGTTTGTGCAATCTCATTTGGTCAAAAATTAGCAATTGGAACGCCTAAAGAAATTCAAAGTAGTAAAGTAGTCCAAGAAGCTTATTTAGGTGGTGAGTAAAATGGCTAAGATGTTAGAAGTAAAAAATTTAATTGTTGATTACGGAATTATTAGAGCAATTAAAGGAATTAATTTATCAGTAGAAGAAGGAAACATTGTGGCGATATTAGGAGCTAATGGAGCAGGGAAAACTTCAACTATTAGAACAGTCAATGGTGTTGTTAAAGCTAGTGGTGGAGAGATTCTATTAAAAGGCGAAAAGATTACTAATCTAGAACCTTATAAATTAGCAGCTAAAGGAATTATTCAATCTCCAGAAGGAAGATTGATTCTGAAGGGACTAACAGTTGAAGAAAACCTAAATGTTGGAGCATATTCTTTAAAGTCTACTGTAATTGATGGGGTTAAGAAATCAGCTAAACATTTAAGAAAAGAAATCTTAAAAGAAGTTTATATATTGTTTCCAGTTTTAAAAGAAAGAAAAAAACAACAAGCATCAACTTTATCAGGTGGAGAACAACAAATGTTAGCAATCGGTAGAGCCTTGATGGCGAAACCAAAATTATTATTGCTAGATGAACCTTCACTAGGATTAGCACCACTAATTGTACGAGAAATATTTCAAAAGATTCAACAAATAAAAGAAAAAGGAACCACAATCCTTATCGTTGAACAAAACGCTTATCAAACTCTAAAAATAGCTGATTATGTGTATGTTTTAGAGTTAGGAAAAGTGAAATCTGAAGGAAAATCAGAAGATTTATTAAAAGACGATCAATTAGTTAAAGCCTATTTAGGCGGTTAAGATTGGTAATAGCCAGATAACAAGACATGGTTAATTATAGAAAAAATTTATAAAAAGGAGATCATTATGAAGAAGTTAGTATTATTATTATCATTAGTAGTTCTTAGTTTCGTATTCGTCGGATGTGGCGAAACAACTACAGAGGCTACTACAGCTGCTTCTACAACAGAAGCAGCAACAACAACAGAAGCAACAACAACAGAAGCAACAACTGCAGAAGCTGATCTTACTTATGAAATTGCACTTGTTACCGACGTAGGAAACATTGATGATAAATCATTCAATGAAGGTGCATGGAACGGTGTAGTTCAATATGCAACAGATAATGATATTTCTTATACTTACTATCGTCCAACTGAAGATAGTGACGCAGCTAGAGTTGAATCAATTGATGCAGCTATAGCAGCTGGAGCAAAAGTTGTAGTATGTCCAGGGTATTTATTTGAAACAGCTGTTTATGAAGCACAAGCAGCTCATCCAACAATAGCTTTCTTATTACTAGATGGTGAACCTCATACTGCTGACTATGTAACTTATGAAACTAAAGAAAATACTCACAACATATTATATCAAGAAGAACAAGCTGGATTCCTTGCAGGATACGCAGCAGTTATGGACGGATATAGAGAATTAGGATTCATGGGTGGAATGGCAGTTCCTGCTGTTATACGTTTTGGATACGGATATGTTCAAGGAGCTGACTACGCTGCTGACGAATTAGGTTTAACAGCTGGCGATGTAAATATCAAATTTGGATACGCTGACGCATTTTGGGCAAGCCCAGAATTAGAAACAAAAATGGATTTATGGTACTCAGGTGGAACTGAAGTTGTATTCGCAGCAGGCGGCGGATTATACTTATCTGTAGTAGCTGCAGCTGAAAACACAACTGACGGTAAAGTTATTGGAGTTGACGTTGATCAAGTAGCTGAATCAGATAGAATTATTACTTCTGCTATGAAAGGTTTAACTTCATCAGTATATGGATCATTATCAAGATTCTATGACAATTCAATGACATGGCAAGCATTATATGCTGGTAAAACATCAGTTCTTGGCGCTATAACAGGCGGTATTGGTCTTCCAACTGCAGATGCTTCTTGGGGATTTGATACTTTCACAGTTGCAGATTATGATGCAATTTTCGCATTATTAGTAGATGGTACTGTAGTAGTAGGTACAGCTATTGATGCAGCTCCAACAGTATCACTAGTTACAGTAGAATACGATCAATAAAATTACAAAATAATGAACATAAGAAAAGGGACTAACCCTTTTCTTTTTTTTTGCCTTTTAGTTCTGATTTATGATATAATATTTTAAACAGTATGTATATATACATAAGATTTGAAATTTAGTATTGTTTGGAAAGGATTCGTATGGAAAACTACATTATTGAGATGGAAAACATCCGTAAAGAGTTTCCCGGGGTTGTTGCTAATGACAATATTACTCTAAGATTGAAAAAAGGTGAAATTCACGCATTGCTTGGTGAAAATGGGGCCGGTAAATCTACTTTAATGAGTGTTTTGTTTGGATTGTATGTTCCGGAAAAAGGCGTTATCAAGAAAAATGGAGAAGTTGTGAACATTGCTAACCCTAATGCTGCTAATGCTTTGGGTATTGGAATGGTACATCAACATTTCAAATTAGTGGAAGTATTTACAGTTTTAGAAAACATTATTTTGGGAGCAGAGCCAACAAAAAATGGATTTCTAACCACTAAAGAGGCTCGCGATAAAGTTGTAAACCTTAGTGAAAAATTTAATTTAAAGGTGGATGTTGATGCTGTTATTGAAGACATCTCTGTTGGTATGCAACAAAGAGTTGAAATTTTAAAGATGCTTTATAGAAATAATGAAGTATTGATTTTTGATGAACCAACAGCTGTATTAACACCTCAAGAAATTGATGAATTAATGAAAATTATGAAAAACTTAATTAAAGAGGACAAATCTATCCTTTTCATTTCTCATAAATTGAACGAAATCATGAGTGTTTGTAATCGAGTTTCTGTTCTTAGAAAAGGGAAATATATTGGTACTGTTGATGTAAAAGATACTACAACTTCAAAACTATCTGAGATGATGGTAGGTAGACATGTTGAAGGTGTTAAATTATCGGACGTTAAGAAAAAAGGAAAAGTGGTTTTAGATGTTGATAATATTACAGTAATTAGTAAATCACATAAAAATAATGCAGTTAATAATGTTTCTTTTCAAGTTCATGAAGGTGAAATATTAGGTATTGCAGGTATTGAAGGAAACGGACAAACTGAATTAGTTTATGGAATAACAGGTTTAGAAAAAATTTCTGAAGGTAGAGTACTTCTTGACGGACAAGATCTCACAAAAAAAAGTATCCGTGAAAGAAACCTTATGGGAATGAGTCATATACCTGAAGATAGACATAAACACGGATTAGTTCTAGATTACAATTTAGCTAACAATTTAGCTTTAAAAAAATACTTCCAAGAAGGATTCCATAAACGAGGATTTATTAATAAATCTCGCGTAATAGAACATGCAGAGAAACTAATTGAAGACTTTGATATTAGAAGTGGTAAAGGTGCTACAACACCAGCTAGAAGCATGAGTGGAGGTAACCAACAGAAAGCGATTATCGCTAGAGAAATTGATTGCGAATCGAAATTGTTGGTAGCTGTACAGCCAACAAGAGGATTAGATGTTGGTGCAATTGAAAATATACATAGAACCCTAATAGCACAAAGAGACAATGATAAGGCAATTTTAATGATAAGCCTTGAATTGGATGAAATTTTAGATATTAGTGATAGAATTCTGGTTATGTACAATGGTGAAATAGTTGCCGAATTAGATCCAAAGAAAACATCAGCTAATGAAATTGGTTTATATATGGTTGGTTCTAAAGTACAGGATAAAGCACCAAAAAAAGAGGTGAAAGCAAATGCTAAAAGACATTAAATCACCTCAGGTAAAGAAAAAAAGAGTGATTTCAGATAAATCATTAACATTTATTTCAGCATTATTTGCTATTTTAGCTGGGCTGGTAATGAGTTTTATATTATTATACATTTTGGAGGCAACAAAAGCAGAGTCAAATTATGCTTTGCCAGTACAAGTATTTAATAATTTTTTAACATATGCATTTAAAGATACACGATCAATTATTAAAGTTTTATATAATGCAGCGCCCCTTATCCTTGTTGGATTGTCTGTAGGTTTTGCATTTAAGGCAGGTTTATTTAATATTGGTGCTACCGGACAATATACTGTAGCTGCATTTTTCTCATTAGTTGCAGTAATCTTATGGGGGTTCCCATGGTGGGCAGCTATATTAGTTGCTATGATTACTGGTGGGCTTTGGGGATTTGTCCCAGGATATTTTAAAGCTAAGTTCAACATTAATGAAGTTATCACAACCATTATGTTAAACTGGGTAGCTTTGTATTTTACAAAATTACTTCTTTATAACTTGCCAGAGCTTAGAACATTACCACCAGGTAATAGAACTGATCCTATTGCTTATCATAACCCAACAGGATTACTTCCAGACCTAGGTTTGAAAGAATTAACGGGTAGTTCTTTCATTAATATTGGAATTATTATTGCTATAGTTGTAGCTATAATAATTTATATTGTTATGAATAAAACTACATTTGGTTTTGAAATAAAGGCTTGTGGTCATAATAAAGATGCTAGTATTTACGCTGGTATTAAAGCAAAAAGAACCATTGTCTTAACAATGATTATCAGTGGAGCTTTAGCTGGTATTGCTGGAGCTGTAAGTTTTTTAGCAGGAACAATTCAATTTACTACAGATAGTGTACTATTACCTATGGGATTCAATGGGATACCAGTAGCATTACTTGCGTTTTCTAATCCTCTAGGTATTGTGGTTTCAGGTGTATTCATCGGATATTTATATGTTGGTGGACAAGCATTTGAAGGAGTTTATAGTAGTGAAGTTACAAATATAATTTTATCTGTAATTATATATTTTAGTGCATTTGCATTAATTGTTAGTCAAATGATAAGAAGAAA
This sequence comes from Mycoplasmatota bacterium, assembly GCA_023132365.1. Taxonomy (GTDB): domain Bacteria; phylum Bacillota_I; class Bacilli_A; order Izemoplasmatales; family Hujiaoplasmataceae; genus 4572-104. The sequence continues at coordinate 59,750 of JAGLYJ010000001.1, forward strand.
ACTTTCTAACGGAAATGATGATAGTGGCACTGGTAAAGGAAATATATTTAAACGAATTAAAGAAAAAACAGTCTCCTTATTTAAGAAAAAAGAAGATGTCGTCGAGAACGATGAAGAGGAGGTGACTAACTAATGGATACTGTAGCTATTCTTATATCTAAAACTGTATTATATGCTGTTCCTCTATTGTTAGGAGCCTTAGCAGGTATGTTTTCTGAGCGAAGTGGTATTATTAATATTGCTTTGGAAGGTATTATGATTGTTGGATCACTATTTGCAGGAGTTTTCTTGTCTGGAGCTATAATTAACTCTGCATTAGCTGAAAATGCTCCTCAGTTAATTGTATTTATTACAATGATTGTTTCAGGATTGGCCGGACTAATATTCTCATTATTATTAGCCTTTGCGGCAATTAAATTAAAAGCTAATCAGGTTATTAGCGGTACTGCTTTGAATATCTTTGCGCCCGCTTTTTCTGTGCTATTGATTTACGCACTTACTTATACTGGAAATTCAAAAATTCCGTTTCCTGATCTTATAAACTTAAACGCTGAAGCATTTGGCATTGATTCAACAAATATAGCAGATTGGGTAAATACATTACTATTTAAGAACCTATATTTGACAACGATTCTTTCTATAGTAATATTGATTATCGCGTTTACAGTTTTATACAAAACAAAATTCGGATTAAGATTAAGAGCCTGTGGTGAGCATCCACAAGCTGCTGATTCAGTTGGTATCAATGTAATAAAAATGAGATATACTGGTGTAGCAATCTCCGGATTCTTAGCTGGTATTGGTGGATTTGCATTTGCGATGGCCAATGGTTCAGTTCATCAATCTGATGTTCTTGGATATGGATTCTTAGCGTTAGCTGTTATGATTTTTGGTAACTGGAAACCGTTTAGAATATTGTTTGCTGCTCTATTTTTCTCATTCTTTAAAACGATTGCTGTGCTTGCAAGTACGATTTCATTTTTGCCAACATTTGGTTTAATCAAAGTTGAAAACTTATATAAGATGTTACCTTATATTCTTACATTAGTTGTATTAGCATTTACATCTAAAAAATCGCGAGCTCCTAAGGCAGAAGGTATTCCTTACGACCCAGGAAAACGTTAATTGTTATTAATAAAAGCCCTACTTTCTCAGTAGGGTTTTATTTTTTGTTTTACAACATGAATAAAAATTCACATTTGAGAAATAATTTTATTAGTATTTATTGTTATATATGTATATTTATGTTAGAATAATTAAATGGTGATATTATGATAAATCAAGAGAATATTGAATTGATGTTTGATGTTTTAGATGAGTCTGCTATAATCTTGTATGAGAAGTATAAAACGCCTTATTTAGAAGGGTTAATAAAGACATGCGAGAATATAATTTCAAACTCAGTTGAGATTGATGATGAAGATATAAAGGCTGAATTATTTGGTAAAATAAAGAAAGTATCTTCAATAAATTTTCAAAAAGAAGAGATAAGAAAAGCATTCCAATTTGCTTGTTTAAGAGGATATAAACACACTGGTATTTCTAACCAAATGATTACACCAGAAACATTAGGTATTTTTATCAATTATTTAATTTCGAAATTATATGTTAAAGATTCATTAAATATTCTAGATCCGATTGTTGGAACTGGTAATTTAGTTACATGTATCGCTAATAACTTGAATAAGAAAGTTAATTTAATTGGTGTAGAAAAAGATGTTTTATCTTATCAATTGTCTTCTGCCATATTTGATTTATTAGGTTACGGAGACAAAGTGTTTTGTCAGGATGCAATGAGTTTTAGATCACCTTTGATGGATTTGATAGTAGGTGATTTCTCAGGGGTTGAAGAGGAACTAGTTTATTCTTTGCTTAAATATAATGGAGTAAACATAGCTGAGGGTGGATTTCTGATTGGAATATTTGATGAAGAGATTGTTAATGACAAAATACTTATTAAATATGCTCAAGATATTAGCTCAGTTTGGAAATTGTTTGGATTACTAAAACTACCTAAGGGGATTCTAAAAACTCAAAACAAGAGCATTGTTATTTTTCAGAGAAATGGTGATTTGGTTATCCAACCTAAGAAATTTCTTTTAGTAGATTTGCCTGAATTTTCGAATAAAGAAGACATGAAAGTAGTAATTGGTCAATTAAATGATTGGTTTCAAAATATAGAATTTTATAAATTAGGAGAAAAATTAACATGATAAAAATTATGGCAGTAAATGCGGGAAGTTCATCTTTAAAATTCCAATTATTGGAGATGCCTGAGGAAAAATTAATAACTAGCGGTATTGTAGAAAGAATTGGTTTGAAACATTCAGTTTTTACTATCAAGCTAAATGGTGAGAAAAAAGAAGAAACTTTGGATATACCTAATCACGGTGTTGCAGTAAATATTCTATTAAACAAACTTATAGAATTGAAAATCATCGCTTCATATGATGAAATATCTGGAGTTGGACATAGGGTTGTACATGGCGGTTCTGAAATATCTAAATCAATTGTATTGAACGAAAAGGAAATTGAGTACTTAGAAAGCATTGTAGATTTAGCACCACTTCATTTGGGACCAAATCTAATTGGCATAAAAGCTTTTAAAGTAATATTACCAAATGTAAAACATGTTGGAGTATTTGACACTGCTTTTCATCACACAATGCCTGAGGAATCATTCTTATATGCAGTTCCATGGGATTGGTATGAAAAATTCCAAGTAAGAAAATATGGTTTTCATGGAACAAGTCATAAGTATGTATCAGATAGATGTGCAGAGATTATGAGAAAAAAACCTGAAGAAATCAACGTTATAGTTTGTCACATAGGTAACGGAGCTTCAATATGCGCTGTAAAACAAGGTCGTTCTGTAGATACATCTATGGGATTCACTCCACTTGACGGGATTCCAATGGGAACTAGGTCGGGGAGTATTGATCCAGCTGTAGTTGAATTTATGATGAACAAAAAGAATAAAAAAGTTAAGGAAATAACAAATTTACTAAATAAACAATCGGGATATATTGGTTTATCAGGTCTATCTTCAGATTCTAGAGATTTAGTAGAGGCTTCAAAGAATGGTAATCATAGAGCTCAATTAGCTATCGATGTTCAAGCGAAAAGAATTGCTGATTATATAGCTAGTTACTATGTATATATGGGTGGAGCTGATGCAATTATCTTTACGGCAGGTATTGGTGAGAACGCAAAATCTACTAGAAGTAATATAATTGAAAGAGTTTCTATTTTAGGAGCTAAGATTGATGAAGAAAGAAATGACTGTAGAGGTGTTGAGAGATTAATTTCTACAGATGATTCAAAACTTAAAGTATATTTAATACCAACTAATGAAGAAGTGATGATTGCAAGAGATACATTGTCATTACTATAATAATTAACTTATATAAATACCTCTTACTAGTAATGTTTTACTATTAGAGGTATTTTTTTATGTAGGTATGAATTTTCCTTAAAAAATAGTTATTTAATTGAGATTATGTTATAATTATTCTGGTGAATAACATGATAAATTTTGACTTATTTATTCAATCTAGTTACTCTCTTAATGGAAGTATAATTGATGTTGATAAAGTTGTTGATGAAGCTTCCAAAAAGGGTTATAAAACATTGGGTCTTATTGATCACAATCATATGTATGGTGCTATAAAATTTTATAAAAAATGTTTAGCGTCAGGAATTAAACCAATTATTGGATTAGAACTATCTTTAGAATCCAATTTTTTTGGTATGGTAGATGTTTTATTGGTTTCTAGAGATGAAGAAGGATATAAAAATTTAATTGAGATAAGTTCACTTGTGAGTATTAACGAAAAAGTAAATTTTAATGAGATTTTAGATTACAATAAGGGAATAGTATTAATTGCTAAAACAGATGAAGGGGTATTAGCAAATCATATTTATGAAAATAAATTATCACTTGCTAAAGATTTGTTGTCTGAACTAAGAACTTATGCTGAAGAGGTATTTGTAGGGTTAGATCTAAATGACTATAGAATCGAATTAAAAGTGGCGCCATCGATAGAAGAACTTGGAAAAGTTGTAATTATTAATAAAGTGAAATACTATCAAAAAGGTGATTTAAGAACATCAAATGTGTTAGCTAAAATTTTAAGGGAAGAAGATAACACTACCGGCTTATTTAAACATGAAGAAGTATATTATAATTTAAAAACGCTAGATGAATTAAATAAAATGTATTCAGCTTATCCAAAAGCAATAAGGAATACCTTGGATTTAATAAAAACGTGTAACATAAAAATAGATTTAAAAGCTCGACATTTACCTAAATATCCTATGAAGGATTTAGATGCTTTTCAAAAACTTACTAACCTATCTGAAAAAGGGTTAACTAGACGACTTATGCAAGCGAATAAGTATTCGCTAGTTGAAGTTTATAAGAAAAGACTAAAATATGAATTAGATATTATTCATAAAATGGGATACGAAGATTATTTTTTAATTGTTTGGGATTTTGTATTATTTGCTAAGAAGAAGAATATTCTTGTAGGACCTGGACGTGGTTCAGCCGCTGGATCTTTAGTTGCTTATGTTTTAGGGATAGTTGATGTTGATCCAATTGAACACGATTTATACTTCGAAAGATTTTTAAACCCAGAAAGAATAACCATGCCTGATATAGACATGGATTTTCCTGATGATAAACGAGAAGAAGTTATTCAATACGTTATAAACAAATATGGAAAAGAAAAAGTAGTTTCAATTATCACATTTGGAACTTTTCAAGGAAAATCAGCTATTAGAGATGTTGGTAGAGTATTGGACATAGATACTGTAATCCTAGATGAATTATCTAAAAATTTATCTACATCAAGTAATTCTTTAGAAATATTAAAAGAGCAACACCCTAAGGAGTATTCATATTATGTAAATATTCCAAATATTAAAGAATTAATAGATATTGCAACTAAGTTGAATGGGCTTGTAAAGCATACGTCAACTCATGCAGCGGGGATTATTATTGTAGGAGAAGATATTAGAAATTATTCACCTATTCAAATGGGATTATTAGGCACTTACCAAACCCAATATGAAGCTAGTGATTTAGAGGAAATAGGATTATTAAAGTTTGATTTTCTTGGTCTTAGAAATTTAACTATAATCGCTGATGCAGTTAAGTTAATAGAAGATAGTAGCGGTGAAAGAATAAATATTTACAAGATTCCTATGGATGATAAAAAAACATTTAATCTACTGAAAGATGTAAATACCCTCGGTGTATTCCAGTTAGAATCAAACGGGATGATGGATTTAGTTAGAAAAATGCAAATAGATAATTTTTCTGAGATAGCTACATGCATTTCTCTTTTTAGACCTGGACCAATGGAAAACATACCTTCATACTTAAAAAGAAGAAATAAGGAAGAGAGAATCTCATATCCTGATTTAGATTTATTGCCTATACTCAAAGATACTAATGGCATTATTATCTATCAAGAACAGATTATGGAGATCGCAAATAAGTTTGCTGGTTATTCATTAGGTGAAGCAGACGTATTAAGAAGAGCGGTAAGTAAAAAGAAAAAGTCTGTTTTAGAAAACGAACGAAAAAAGTTTGTTGCTGGATCTAAAAAGCAAGGATATCAAGAAAAAACAGCTAATATTATATATGATTATATTGTTAAATTTGCTAATTATGGTTTTAATAAAAGTCATGCAGTTGCATATTCGTTAGTAGCTTACTGGATGGCATATTTGAAAGCTAATTATGGTAAATATTTCATGTCGATATTATTAGAATCTCAAATCGGTTCTTTTTCTGGAACAAATAAATATATTATGGAATGTCGAAAAATGGGAATTCATATTCTAGCACCTTCAATAAACCAGTCAGATATATATTATATTCCTGAGGATAATGACTTAAGATTTCCAATTAAAGGCATAAAAGGAATTGGACCAATTGTAGCTAATAAAATTATTGATATTCAAAGGGAAAAACCAGTTGAAAGTTTAATAGATTTTATATCTAGAAGAACTGACATTCATATGAATGTTATTGAAGCTTTGATTTATGCTGGTGTCTTTGACGAATTTAATTTAAATAAGCACACTATGATTGAAAATTTACCTAAGATAATTAATTTCGTTGATTTCAATTATCAAGATGATAAATTTAGTTATATTGAGTATGAAGAATATAGCTATGAAGTGCTACATGAAAAAGAAAAGGAATTATTGGGGATTAATTTTAAGTATCATCTTATTTATAAATATAATGAGCAAATAAAAAAAGCTAATAAATTACTGGTTTCTGATATAATAGATAGCGATGTTTCAAGAGTTGAGTTTGTTGGAGCTGTTTCTAGAGTTAAAGAAATAGTAACTCGAAATAAAGACCAAATGGCATTTGTTGAGGTTGAGGATGTTTTCAATAGCGTTGATTGTGTTCTGTTTCCGGAAACATATTCAAGATACAATCAAATCCTAAAAATTGGTGAAGTTTATCGTTTTAAAGGCAAGAAGGATTATAGGAATAACAAATTGCAGATTATCATTGATAATGTATATATAATGGAGGAATAATCATGAAAAAAGTAGCTGTATTAACTTCTGGTGGTGACGCACCGGGAATGAATGCCGCAGTTAGAGCGGTCGTAAGAACAGCGCTTCATTATGGGTTTAAAGCATATGGAGTTTATAACGGATATAAAGGTTTGGTTGAAAATAATATTGTAGAATTAGGAAGAAACGATGTTGGTCAAATATTAAATCGGGGTGGAACTATTTTAGGTTCATCAAGACTTCCATCTTTTAAACAAGTTGAAGTTAGAGGTATTGCAGTTGAAAACTTGAAGCAGCTTGGAATCAATGCTTTGATTGTAATTGGTGGAGATGGTACATATAGAGGTGGAATGGAATTAAAGGATATGGGGATTAATGTTATTGCAATTCCAGGAACAATAGATAACGATATTGCATCTACTGAATATTCGATTGGGTTTTTTACTGCTTTAGATACAGCAATTGATGCAATTGATAAATTAAGAGACACTTCATTCTCTCATAGAAGATGTACAGTTGTAGAAGTTATGGGTAGAGATTGTGGGGATTTGTCAATTTATTCAGGAATTGCATGTGGGGCTGAAATAGTTATCACTAAAGAAACTGGATTTATCAAAGAACAAGTGTTAAAACAAGTGCAATTGGCTCAAAAATCTGGGAAAAGACATTTAATTGTTGTAGTTGCTGAAAATATAACTGATGTGTTTGAATTAGCTAAGAGTATTGAAGCTGTATCTGATTATAATTCTAGAGCTTCAGTTTTAGGTTATATCCAAAGAGGCGGTACTCCAAGCGCTTTTGATAGAATTCTGGCAAGTAAAATGGGAGTTCACGCTGTTGAATTATTGAGAGATAATCAATCGGGATTAGCAATCTTTACAAACAGTTTGGAAATTGGCCATTGTCCAATTGAAGAAGCGCTAGATGCAAGGGATGAAACAACCGATTTATATAATTACTTATCTAAACTTAATTAAATTAAAAGGCCTAGTATATTAGGCCTTTATTTTATGGAATATTTTTTCTTTTGGGAAATATAATGCTATAAGATATCCATCATTATATCTTGAAACTACACTATACTTATAGAGACTATCTAAATTATATGTACTGTTTTGATTGTGAAAAAGCCTTATAACTTCATTCTTTTTAACGTCATTTTTCCAATATATTTTCGGTTTAATATTATGGCGAATAAGATAATCATACCGTATTTCATGGATAAAATCTTCTCTACCTAAATATTTTTCTATGGTTTCAAACACATCAGTAAGTTGATACCTGTGAAATGTTTTCTTGTCTTTCAAATACAATGAACCTAAATCATAGAAGAATTTAAAAGGGGATTCAAAATGTTCTACTATTTTCTTAACACTTTCGTTCATGAAGCCTTTATTCCAATATAGGTCTAAAGCTCCTTCTACAACCAAAATTTTATTCATATCACTTTCAGATAAGTAATTATTTTCAATTATTTCATATGGAGCTGTTTTGCTAGAAACGTAACCATACTCTTGTTGTTGATAGTAAAGTTGCGTGCCCTTTAATAGCTTCAAAATGCCCAGCTGTAGTTCTTTTGCGAATAAGTTAAATGTAACGTTGAAAGTTTCTTCAAAGCTTGTTAAATCATCATATGGGAGCCCTGCGATTAAATCAAGATGTAGGATAACATTGCTATTACGTAATCTATGAATATTTTTAAACAATATTGCTGAGTTTTGCCTGCGGTTAACCGCTATGTTGACTTTGTCATGGATGGATTGAATTCCAATTTCGAATCTAATCAAATCCTTAGGGCAGTTATTAATAAGATAATTAATTATTTCATCATTAAGAATATCGCCGCTTATTTCAAACTGAAAAATAGCATTTTTAAAATTGTTGTTTATAATGAATTTAAACAGCTTTAATGCTTCACTAGTTTTTAAGTTGAAAGTTCTATCTAAAAACTTAAAAGTCTTAGCACCTTTTGAATATAAGTATATAATGTTTTGAAAGACAGTGTTGATATTGAAATATCTAACTTTCTTTTCTAAAGAAGCTAAACAATAACTGCAGTTGTAAGGGCAACCTCTAGACAATTCAATATATTGGATTTTATTTATAACATCTTCTTGATCGAAGTAATAAGGATTATTTAAAGAATCTAGGTCTTGAATTTCTTGGTGTGAGTTTTTATATATTATATTATCCTTTATATATGCGAGATTTTGAATATCATAAAGACTATTATTAGATACAAGAGCATTTATTAATAAGTTAAAAGCTATTTCACCTTCGTTATAAATTACATAATCAGCTAAATTATCTTTTAAGAATTCATCATATTCATAGCTTACTTCAGGACCACCTAGTATGATTTTAATATTTTTATGGGTTTTTCTTAATTTTGGCAACAATATTTTAATAATTTCTATATTCCAAATGTATACACTAAAACCAACAACACTAGGATTATCCTTTATTATATTATTATATATATTATTAATATCATCTTTAATAGTAAATTCTTTTATATCAACTGGATATGTGCAATTGGATTTTAAATATCTAATTGCTAGATTTGGATGGATATACTTAGAATTTATTCCAACTAACATTACTTTCATAATTGCACCTCATATCTATTGTAACAGATTATATCAAAGAATAAAATTAATATTATGGTATAATTATTATGGTGATAAATGTGGAAAAATTCAAACTTATATCTGAATATCTCCCTAAAGGAGATCAACCAAAAGCAATTAAAGAATTGTTGAATAATATTAAAGCAGGTGTGAAGGAACAGGTGCTTTTGGGGGCTACTGGAACAGGCAAGACTTTTACTGTGGCTAATGTAATAAAGGAAGTTAATAGACCTGTTTTAGTTTTGGCTCATAATAAAACTTTAGCTGGACAACTGTATTCTGAATTAAAAATGTTGTTTCCTGAGAATAGAGTTGAATACTTCATTTCTTATTATGATTACTATCAACCTGAAGCATATATTCCTGGAGCTGATATATATATAGAAAAGGATTCTAGTATAAATGATGAGATAGATGAGATGAGACACTCAGCTACATCTAGCTTGTTTGAAAGAAATGATGTGATTATTGTAGCATCTGTTTCTTGTATATATGGAATTGGTGATCCAGAGACCTATAAATCAGGAATGGTTACTTTAAGGAAAAATGAAGCCTTTACTCGTGATGATTTGCTGAATAGGCTTATTAGTATCCTATATATAAGAAATGACCTAGACTTTGTTAGAGGTAGTTTTAGAGTTAGAGGAGACGTAGTTGAGATATTGCCTCCTTATCAAAAAAATAAAGCGGTGAGAGTCGAATTTGATTTCGATGAAATCAAAAGAATAAGAGAGTTTAATATTGTTTCCGGTGAAATATTGAAAGAATATGAAGTGCTATCTTTGTTTCCTGCATCTCACTTTCTTACAGACGAAGGCAAAATGGAAGAAGCTCTTCGAAGAATTAAATCAGAGCTAATAGAAAGAGTTAAATATTTTAAAGATAATAGTTTGTTACTTGAAGCTGAAAGAATTGAACAAAGGACAATGTATGACCTAGAACTTCTAAAAGAAATGGGAACTTGTTCGGGTGTTGAAAATTATTCAAGACATTTAGCACTTAGAGAAGAGGGAGAAACGCCTTCTGTATTAATTGATTTCTTTCCAAAGGATTTTTTAATGATTGTTGATGAGTCTCACGCTACACTTCCTCAAGTGAGGGGAATGTTTAACGGAGATAGAGCTAGAAAACAAAACTTAGTTAATTATGGATTCAGGTTGCCAAGCGCATTAGATAATAGGCCACTTAACTTTGGAGAGTTTAATAACAAGATGAATCAAGTAATCTACGTATCTGCTACTCCAGCAGATTATGAACTTGAAAAAACAGATAATGTAATTGAACAGATTATTAGACCAACAGGATTATTAGATCCAGAAGTGTTTGTAAGGAGTTCGGAATATCAAATAGATGATTTACTGATAGAGGTTGATAAAACAATTGCCAGAAACGAAAGAACACTTATTACCACGCTAACTATAAAAATGAGTGAGGATTTAACAGATTATTTGAAAGGCTTAGGATATAAAGTCGGATATTTACATTCAAAAGTCAAATCTTTAGATCGTATGGAGATAATTAGAAAATTAAGATTAGGTACTTATGATATCTTAATTGGCATTAATCTATTAAGAGAAGGATTGGATTTACCAGAAGTTTCCTTAATAACAATTTTAGATGCAGATAAAGAAGGATTCTTAAGAAGTGAGAAATCATTAATACAAACAATTGGTAGAGCAGCTAGAAATGTTAATGGAAAAGTTATCATGTACGCTTCTAAAATTACAAAGTCTATGCAAAAAGCAATAGATGAAACAAATAGAAGAAGAGTCATCCAAAATCAGTATAATATTGATAATGGAATAACACCTCAAACAATATTAAAAGATATTCATGAGAAAATATCTGTAAAATCTGATGCAAATAAAGAAGTTAAAGACTTCAATAAATTGTCTTCTAAAGAGATAAATAAGAACATTAATATCTTGGAACAACAAATGTATGTATATGCAAAAGAGTTGGATTTTGAAAAAGCAGCAGAGATAAGAGACGTGATTTTTGAACTAAAAGGACATTTACAAAAAAAATAAATAATCAATAAAATTAATAAAGTTAATAAAAATATTAATAAATATCAATAAAATGCCACTAAAAATGGCATTTTTTAATAAAAATATAAAGAAAATGAAAAAAACACTTGACATTCTTTAAATGATTGATATAATTAAGGTGTAAGTTAAAGAAGTTGATTTCAGGAGTGGCGTTTTCAGGGAATGTCAAAATAGAAATTGATTATTAACAAAACGTTTCATGGTAAAACGCTAATTAAAATTATTCATCGGGGAAATAGTTTTAATTAGCATGAAATGTTGTAAAATCAATAGGGGGGTAAAGTATATGAAAAACAATAAAAATAGGAGCTTATCAAAATCAAAAGCAATACGTATGAATGGAATGGTTTCAATTAATCCAGTTGGATTTTGGTCACTTAGCGAACTATGTTGCAATGAAGCTTCAAAAAGTTATAAGTAAGAAATACAAATTCCAGCAATAAATATCACTCTTTCTATATTGTATATAAAATAGCGAGAGTGTTACTTATGTTACAGTTACCTCAAATGTTATAATTGTTAATTGTATTTGTAATTCTAAATTAACAAAGATTAGAACAAATAATTAATAAAGATAAGGAGAAAAGCAAATTATGTTAACAGCACTTGCAAAACTTCAGGATAATGAAATTACTCCTGAAAAAGCTTATAATGAGATTTATAAAAAAAGAAAGCGTAAAAAAGTACCTTTTTTCAGAAGAGCATCATTTATCAAATTAAATATTAGGGTTCCTGATCAAAAAGGAGTCAACAGATTTTTGAGAGTATTATTCTTCATGCCGTTTCCAATAGTAATAATGAGAATTATATTAAGTTTTGTTAGATTAGATAAATACTCAGATGATATACCGTTTACAAAGTCAGAGTTAATAGGAATAATACAGCACAGAGGTATAAAAATTGAAGTAGATTCCCATTCGGGAGAAAAAATTTTAATAAAAACTATATAGGAGGAGAATTATATGCCAAAATTTAATTTTAATAAGGATTTGAGTTTCTTAAAAGAAATAACAAAAAGCGCAACTAAAGGAGTTGCAAAGTATCCAGTAATCTCAGAGTGTCCAATTTGTAAACACGACTTAGAAGTTACTAGACTACAATGTACTCATTGCGAAACAGTATTAGATGGAACATTCACATTATCGAAATTTAATTATCTAGATACAGAAAAACTATATTTTATTGAAGTTTTTGTAAAAAATAGAGGAAATATTAAGATGGTCGAAAAAGAGATGGGATTATCTTATCCAACAATCAAGAAAATGTTAGATGAAGTAATTGATGAATTGGGTTATTCTTCTAAGGAAGAAGCAAAGCCTACACCAAAAGAAAAATATACGGGACCATCAACAAAAGAGATACTTGAACAAGTAAATAGTGGTGAAATAACTGCTGAAGATGCAGATAAATTATTAGCTAAAGTAAAATAGGAGGAGAAAGAAAATGGGAAAACATGAAATGAAAGAAGAAAGAATGAAAATTTTAGAATTATTGTCTAAAGGATTGATTTCTGCAGATGAAGCAGGAAAATTATTAGCAGCTATTGGTAAGGGTGAAGATGAAGTTGAAGTTGAAGAAAAGACGAGTAAATTAGCCAAAAAGAAGAATCAATTTAAAATGTTAAAGATATTAGTTGATTCAGCAGATGGAGACAAAGTTAGAGTAGAATTACCTATAGAATTTGCAAAATTATTGAAGAACAAAAAATTTGGTAATTCGAGAATAGATGACTTTGATATCGATGTTGATATGTTACTTCAAATGATTAACACTGGAGTAGTTGGAGAAATTGTTAATGTTGAATCAGCTGATGGAGATATCGTAAGGATCGTTGTCGAATAATTATTAAAACATATTTAAATTGAATATATAATGAAAAACCTCACAATTTAGTTTGTGAGGCTTTATTTTTGGCTCTATTTTATGTTTTTAATTATTTTTATGATATAATATAATGTGTAGTTTGTGATTGATTTGCACAATTTGGAAAGGACTTTATATGGAAACAGAAATGAAACAAAATTATATAGTGAAGGCTATTGATTTAACACATGATGGAATGGGTGTTGTTAAATTAGAAGATGGTTATACGGTATTTGTAGAGAATTTATTAAAGGGTGAAACAGCTAATATTGAAATCATAGAGAAGAGGAAAAATTTTGGTTTTGGTAAAGTTATTGAATTACTTCGTAAAAGTCCATACAGATTAGCTCCAAAATGTAAACATTTCTCAGATTGTGGCGGATGTAGATTAATGCATATGGATTATGATGTACAACTTGCATTTAAGAAATATAGACTTGAGCTATTAATGAAAAAACTAAAACAGGATACCGAAATTGTAGATGACATTATTTGTATGGTTAACCCATATTATTATAGAAATAAAGTCGAGATAAAATTTTCGCAAGATGAAAACGGATTAAAAGCTGGGTTTTTTAGAACCAAATCTCACGAAGTAGTTGATTTAGATGAGTGTTACACTATGTCTAAAAAATCTCTTGAGTTACTTATTTTGATTAAAAATGTATGTAATGAATTGGGTATTAAAGCTCATGATGCAATTGAAGGTGATGGGGTTTTGAAATCTTGCGTTATTAGAGAATCTTCAAGGAATAAGGAAATTGTATTTCTATTGAATTTGGTTACAGATTCTTTCGAACAAGAGGAAGAATTCATAGAAAAAATAACAAATAAAAGTTTACTGGTTAAAGGAATTGGCGTTGTTAAAACCGACGATGAATCATCATTCTCAAAAGATAAGATAAGATTGATCTATGGTAAAGACTTCTTAACTGAAGAGTTATTAGGCAATAATTTTGAAATTGGATTTAGATCTTTCTTTCAAGTCAACACAGTTCAAACAGAAAGACTATATAAAACTGCAATTGATATAGCAAATCTATCTAAAAAAGATAAAGTAATTGATGCATATTGTGGCATTGGGTCTATAGCTCTATCGTTAGCAAAAAAAGTTTATAGAGTTTTTGGGATTGAAGTTATTGAATCAGCGATCGAAGATGCTAAGAAAAATGCCGCTTTAAATAACATTAAAAATGCTTTCTTCGAAGTGGGTAATGCAGAAACTGTTTTAAAGAAATGGAAAAAATATAAGTTTGATTGTATTTTCATTGATCCACCAAGAAAAGGCTGTAGTAAAAGCTTTATAAATACTCTGATTAATATGAAGATACCTAAAATAGTATATATTTCATGTAACCCAGCTACTTTGGGAAGAGATTTAGGTTTGCTTCTTCCTGCTGGATATAAAATTAACAGTGTAACGCCCGTTGATATGTTCCCTCAAACAACACATGTTGAATCAGTAACATTACTTACATTAGAATAAAAACTTTAAGCCAACTGATTGTATAATTAGTTGGTTTTATTGATTATATAATACTGGGAGGTATATATGAAGGTAGCTATATATGGAGCTGGAGCTATGGGCACTATTTTAGGGGCTTACGTAACCAGAGCGGGATACAACGTCGACTTAATAACAAGAAACGAGTCTCATGTTGAAGGTATGAAAAAAGCAGGAGCACAAATTATTGGTAAAGCAAACTTTGTTCAAAAAGTTAGGGCTTTATTACCTGATGAAATGAATGATAAATATGATATTATCTTATTAATGACAAAACAAATAAATAATGTGGAAATAGTTAAAAAATTGTTGCCATATTTATCTGATAGAGGAATGATTTGTACTATGCAAAATGGATTGCCTGAAAAATCAGTATCAGAAATAATTGGAATTGATAGAACTTTTGGCTGTGCTATGTCTTGGGGTGCAACGATGATAGGCAACGGGGTTGTGAAATTGACTTCTGAAGAGAATCGAGAAACATTGACATTTAGCATTGGTAAATTTGGTGATAATGATGATGAACTATTTAACTATACTGTTGAGATGCTAAGTACAATGGGTAATGTAATAGTTGAAGAGAACTTCATTGGTGCAAGATGGGCAAAACTTTTAGTCAATAGTGCTTTTAGTGGCCCCTCAACTGTTTTTGATGCGACTTTTGGAGAGGTAGCTAAAAATAAAAAATCAAGAATATTAGTTCAAAAAATTATAAAGGAATGTATTGAAGTTGCTAACGCAGCGAATATCAAGATTGAACCAATACAAGGAAAAGATATTGTAAAATTATTAGACTATAACAGTTGTATAAAAAGAAAGATTAGTTATTTAATAATTCCATTAGCAATTAAAAAACATCGATTAATTAAGTCGAGTATGCTAAATGATATAGCAAAAGGAAGAAAATCAGAAATATTTGCCATAAATGGAGTTATTTGTGAATATGGTACAGAATATGATGTAAAAACACCAATTAATGATCGAATTGTAGAAGTGGTGAACGCAATCTCAGAAGGGAAATACTCTTCATCATGGAACAACTTAGAAATGTTCAAGGATTTACTATAATTCCAAAAAAAATATAACATTTAGAAATTCGTAAGAAACTTAAAAAGTAAAAATTAAGTAAAATCACAAAGACTAGAAAAATATATATATATGAAACTACGGTGAAATATATGAAAGTGTTAATTGTTGGTGGAACTGGTTTATTAGGGTTAGAAGCAGTTAAAGAATTAGTTTCAAAAGGTCATGAAGTTGTTTCTTTAGCACTACCTCCGGCACCTAAAGGAGTAGAAATACCTAGTGAAAATAAGTTGATTTTAGAAAACTATATGGAAATGGAAGATAAAAAATAGTATCTCTACTAAGTGATTGTGATGGACTAGTATTTGCTACTGGAATAGATGAAAGAGTTGAAGGAAAAGCGCTAATTTACGAGATGTATCACAAATACAACATTGCACCCTTAAAGAGGCTAATTAAACTGGCTAAACAAGCTAAAGTAAGTAAAATTGTCATCTTAGGATCTTACTTTTCATACTTTGATAGAACTTAGAAGGAGCTAGATTTATATAACACACATCCATACATCAAAAGTAGAGTAGATCAAGGCAACATGGCACTAGGTTTTGGTGATGATTTAACTACAATCTCAATTTTAGAATTACCATATATTTTCGGAATACAAGAAAACAGAAAACCTGTTTGGGTATTTTTAGTTGAGTAATTAACAATATGAAAGGTTTCACTTTTTATCCCAAAGGTGGAACAACGATGATAACTGCAAGGCAAGTTGGCAAACTAATTTCAAGTGTATTAATGATAAATGACCATAGTAAAAACATACGAGTTGATACTATAACCTAACTTGGAAGGAGATGCTTCATCATTTTTATGAGGGGATGGGCATTAATCGCAAAATTATATCGATTGCAAAATGGATGTATAAGCTTAGTTTGTTAGAATATAAGAAAGAATATAGTAGGAAAGGTCTAGAATTAGGACTCGACAATGCGGGGCTAGCTGAAATAATGAGCAGATATGCTTTTATTGATAATAGTGAGTTAGTAAATGACTACGGATTATCTGATGATGATACTAAAAATGCAATTATTGATTCAGTAAAACAGTCAATAAAATATTTAAGAGATGATTCAGATATGATTTCTATGAAATATAAGTAGAGGATTTATTTCTAAATTGAATAATAATGGGACGTGAGAGCTTACCACTTTTATTGATTGGAGAGATTTAATATATATGAATAATTGGTGAGTAATGTTTCTCTAGAGGAATCATATTATTACATATACTTTTTAAAAAAATAAAAGCTAATTATAGAATTGATATCTAATTTATTAAAATGAGAGAGTTTTTCATTAAAAATATATGAAAATGAGCGTATTTACGCTCTTTTTAAATATTATTCTATAATTATCTAATTATTCATTGACTTAAGTATTTTTTATTTGATATAATAATATCAACGGTTCGATTTTAAATGAGGGGAGGCAATTAATAATTGTTTCACATTTATATTTTTATATAAATGATTAGTGTTGATGTATAAAAAGTAATTTTTCTATAATATTTTATATTTATTAAATCGGTCTATATTATAGAAGCCGTAAAAATTGTCTAGAATTTACAACAAGCACAAGGAGGAAACATGATTTCATTAAAAGAGGTACTTAAAAAGTACCCAAAGAAAGAAGAATATTTAATTGAAATATTGTTAGAGTTTCAAACATCTAAAAAGAATCATTATATATCGTCGGAAGATGTTTCAACAATATCAGAATATTTAGATATTCCAGAAAGTCAGATATGCTCAGTCATATCTTTTTATACTTTGTTGTCAATGACACCAAAAGGAAAATACGTTGTACAAGTTTGTCACGATGTACCGTGTTTTGTTAACGATGCAACCAATATTTATGAGAAACTAGTAGAATTACTAGGTGTTTCGGATGGAGAAACAACACCTGATTCTTTATTTACTTTAGAGATCACTGAATGTTTAGGCTGTTGCAATGTAGCGCCGGCTATGAGAATCAATAATGAAGTGTATACTAGTTTAACCCCAGCAAAAATCGAAACTATTATTAATGATTTGCGAGGTGAAGTAAAATGATCCAAATGAAAGTTATTTCTAAAAGATTTGGTCAAATAAATCCATTATCTATTGATAGTTATATCAAGGCTGAGGGATATGAAGCTTTAAAAAAAGCTGTTGCTATGCATCCATCAAAAATTATTGATGAAATTGAAATATCTAAGATAAGAGGTAGAGGGGGAGCTGGATTCCCTGCCTATATTAAATTAAGAGCTTTATCAAATGAAACCGGTAATAAATATATCGTGTGTAACGCAGATGAAGGAGAACCAGGAAACTTTAAAGATAGAATGATTATGGAAAATGATCCACATGCTATTTTAGAAGGAATGGTTATCATGGCTTATGCTACAGGGTCAACCCAAGGATATATATATATTAGAGGCGAGTATCAAAACGCAATGAATATTTTTAAAAAGACAATTAAAGCAGCTGAAGAATGTGGTTATTTAGGTAAAAATATATTAGATAAAGGATTTGACTTCAATGTTGAAGTTAGATCAGGAGCTGGGTCATACGTTTGTGGAGAAGAATTTTCGATGATTGAATCAATTGAAGGAAAACCAGGTAGATCAAGAACAAAACCTCCATTTCCTACAGAAAAAGGAATTCATAATCGACCAACACTAATTAATAATGTAGAAACATTTGCTAATTTTCCTCATATAGTCTTGAATGGTGGAAAAAAGTTTGCTGAAATAGGAACCCCATCTTCAACAGGAACTAAACTTATCAGTTTATCTGGTAATGTTAAGAATAAAGGATTATATGAAGTCCCATTTGGAACATCAATTAGAGATGTTATCTTTAAACTTGGTAAAGGCTTAGAGAATAATAGATCTATTAAAATGGTTCAACTTGGTGGAGCTTCTGGACCTATTATCCCAGAATATATGTTAGATATGTCTATAGATTTTGATCGATTTGAAAACTTCGATTCAAAAACAGGTACTGGTGCTATTATTGTTATTGATGATAGATTTGATATTTTTGATATCTTATTAATTAATATGAAATTTTTTGTTCATCAATCATGCGGAAAATGCACACCATGTAGAGAAGGACATGTTCAAATTGTTAATTTATTAAATAAATTTATTAGTCATCGTGCAACGGAAAAAGATTTAATGTCACTTGAAAATCTTGCTTATGTAATACAACAAACATCACTTTGTGGTTTAGGGCAAACATCAATGACATCAATAATATCTTCATTAAGATATTTCCGTGATGACTATTTTGCAAAGGTAAGGTATTGACATATGGTTAATTTTAAAATAAATAATATTGATATATCAGTAGAAGAGAATACAACCATATTACAAGCGGCTAGAAAGCATCATATAGATATCCCTACATTATGTAATTATCCTGATTTAGAAATCAAATCAGAATGTAGAGTATGCGTTGTAGAGATTAATGGGGAGAAGAAACTATTTACATCATGTTCAACAATAGCTAAAGAAGGAATGATTGTAAACACAAATTCACCAAAAGTATTAAATGCCAGAAAAACTATTTTAGAATTAATACTTGCTAATCATGATGCTGTTTGTGCAACTTGTCCAAAGAATTTAAACTGTGAACTACAAACATTAGCTAATAAATTAGGTATTGATGAGAATAGATTCCCTACCGTGCTGGAAGTAAAACCAATAGATAATAAAAACCCTGCTCTAATTAGAAATATTAATCGCTGTATCAAATGTGGCCGTTGTATTGATGTTTGTAAGAGTATTCAATCTATGAATGTTTTAGATGTTATGGGTAGAGGCCAAAATATAGAAATTACACCTGCTTACGGTAAGTTCTTAACAGATGAATCTTGTACTTACTGTGGACAATGTTCAAGCGTTTGTCCAGTTGGAGCTATTATCGAAAAAGATGATACAGATCCTGTATGGGAAGCACTTAACAATCCTAACTTACATGTGATTGTACAAGTTGCACCTGCAGTAAGAGTTTCATTAGGTGAAGAATTAGGAATGGAACCAGGTTCAATTGTTACTGAAAAGGTTGTATCGGCTTTAAAATATTTAGGTTTTGATGCAGTTTACGATACTGATTTTACTGCTGATTTAACTATTATTGAAGAAGGTAATGAATTAATTGATAGAATAACTAATGGTGGTGTATTACCAATAATGACTTCATGCTGCCCTGGTTGGATCAATTATGTTGAACAAAAATATCCTGAAATATTAGATCATATTTCATCTTGTAAATCACCTCAACAAATGTTTGGTGCTTTGGCTAAGTCGTATTATGCTGAAAAGATGAAATTAGATCCTAAGAATATTTTTGTTGTATCTATAATGCCTTGTACTGCTAAGAAATATGAGGCAAAAAGAGAAGAAATGCGAATAGATAGTGTAAATCCTGATGTTGATGTTGTATTAACAACTAGAGAATTAGGAAAAATGGTAAGACAAATGGGTATTAACTTTGAATCTATTGAGGGATCACCTTTTGACAAACCTTTTGGTATCACAACTGGAGCTGCAGCAATATTCGGGGCCACAGGTGGAGTAATGGAAGCTGCTTTAAGAACAGTTTATGAAGTTGTAAATAAAGAAGAATTAAAAGATATTAATTTTACAATGGTTCGAGGAACTGATGGAATTAAGGAAGCTGAAGTTGAACTTGGTGGTCAAAAAGTTAAAGTAGCAGTTGCGCATACTTTAGCAAATGCAAAAATTTTGAGTGATCAAGTTAAAAATGGAACATCTCCATACGTATTTATTGAAATTATGGCTTGCCCAGGTGGATGTATTGGCGGTGGTGGTCAACCATATGGTACTACTGCAGAAATTAGACAAAAAAGAATTGATGCAATCTATAAAGTGGATGAGAATATGACGATTAGAAAATCTCATGAAAATCCAGATATAAAAGCTTTATATGATGATTATTTAGAAAAACCTTTAGGTCATAAATCTCATCAATTGCTTCATACTCATTATCATTCAAGAAAGAAATAAATATATATTAGAAGGCACTAAAAAGTGTCTTCTTTTTTTGTTAAATATGTATTTGAAAAATATATTTTATTAAGCTCTTTTCTATGTTTACTATATATCAAATATATTGTATAATTATATATATAAGATAATCTAATTGTAATTAAATATCATATGTTTGCTTATCCTTTTTGTGCGATTAAATTAGCAAACATGTTAATTGTTTTATGTAATTATTTAATTGCAATTTTCTTTTTTATGTTTAAACGAATTAGGAGGAGAAAATGCGTAAATATTCACTACCACCTTACAAAATTAAAATGGTGGAACCAATTGAGTTAATTAGTAGAGAAGAAAGAATTAAAAAGCTTAAGGAAGCAGGATATAATCCGTTCAGATTAAGAAGTGAGGATGTATATATTGATTTATTAACAGATTCAGGAACCGGCGCTATGTCTCATTTTCAATGGGCAGCACTTATGCAAGGTGATGAATCATATGCTGGTTCTAAATCTTTTTATCGCCTTGAAAAAGTTGTAAAGGATATTACAGGATATAAATACATTATGCCTGCACATCAAGGTCGGGGAGCTGAGCAAGTAGTTATTCCCGAGTTAGTTACTAAAGATAATATGTATTTTATTTCAAACATTCATTTTGACACCACCAGAGCTCATGTAGAGATAGCTGGAGCTAGAGCAATTGATTGTGTTATCCCGGAATGCTTTAATTTAAAGGAATATCACCCATTCAAAGGCAATTTTGATTTGGTTAAATTAGAAGAAATCATTTTAGATAAAGGTCAAGAAAATATTGCCGGTATCATTATGACGATTACAAACAATTCAGCTGGTGGTCAACCGGTTTCTATTGAAAATATGAAAGCTGTTTATGAAATAGCTAAAAAGCATAGCATTACACTACTTATAGATGGTGCTAGATATGCTGAAAATGCATATTATGTAAAACATAGAGAAAAAGGATTTGAAAACAAAACAATAAGAGAAATAGCCAAAGAAGCTTTTGATTTAGCGGATATTTTCTTAATGAGCGCTAAAAAAGATGGTTTAGTTAACATTGGTGGCATAATAGCGATTAAAGAAGATTTTGAACTATTCCAAAAATGTCAGACAAATATAGTCCCTAAAGAAGGGTTTCCTACATACGGGGGATTAGCGGGAAGAGATATGGATGCATTAGCTGTTGGACTTGGAGAAGCTCTAGAAGAGAGCTATTTAGCATATAGAATAGATGAAGTTAAGTATTTGGGAGATTTATTAAGAGATGCAGGAGTGCCAATTCAGTATCCTACTGGTGGTCATGCTGTTTTTGTAGATTGTGGAGAAATAGCACCTCATATTCCTTTTAATGAGTTTCCAGCACAAGCAGTTAGCAATGCTTTATATATTGAAGGTGGAATTAGACCTGTAGAAATAGGATCATTACTACTGGGAAGAGACCCGGACACTAAAGAGAATATGAAAGCTGATAAGGAATTTATGCGTCTGACTATACCTAGAAGAACATATACTATGGAACATCTGCGATATGTTGCTGAAAGCTTAATTAGAGTGTATAATAACAGAGAGAATATAAAAGGGTTAAAATTCACATACGAATCACCAATTTTAAGACATTTTACTGCTGAATTTGAACCAGCGGAATAGGAGAATTTATGAAACAATTATACGTAACATCAGAAATAGGTGAATTGAAGAAAGTATTACTGCACAGACCCGGTGGAGAAATAGAGAATTTAACTCCAAAGTGGTTATCTCAGCTTCTATTTGACGATATTCCTTGGCTAGATTTAGCTCAAAAGGAACATGATGCTTTTGCTGATACTTTTAGAAATAATGGTGTTGAAGTACTTTATCTTACAGATTTAGTAGCTGAAAGTTTAGATGCTGATAATCTAATTAAGGATAAATTTCTTAATCAATTTATAAGCGAAGCCAGTGTTACTAGTGATACTTTATCAGAAAAATTATATGAGTATTTAAAATCATTTAAATCAACTAAAGAAATGATTTCTTCAACTATGGCAGGAATTAGAAAAAAAGACTTGCCAGAATTTGAGAAAAGAACTCTTTCTGATCATATTAGAGATTATCCTTTTGTTACCGATCCGATGCCAAACTTGTATTTTACAAGAGACCCATTCTCGATAATTAATAATGGTGTTGCTATATCTAATATGTTTTCAAAAACAAGAAGCAGAGAAACTATATATGGAGAGTACATTTTTAAGTATCATCCAATTTATGGGGATCCTGACATACCAAAATTCTATAATAGAGATATGATACCTACAATTGAGGGTGGAGATATTCTTGTTTTATCTGATGAAGTGCTCGCAATTGGCGTTTCTCAAAGAACTCATCCAGCAGCCATTGAAAAATTAGCAAAGAATATATTTTATAATTATAAAACTAACTATCAAGTTGTTTTGGCATTTGATATTCCAAAATACAGAGCATTTATGCATTTAGATACAATTATTACACAAGTTGATTATTGTAAATTCTTAATTCACCATGATGTAAAAAATGTATTAAAAGCTTATGAAATCAGAAGAAATCCAAGTAAAAAGAATAAATTAAATGTAAAACCAATTAATGGTGCTTTAGATAAAATTCTATCAAAATATTTGGGTGGACCAATAACGTTGATTCCATGTGGCGGTGAAGATAGTGTAGCGGCCGATAGAGAACAATGGAATGATGGAGCTAACACAGTGGTTATTAGACCCGGAGAGGTAATAGTATATCAAAGAAATCATATTACCAATGACCTTTTAAAGAAGCACGGAATTAAGATTCATGCTATTCCATCTAGTGAATTATCTAGGGGTAGAGGTGGGCCAAGATGTATGAGCATGCCTTTTATAAGAGATGATATAAAAAGACAAGTCTAAGTAATTTACATATTTCAAGAAAAGAGTATAATATATTTGTAAATGATATAAATTAAAAGTACTCATTTATTAATTTAAGAAAGACTAGAAAAGCAGCTGTATGTTGTTTTCAAAGAAAAGGGAGAAAAAACTATGATTATAGCACTACCTACAACAACAAGTGGAGAGAAATCATTTATTTCAGAACATTTTGGAAGAAGTAATTTTTTCTACATCTATAATACTGAAACTAAAACAGGAGAAGTATATGTAAATGCAAATAAAGATGGTCAAGGAGGAGTAGGAGTTAAGTCTGTTGAATTTATCTTAAAACATGGGACAAACATTCTTATAACACCAAGAGTTGGAGAGAAAGCAATGAATTTATTATCTGAAACAGATGTGAAAATATATACTAACACTGATGAAATTGTTAAGGAAAATATTGCTAGTTTTCTAAATGGGGAATTGAAGGAATTATAAAATGCAGATTGCAATTTTAAGCGGTAAAGGTGGAACAGGTAAGACTTTATTAAGTGTTAACCTATCGTATTTAGCAGAGAATGGAACATATGTTGATTGTGATGTAGAAGAACCTAATGGACTTTTATATTATCAACTTGAAAATAAGAAAACTGAAGAAGTAAGTATAAAAATACCTGTAGTTAATCACGACCTGTGTAATGGTTGTGAAAAATGTACAGATTTTTGTAAGTTTAATGCCTTAGCATTTATATTGGATAAGGTAAGAGTTTTTAAAGACCTTTGTCATTCTTGTGGAGGTTGTAAACTAGTTTGTCCCACTAATGCAATATCAGAAATTGATAAAACAGTAGGATATATTCACTCAGGCAAGATATTTGATACTAATATATATTCCGGTGAAATGATCGTTGGGTTAGAATCTGGAATACCAATTATTGATGAACTATTGAATCAAGTTAAGAATTCATCCAGAAATGTATTTATTGATTCGCCACCTGGAAATGGTTGTTCAGTAATGGAAAGCATTAGAGATTCAAATTACTGTTTACTAATAGCAGAACCTACTATTTTTGGGTTGCATAACCTTAACATGGTATACAATTTAGTAAAAGTTTTTAATAAAAAAGTCGGGATTGTTATTAATAAGGCATCAGAAAATAGCATCATTGAAGATTATGCGTTAGAAAACAATGTAAATATTATTGGAAGAATACCTATGGATTTAGAACTTGGAAGAATTAATTCTGAAGGTAAAATAGTTGCTAGTTATGATGAATACAAACCATTATTTACCGATATATTAACTAATATTTATAAGGAGTTAAACTTATGAAACAATTATTAATATTGAGTGGAAAAGGTGGAACAGGCAAAACGACTATAGCAAGCTCATTTATTGAATTATCTAAAGCAAAAGCATTTGCAGACTGCGATGTGGAAGCTCCTAATCTTCATTTAGTAATGAATACAAACACTAAAACATCTACTCCGTATTATGGAATGGGTAAAGCAATTATTGATCAATCAAAGTGTATAAAATGTGGATTATGCAAAGAAAGCTGTAGGTTTGGTGCAATTGATTTCAGTGATAAATATGAGATCAATCTATTTAAGTGCGAAGGTTGTTCTGTTTGTGAGTTTGTTTGTCCTGAAAACGCAATTGAAATGGCGAGTTACAAAGACGGGGAAACTACTATATATAGAGATAATTACATATTTTCAACTGCTGAACTTAATATGGGTAGTGGAAACTCTGGCAAGCTAGTAATGAAGGTTAAAGAGAATTTAAAGGATAATCTAACAGATGAACCACTTGCAATTATTGATGGTTCACCTGGTATAGGCTGCCCGGTTATAGCTTCTCTTAGTGGTGTTGACATGGTTTTGATAGTAACTGAACCATCAGTATCGGGGATGTCTGACATGATTAGAATTATCAAGACTGCTGAACATTTTAGAGTTAAAATAGCTGTTTGTATAAATAAATATGATACAAATATTTCTCAAAAACAAAAAATAGAAAAGTATCTTATAGATAGAAAAATAGAGCTTATTGGCAAAATAGTATATGATAAAAATATAAGTAAAATATTGAACGAAGGTAAGACTGCTGTTAGTGTAGATAGTGAGGCTTCAAGAAGTATAAAAAATATCTATAGTAGAGCAATTGAGATACTTAATTCATAAGCGAATATTAACATTATCACTTCTTGTTGTGATATAATTATTTTGTATTGCTTTAGGAGGGTTTTTATATGTTTAAGACAATATTATCAATGCAGAAACAAAAAAGATTCATAATTCAAGGTATTATTACATTTATAGTATTTATAGTTTTATATTTTGTTCTTGATAATTTAAATATGTCATATCCTGATATGATAAAGGAATACGGATTGTTTTTGGTCATTATAAACATTTTTCTTAATGTATTTATGTCTGCCTTAAGTGCTTTCATGTGGAATGTTTCAACCGGACTAGTTAAACTTACTGGAAAAGAAGGAAAAGGATCATTTGTTTCAGGGTTTGCGTATCTGTTTGGATTACTGACTTATGGTTGTACCCCATGTGTAATAGCATTTTTCTCAATTATAGGAATTACTTTCTCAGTTGCGATATTACCGCTTGCAGGATTGCCATATAAATTATTAGCTTTAGTTTTATTAGGTATTGGATTAGTATGGTTGATTTATGAAGCCAACCATGTAAAATGCAAGATTAAGAAAGAGGAATAATTTAAACTTTGGACATATTGAAAAATACAGTAAATAATGATATTATTGACTTAGTCAATGATGTCATTTTTTTATGGAGAATTTCTTGTGGAAATTATTAAAACATTAGATTTAGAAATGTCGTTTATTAATGGGACGATAAAAACAGATGTACTTAAAGGAATAAACATTAATATTAATAAAGGTGATTTTGCTGGAATAGTTGGTCCAAGTGGATCAGGTAAAACCACATTACTCTATTGCTTGAGCTCTCTCGAAAAGATAACTTCAGGCAGTGTTTTATTCATGGGCAAGGATATCACTAAGTATTCATCCAAGGAACTATCTGAATTAAGAAAACATGATTTAGGATTTGTTTTTCAATTCTATAATTTAATTCCTAATTTAACAGTTTATGAGAATATCTTATTACCTCAAGTTATTGCAGGCGAAGATGGAAGCTATATAGATGAAATCTTAGAAATGGTTGGTATGAAAGAATACAAAACATATTATCCCAATCAATTGTCAGGAGGTATGCAACAAAGAGTTGCTATCGCCAGAGCTTTGGTTAATAAACCTAAAATAATTTTTGCTGATGAACCAACTGGTAATTTGGACCAGAAAAAAGGCTTAGAAATTATGAAGATTTTAAAGAGACTTAATGCGGAAAATGAAATAACAATTGTGCTAGTAACACATAATGAGGATTATCTAGATTTCTGTAATAAAAAAATTCGATTAGTAGATGGGCATATTGTTAAGTGAGTTTAAAAAAATTTAAATACATTTTCGCATTCCGTAATATATCCGCAAATAAAAAAAGCTCTTTTGTGATAATTTTAACTTTATCACTAGTTTTTTGTTTGTTAATATTGTTATTAGGAATGAATAGTACATTTAAAGATATATATGAAATACAAGCTGTAAATGAATATGAAAAAACGGACATAGTTATTAATTATGATGAATACTCAGAAGCGAGATTAATAAACAAGCGTAATTTAGAAGAAGATTACGAAGAGTATTTCGATAATGTTCTATCTTTCTTTAATTTAAATCTATTAACAGAAACAGATGAAGAAAAATATTACACAACTTTATATTCTTCATTTGACTATGAATTTGAAAGATTGATTGATGAGGATGTTGAAATTAGAGATAACGAAGTAATAATTACTGATTATTTTTCAACGGAACACAACTTAGAAATAGGAGATTCATTTACTTTCTATATTTTTGATAAAGAGTTTAATTATATTATTGGAGATATATTTGAAGAAAAAGGTGTTTTCACTAATTTAAGTTTTTATGCAAAAAAAGAATCCATTTTATATGGATTATATGAGACTAATGCATTAAACAATTTTGGAAACACAATATATTTGGATGTTTCAGATGATTATAGTATTTCAGACGTAATAGAAATTTTAGAGAATGATAATGAATATAGTTTATATCATATTTTCCCAACAGTTAATTGGGAATACATAAATAGTAAAGCTGTAGATCTAAGTTCTATTTTTCTTGGTATTGGTTTAATTGTACTGTTAGCCATAATCATGGTTCTAGATTCTTTATTTCCTATAGTTAATCGCAACCTGAGACAAAATTTAGGTATTGTTAATACCTTAGGCGGTGATAGTAAGTTTATATATCACGTTAATCTAATACAGTGGTTTATGTATATATTTATATCTCTTGTTATGGGGGTAGTATTGAGCCTGATAATTACTAATTATGGTATATATGTATATGGATTCTCAGGATTTATTTTTATCAGTATCATTCCAATATTATTGTCCTTACTTATAGTTATGCTTTTTGTGGGACTGAGATCATTCATTGCTTTTAGAAAAGAAAACCTAATTACAATCGCTTCTCAAAGCAAGGATAAACGGTTTAATATATACAAAATTAGATATCCTTTAATAGTAGGTTTTACATTAATATTAGTATTAGAGTGGTATTTTCATTTCTTTAGTTTAGGACTACATTCATTAATTATTGTTATTTGTTCTGTTTACATAACTTTTAACCTTGCGAGTTTATTGTTAGTGTTTCTAGCTAAAATGGTTAGAAAAACAAAGAAAAACTCAATGTTTAAGTTATTTCAAGTTAAATATCTTATTAAGAATAAACATATACACCAATCACTAAGAGTATTATTGATTTCATTGATATCGATTGTTTTAATATTTTCTGTAAGAAGTTACTTGAATGAAGAAATTGATAGATTTTATGACATTATAGGATTTGATTTAGCAATAACTAATATCAATAACTATTCTGATGATTTACTAGAAGATATTAGTGTATATGATATAACTAATTCTGATGAGGCAATTTTGTACAACAATATTACAATATATTTCAACGATGAAAAGTATCAACCGGCTAAATTCTTTGTTTCAATGGATATTGATGAATATTCCAACTATTTTAATATGGGTATAAGTGAGTTCGATGATCAATATGTAAGTGATACTGTACCATATGTATTATTACCAAAGAACTTTAAGTTAGTTTATGATTTATCTCTAGGTGATTTAGTTACTTTAAATTTGAATTATTTGTTAGAGGATATTGAAGTAGTAGTGGCTGGATATTTAGATACAAATTTAGACAATTTTATTTATTCTAATATCTATGAAATAGATCAGTATCAGTCATTGGCTAAAATAAATACAGTTTTTGTTAAAACAGATGATATCTTGGATTCTTATAATGGTTTAATCCAAGATTATAGTGATCGAATGTATTATATTATCAATCCTGACGTGTATTTTGATGAAATGATTGAAGGCGTTGAGAGCGTAACAAATTATTTCTCTGTTTTTACCGCCTTTATGATTCTTTGTTTTGTAATTGTTATATTTAATAATACTTTATTGTGTTTCTATGATATTAAACCAGATTTAATAAAAATAAAGGTTCTAGGTGCGTCTAAGAAAGATTTCTTATTAACTTTATTTAAAGAATTTATCTTACTAATTATAATTGTTATAATAATTGGGTTAATTGAAATATATATATTATCATCACAGCTTAAAGGTGTTGTTTTATTAATTGAATATTATAAAGATATTAGTGCCACAATACCTGCGATTATCTATGGCTTTATTATATCTGGATTAGTGTTGATAGCTAGTTATCTATATTATTGGAATCAAATTAATAAAGTGCAAATTATTGAGGAAATCAAATTTTATTAATAAATTTTATTAATATTGAAAACATTGTTCTTAAACTATGACTTTCAATATGTTATTATAGTATTATAAATATATATATTTAGGAGGGTTTATTATGAAAAGATTAGTATTACTTTTATTTATTACAGTATTATCATTTTTACTTGTGGGATGTAATAATGGAGGCTCAGAATTAGATATTGATTTAAATGAGTTTATTAACAGCCCAACAAATCTATCAATTTCTGGGAAGACACTTAGTTGGGATGAAGTGGAAAATGCAGATGGTTACCTTGTTTATGTAGACGGGGAAGAAGAGGACTCAGTTAACACTAATGGCTTTGATTTTAGTGGTTTGACTGGTGAAAATCTTATTTTCCAAGTGAAAACAAAAGCTCCAAGAGGTATGCAAGACTCGGGAGTTAGTGCTAGTATCGCTTATGTTGCGAATCCTACAATAGAAATATATGCAATTAATAGCGCTTATAGTGCAATGATTTCTTCTCTTTCAGACAATAACTTGGTGGAACTACCTTTTAGTTTGCCAGAAGGATTTCCTGAAGAACTAGTTAGAAAAGGGATGATTGGGTCAGAATTTGAAACAATTATGACTAGTTTAGTTAGCTTACAAACAAATATTGTAACAACTACAACTGTGAATGAGCAGTTTGATTTATTTGATGCGTTTTTAAGTAGCATTGATAATGTTGAGGCTTTTGTTTCAGCTTCAGTGGTAACACTTCTAGCAGACATGATTCAATTTCAAATTTATGAATTACAATCTGACTTGTTACTTTATGGAGAATATTTTGCAAATGCTAATGATGAGTATTTTGAAGAATATTATCAAAATTTAATTAATCAAGCTACGTTAACTTTAGAGGCATTAAACGCATTAAAAACTGAAATTGAAGACAATCCAGATTCAATTGTAATGTCAATAACAACTACTATTGAATATTTTGTTTCTATAGAAGAAATGTTATCTTCGGACCTATTTACTTATTTACAAAGTTTATTTGAAGCTACAGAGCCAGATGATGTAAATGTTAATGAATTGGTATTAATTAAAGAAGAAATAGTAAATGTTTTAAGGGAAACAATGCCTAGTCAAGAAGATATGTCATTAATGTTCCAATTCTATAGCGTGTTTCAAACATTAACTAACACTACAGTTAATTTGGATATTGAAGTAGATAATTATTCCGGTAAACTTGCTGCACAAGCATTGTTAACTTTAGAAGCTACTATTAACTATTTGGATACTTTTGATGAAGCATATTTTAACGATTTCATTGATGTCACGAGATTAGATGTATCTTTTGAATTGATAAGTGTTGAGTTGGCAATTTTAAGCATTGAATATTTTAAAGAATTTAAAGATAGTAATCAAGCGTTGTTAGATTCGATTTCAGATATTTTTACAGACGAAGAAAAGGAACTTCTATTTGATGATTACTTAGCCGTACTCATCAGTGGTGATATAGTCGGTGATGAATATCAAATCATTTATAGCGGCTTGGTAGAAGTGAATTTTCAAACCATACTTCATCTACAATCGGTTTATGGAGATGCATTTGATGCAGCTTTAGATGTGTTTGTTGAACGTGGTGGGGAAGTAATAAGACAATTAGTTATACTTCAAAATTATGGAATGGATTATTTTGAAGATACATATGTGAATTTCGCTACTAATGATGTTTATGAAAATGACTATGAATTTAATAGTGAGAGAATGAAAACTAATTATAAGGTTTTAGAAGAAGTATTCTATATTTTAGAAGCTACTATTGATATATTTAATGATGAAGACTATGGAAAATTCATAGAACTTATCTTTGATTTAATTCCTGTTGAAGCCTTTTTTGGTTCCGGATTTGATTCTCAATTTACTGAATCAACTTTAGAGCTTATAAAAGGATTAATAGAAGAAACAATGGATAATTCAAAAGCAGACCAATTAGAATTATTCCAAAACATAGTAGGTTATGTAGTTGATGAAGAAGTATTTGCTAATTTTTATTCTGTTGAAGAAGATAGATTTGCATATTTAGAATCAGTGTATGGTTATGATGCAACAGACGATTCTTATTTACAGTATGGATATACAATCGAGATGGCAAAAGTTTATGATGATTTCATGAGTAGCGCTAATAGAGGTTTAGTTGATGATATTCTTACAGAATTCATTCTAGCATTATATGATACCAACTTTCAGTCTATAACTTTGTTGGAAGATACTGAGATAGATTTTATTGATCAAAACATTGCTAATTTATTAGATTATATAAAAGATGAGTTAGGAACAATAGCTGATTTGGATGCTAGCAACTTAAGTGAAGATGATATTTTAACTATTCTTAGTTTTGAATCGGAAGTTCAATCCAGATTATTAATGATTAGTGTTGATCCAGATAGCACAAAGAATTAAATATTAGAAAGCAGATTCATAATCTGCTTTTTTTTATAAAAAATTCGAATGAGTTATTGACATATGACAAATATTTATGTATCATATATTTAATTGGTATTATGACGGCTTGTAATATCAACAGGTATAGTATTATGTAATGCTATATTAAATAATTCAAGGAGCTATAATGAAAATTTCTATTCTTACCAACAATGAATCTAGACCCGGGTTTGACTCGGAGCACGGCCTATCAATCTTTATTAACCATCCTATATACAAAATACTTTTTGATACCGGATATACAGATGTATATCTAAAAAACTCTGATAAATTAGGGCTAAAATTGGATAATATTGACATTGTATTAAGTCATGGGCATTATGATCACGCTGGTGGTTTGCGATTTATGAACTCTCACAACTCTATAAATAGAATTTATGTTCATGATGATGCTTTTAATCAAAAATATATTGATGAAGGTAGTGTAAGATACAATGGAATGCCATTTAAAAAAGAGGAATTAGTTGAGTTGAACGACCTTTTCGTTGAAACGAGTGGATTTAAAGAAGTAGCTCCTTGTTTTTATTTGCTTAGTGATATATCACACGATAGCTACAATGATAAATATTATGTTGATGGGCATCTAGATGACTTTCATGACGAAACAATATTAATTTTAGAAGAAAACAAATGTTTAAGTCTATTTATGGGCTGCTCACATTTTGGTGTTGTTAATGGAGTAAAAGCAGTGAAAAAAAGGTTTCCAAATATGAAAATAAAGAATCTTCTAGCTGGGATGCATTTGAGTTCAAAGACTATTGAGGAGATTATTAAGGTTGGGAATGAGTTAGAAGCATTAGATATAGAAACTATATACCCACTTCATTGTACAGGAAAACTAGCAATAGACTACTTTAAAAAGCGTTTTAAAGATAGATGCATTATATTAAAAGCTGGAGATCAAATCAATATATGAAAATCAACTTAAGTGGTTGATTTTTTTTTATGTCTTCTAAAAGGAAAATCAATATATTGGATTTATCGAGTAAATATTATTAGAGTGAAATGTCAATAATTAATCAAATTCATTGTCAAATATGATATAATTCTTTAAAAAGGTTGTGATATTTTGACTTTTAAAGATGAAATTTACAGATTAATTTTAAAGGCATTCTATAAATCAATTTATAAAATTGATATAAATTTTAATAATTTTGAACCGGCAAGACAAGACGCTTATATTTTAGTTGGTAATCACCCTTGCTTACATGATGGTGTTTACATTTCTACTTACTTAAAAAGTCCTCCCAAGCCAATTATAAATACATTTATGTTTACATCAAAGGTTTGGAAGTTCATTTTGACAAAAATATATCCATCAATAGCAAAAAGAAAAGGCCAGAATGATATAATTACAGTAAGAAGTATGATGCAAACAATCAAATCTGGTAGAGGAGTTATGTTATTTCCTGAAGGGAATTCTTCTTTTTTTGGACAGCAAAGCAAAATACCTTTCAGCACATATAAATTCATGAAAAAGATGAAGAAAGATGTTGTTATAAGCAAAACTAATGGAGCATATCTAGTTACTCCAAGGTGGGCCAAGAAAAGAGTTAGAAGAGGACTAATCGAGGTTAATTTCTACACTTTAATAAAAGGTGAAGAAATGGATTCTTTAACTGTAGAAGAAATAGAGTCAAAAATAATAGAGGCTATTAAATTTAATGACTTTGATTGGAATAGAGAAAAGAAACATTCATATGGGTTCAAAAAAAGAGCTCACGGAATAGAACGCTTCATTTATGTTTGTCCTAAATGTATGTCACACCAAACTATTTATTCAAAAGGTAACAATATTTATTGTGAAAAGTGTGGACATATTGCAACTTTTAATGACCATGTGCTATTAGAAGGACTAGACTTTGATAATTTAGTTGAGTGGGACAAATTACAAAAAACTCAATTAGAAAAATTATCAAAGATTGATTTATACAGTAAAGGAACTTTGTTTCAAGTTGATATAATAAAACAAAAAAGTGTAAAAATTGGATTTGTAGAAGCATCGTTAATTAATAACAAGTTTATACTGCAACATAGGAAACAAGAATATCGTTTCGATCTTGACAAAATTAAAGGCTTAACATTAACAAGAAAAGATGAAGTTTCATTTGATTATGAAGAGGAAACATATTTTATTAAGATGGAAGACCCGATGTTGTTTTATGATACAATAAAATATAAAGATGGAGGCTTATAACTTATGGGCGATTGGGAACTGATTATTTATTTCTTACTTATTGGTGTATTGTTATTTGTTGGTAAAGTTTTAAAAACGAAATTACCGTTTTTAAATCGCATTGTACTACCAACAGCTTTGTTGGGTGGTGCTATAGGGCTTGCACTTTCTGGCGTGTTTATTCCAGGATCATATGTAATAGATGTTGTTGTTATGAAAACAATAGTTTATCATTGTTTGGCATTAGGATTTATTTCATTGACATTGAAAGTAAAAGGCACTAAGAATAAGAAAAAACTCTGGTCAACAGGTATGATTATTAGTAGCACTTATGCTTTACAAGGGTTTTTGGGAATTCTCTTAGTATTATTGTTCTTTAGCGATAAATTTGTTGGTAGCGGTTTACTACTTGCTTTAGGATTCGGACAAGGACCAGGACTTGCAACTAATTTTGGTGGTATGTGGAGTGATATGTTAAGTGGGCATGGTGTTGCTTTAGGTGCTTCTTATGCATTTTTAGGATTTGTATTTGGTGGTACTGTAGGAGTATTACTTATCAATATTTTCTCTAGAAGAAGAAATATTGCAAAAGTTAAACAATATGAAGATTCTTTATTTCAAACACATGTTATTAAAGTTGATACTATTGAAGAGATAAGTGTTATGGATGGAATAACAGTTCAATTTGTTATTATTTCAATTATATATGCTTTAGTTTGGCTGACTCTGTACCTATTAGAAATGGTTTTATACAATGGTACAGGTGGAATTGGAGATACTGTATTTGGATTATTAAAAGGATTTAATTTTATTTTAGGTATATTCTATGCATTGTTATATAAAGCTATTGTTAGAAAATTCGAACAAAAAGGTAAAAATGTGAATTTTATTACCAATGATTATATACTATCTAATTTTAGCTCATTATTCTTTAATATAATGATTACTGGAGCGGTACTCACAATTACAATTGATTTCTTAAGTGAATTTGGTTGGCTGTTAATGATAATATCTTTGGTTGGTGGAGTAGCTACTCTGTTTTACTTAAGGTTCTTAACAAAAAGAGTTTATCCTAAGTTTAAGGAGGAGTATTTTGTTGGACTGTTCGGTATGTTAACCGGAACAGCATCAACAGGTATTGCTTTACTTAAGGGATTAGATAGAAACATGGAGTCACCAGTAGCTGAAGAAATGGTGTTAGGATCAGGAACAGCTATTACTTTGGCATTGCCTTTGTTTGCTATATTGATGTTACCGTCTTTAGGCTATGGAAAACCGACAGAAGAACTATTTAAATATATTACTTTGTTTGGTTGTCTAATATTTGTTATAATTATGGTTACAATTTTACTTATTAAAAGCAGAAAGAAAGCCATAAAATAATTTAAATATCTATATTATTTTGAAAATGTTTTAGCATGTGATATTATAAAATCAGGAGGAAGCAGATTATGAATATTTATTATTGTAAACATTGTAAAAGAATTTGTTATACTTACCCAGTAGATTCACAATTGGTTTGCTGTGGGGTTGAAATGACTTTATTACAAGCAAAAACTAAAGATGCAGGAAACGAAAAACATTTACCTGTTGTTATAAAAGTTGCAGATAACATGATTAATGTTAAGGTTGGTTCTGTTACTCACCCAATGTTAGAAAACCATTGGATTCAATGGATATTTATCGAAAATGGGGATAGAAACTTCATTAAAACATTTAATCCAGGTGAAGAACCAGAAGCAGAATTTGTTGTTGATTTATCAAAATCTGTTAAGGTTTATGAATTCTGTAATTTACATGGATTGTGGATGACTGAATTATAATTAAATAAAAAAAAAGCTAAATATATTTTAGCTTTTTTTTCTTTATTGCAAAAAGCTTATATATATAGTAAAATCTCTATGAGGAGGATTGATATATTTGGACATTTTAGAGGCTATCAAATATTTAGTT
>JAGLYJ010000010.1 GCA_023132365.1 Mycoplasmatota bacterium
TATAAAAAGTGCAAATTGATAATTTGCACTTTTATTTTTGATGATTTTGTTAGTTCAATTTATATTTAACTGGTGATCCTTCTAAATATAAATCAAGATTCATTACTATCATTCTATATAGTCTTTCTCTCATAAACGGGCTAGATGAAGCGTTATGAGGTGTAATATATACATTATCTAGTTTCCACATTGGGTGATCTTTTGGGAGAGGTTCTGGATCTAAAACATCAAGACCTGCTCCTCTAATTCTTTTTTCTTTCAAAGCCTTATATAAATCCTCTTGATTCACTACTTTTCCTCTTGCAACATTAATAAGTAGAGCTGATGGTTTCATCATGTTAATTTTCTCTTTATCAAAGAAATATTTTGTCTTTTCA
Organism: Mycoplasmatota bacterium; assembly: GCA_023132365.1. Lineage (GTDB taxonomy): Bacteria > Bacillota_I > Bacilli_A > Izemoplasmatales > Hujiaoplasmataceae > 4572-104. The sequence goes on from JAGLYJ010000010.1 coordinate 378, forward strand.
GATAATGACAATGCTAATATTACATAATCAGCTTTTTGCAGAGCAATATTCAGTTCTTCATTTTCAGTAATAATTTCATCAAAGTGCTTTGCTTCAATATTTCTACTTCTAAACCCAATCACATAAGATTCAAAGGCTTTAAATCTTAAAGCAAGTTCCTTTCCGATAGAACCAACACCTAGAATTAAAACTGTTGAGTTACTTAGTTCTGGTTCTTCTCTAATTGGTTCCCACTTTCCTTCTTTTTTGCATTGTAAGTAATAATTTATGTTTCTATTAAAATAGAAAATTTTTGAAAATACATCTTCTGCTATCGACTTAGAAAATATATCCTGAGCATTACAAAAATCTATATTGTTTTTTCGTAATAAATCTAAATCAACACCATCGTACCCAGCCATCAAATATTGAATCCAATTAAGTTTCGGATAATCTGAGATATTCATTTCTTTAACAATTTGAGGCATAGTGAACAAGACTTCTATTTCCGATTTATTAATTACATCTGTAACTATATCTATGTAAGGATACAGCTTTTCTAATTTTTCAAAATTCCTTCTTCCAATTAGTTTTGGGTCAACATAAATAACCATTTATACACCTCGCTTATTTTCTAATAGTATTATAACATGTGATTAAATATTTCATAAAAAAAGGATTTGAAAATTCAAATCCTTATTAAGCATACATTTTTGATAATATCCAATTTACAAATCTTTTAGGTAACATTTTCCCTAAAAACACAAGGAATTTATACATAAAACCAACAGTGACCATAACAGGCATTCTTTTTCTTTTTATTAATTTGTTTATTACTTTTACAACAGACATAGGATTCATGCCATTTCTTTCATCATGTTCCATTTTATTGATTGATTTTTTGATACGATCTTTATATAAGTCATCTTCCATAACTATCGGCTGATAACGGTTATCTGTAAATCCAGTTTTTGTATCTCCAGGTAATACTGTGGCTACATCTATTCCAAAAGGTTTTAGTTCCATTCTTAATCCTTCAGAAAATTTATGCATAGCTGCTTTTGACATTGAATAGAATGTTTGGAATGGTATCGTAAGCTCTCCAGCAATAGACCCAATATTTATAATTTTTCCTTTTTCAGTTTTTCTTAGTAGTGGAATTAATTCTTTCGTCATGTAAAATTGTCCCATTACGTTAACTTGAAAAATTTTATTAACTTCTTCAAATGATGTGTACTCAACTGCACCGCTAATTCCAATTCCAGCACAGTTAATTAAAACATCAATTTGATTATATTTTTCTTTGATTGTTTTAATTGCATTATCCATCGATACTTGGCTACCTAAATCCCCAAGCACATAGTCATACTTATATTCATTTTTAGGATAAGATCTTGATAATCCAATAATTTGATGCCCTTGATCGAACAAAAACTCAGCTGTTAATTTTCCAATACCACTTGAAGCTCCAGTAATTAATATTACTTTACTCATTTTTTTGTAAATATGCCATTAAATCTTCATCTGTTTCAGGTAATTTATTTAAAACATCACTAATGATTTCAATAGCTTCATCCATTAATTCTTCTGTATGTGTTGATGTATAGCTAGTCCTAATTAAACACTCACCTTCTGGAGCAGCTGGTGGGATAACAGGGTTAACATAAACACCTCTATTAAACAATTCCTTACAAGCAACAAGTGTTCTTAACATTGTATATGTATAAATTGGAATAATCGGTACAATTGAGTGATCTATAATGTCCAATCCTTTATTTTTCAATCCTGCTCTTACATAAGCTGCAATTTTCAATAATTCTTTAGGTCTTTCCGGTTCAGCTCTTAAAATTCTTAAAGCCTCTAATGCAGTAGCTGCATTAGAAGGTGTAATTGCTGCACAGAAAATAAATGGCCTTGATTTATGTTTAACATACTCAACAACCTTTCTATCCGCTACCATATAACCACCTAAACTAGCAAGCGATTTTGAGAATGTGCCCATGATAATATCAACTTCATCTTCTAAACCAAAGTATTCAGCTGTTCCTCTACCACGTTCACCTATAACACCAAAACCATGAGCATCATCAACCATTACTTTAGCTCCATACTTCTTAGCTAGTTTAACAATTTCAGGTAATTTAGCAATATCTCCACTCATAGAAAATACACCATCAGTAACAATCAATTTGCCTTTGTTAGGATCTGAATTTTCTAGTACTTTTTCTAAATCTTCCATATCACTATGTTTATATCTAGCCATTTTTGCAAAAGACAATCTTGCTCCATCATAAATACTAGCATGATTTTCTCGGTCACAAAAAATTATGTCATTTCTACCAGCAATAGCTGAAATTATTCCTAAATTAGTTTGAAATCCAGTAGAAAAGGTAACACAGTCTTCTTTATTTAGAAACTCTGCTAATTCTTTTTCAAGAATAACATGAGTTGTAAGTGTTCCATTCAAAAATCTTGACCCTGATACACCTGAGCCAAATTTTTCCATTGCTATAACTCCCGCTTCAATTACACGAGGATCTCCAGTTAAACCAAGATAGTTATTTGAACCAATCATGATTTCTCTTTTGCCTTCCATATTTACAACTATATCTTGTTTTGATTCCAAAGCATGAAAATATGGATATATACCCAAAGCCTTTGTTTCTTCAACAGTTTTAAAGTCTTCACATTTTTTAAATAAGTCCATTTTATACCCCCATAATAAAAAAGAATATGATATTTATTTGTCACTAATAAATTATATCATATTCTTATATGTTTGTATATTTAAAAATTTATATTTTACTACTCTGTTCTTAATGCAATTACTGGATATTATATTTAATTTAATTAGTTCTTACTTGCTTCTCTGAAAATGCTTAATCCCTTATCAGTTAATGGATGCTTCTCCATTATTTTCAATACTTTGTAAGGTATTGTTGCAATGTCAGCTCCTGCTTTCATAGCTTGATCAACGTGATCAATATGTCTAATTGAAGCAGCAATGATTTCAGTTTTAAAACCATATGTTTTAAAAATATCTTTGATATCTTTAACTAGTTTAAACCCTGAATCAGTTGTATTGGTAAAATCATCAACTCTTCCCATAAACGGAGATACATAAGTTGCCCCAGCTGTAGCTGCCATCATAGCTTGACTAGTAGAAAAAACTAGGGTTACATTAGTTTTAATTCCTAGAGACGATAATGCTTTAACTGCTTTAACTCCTTCTAAAGTCATTGGTATTTTAACAACGATGTTTTTATGCATTTTAGCATACACTTTAGCCTCTTTAATCATATCCTCTGATTTTCCTTCAGCCACTTCAGCACTGATAGGACCATCGATTAAATTAACAATTTTTTCTATTGCCTTAAGAAGTGTAATTCCTGATTTAGCGATTAATGATGGGTTAGTTGTTACACCCGATATAATCCCCCACTCACTTACTTCCTCTATTTCACTAATAATTGCAGTATCTGCGAATAATTTCATAATTCCTCCTACTCTAAAAGATAGTCTATTTCTTCTAGTAATTTATCTTTTAATTGTTCTACTTTTATTATCATATCTATTATAACACTCTTATATTCTTTTACTAGTGATATTTCACTCAGCCCAGGTAGATTAATTTTAACATTCATAATAGCTCCTGTAAATGCTGTGTAGAAAGATAAGATTGCTACTCCTAAATCAGATGTTGTATTGCGATTTGAGTATTTAATTAAATAACTCATTTTCTTTAAACACTGTTTTGCAAGATTAGCTACTTGCATTGGAGTTTTAATACAGCCAATCGTCGCAAACTCGATTGCTTGTTTGCGCGTAGTAATTTCTGATTCTGTTTCCTTTGGAAGTTTAAAAGCTTTCATCACTTCATTAAAAGCAAGTGTATCCTCATCGATTAATTTTGTAAATTCTATTTTTGCGTTTACAAAAAAATCAATAATACTGTTATATTCTGTTTGAATATCTAAGGATAATGCTCTAAATTTCTTCTTTTTATTTGATAGAGTTCCAACCATTAAGACTAAAGCAGCTCCATTGCTACCTGATAATGCAGCTACACTTCCTCCACCAGGTGCAGGCGACTTAGATGCTAACACATCTAAAAATTCATTTACTTTCAAATCTACTAATTTCATAATTACTCCTTAACAAGTGTTTTATTATTAACAACTAATTTTCCGTTTTTAAAAACAGCTTTTGTATGATTAATTCCATAATGATAGATGAAGTAATCCAAGTTTTTTGCGTCTAGTAATACTAAGTCTGCTTTTTTATTTACTTCAATCGTTCCAACTGAATCAGCAATATCAAGACTATATGCTGGGTTTATTGTAGCTGCAGTTAATATTTCTTTTGGCAACATTCTTAGTTTATTTCCAGCTATTTGAAGTGTCAATTGATAATTTTCAGATGGAGTAGATCCTGGATTATAATCACTGGAAACAGCAATCGCTACTCCTGAATCTATCATTTTTCTTGCTGGTGCATAATTCTTGTTTAAGAAAAATGATGTTGAAGGCAATAGATTAGCTATTGTATTTGATTTACTTATTCTAATAATATCTTCATCAGTTATTGCCATAAGGTGATCAACTGATTTGGCATTTAAATTAATGGCCAACTTTGTTCCACCGATAGATTCAATTTCATCAGAATGAAGTCTAAGTTTAAACCCAAGTTTTAATGCTTTTTTAAATATTTTTTTTGATTCATCAGCTGAAAAAACGCCAACCTCACAAAATACGTCCACAAACTCAGCTAGATTCTTTGATTTAATAATTTCTAAGTCTCTTTGGACCTGCTCTATGTATTTATCACGCTTATCGATATACTCTGTAGGTAATGCGTGTGCACCTAAATATGTAATTTTTATATCAATAGGATGATTTTCATTAAGTTTCTTAAGAACTTCAAGCTGTTTTACTTCGGTATCTAGAAGTAATCCATATCCTGATTTTGCTTCTAATGATGTTACCCCAAATAGCAGCATTTGATCTAAGGATTTCTTAGCCTGGTCATAGAGTTCTTCAAACGAAGCATTTTTTGTTTGTTGGACTGTATTTAAAATTCCACCACCTTGTTTGAGAATATCTAAATATGGTATACCCGCTATTTTTTTACTAAACTCATGTTCTCTAGAACCTCCAAATACTAAGTGTGTGTGTGAATCAATCAATCCTGGAATCAGGATAAGATTAGTTGCATCATAGACAAAAGAAACATCAGTTTCCTTACCTTTATAAACACTACCTATTTCTTTGATAGTTTCATCTTCAATCAAAATATAACCAGCTTGAATTTCTAAGATATTTGACATATCTTTGCCTTTAACTGGTGGTTTTTTTATTGAAGTATAAATAGTTTTGATATTCTTAATTAAGGTTCTAGACATAATACCTCCTACAAGAAGTTTTCTATAATTTTTGATTCATCAAAATCTCTAAATAATAGATATTTTTTAACATTATTAACAATATCAGTCAATGACATATCTACAGGAAAATCAAGTCCATTACAAGCATAGTAATATTTTAAAGATCTAATTAACGAATCTTTAGGAACTAAGCCAACTATCTCTGATCCGATTACATCGATGTTATATCTTTTTGCTTCCATTTTCACTGTTTCAAATATTCTATATATTGGATTCTTTTTGTAATTTAAAATATTCATTGTAACTTGTGTATGTTTTCTATTTTCTAAATATACAGGTCCAGCTTGAACGAATTGGTATCCTCCAGATGATTTTCTTATTGCTCTGGCTATTGATTTTGTTGGTTTTTCTCTATCGGTTTTTAAATCAATATTATAAGCAATTAAAAAGTCTCTAGCTCCTACTCCGATACAACCAAATGTTGGATGTATTTCTGCTTTACCAAAATCAGGCTTCCAATCAGGTTCTTTAATCTTTTCTTTCATCCCTTCAAATTCACCTTTTCTTATTGAAGGTAATGAAACACGGCTATCAAAGCGTGCAGCACCAGCATATAAGAAACATGGGATATCATATGTTTTATTGATTAATTCAGCACATTTTTCGCTGTAAGCAACACATTCTTTCATTGTGACACCACTGATAGGTATAAATGGAATAACATCAATAGCGCCCATTCTTGCATGTTCACCACTGTGTTTATTCAAATCAATTTCATTTAAACAAACATTTACCATATTTAGAATCAAATCAATCATTTTATCAGGATCACCCAGCAAAGTAACGACAGTTCTATTATAGTCAGCATCGCTTTCAAAATTTACTAATTTAATAAATTTATCGGCTTTAACAATGCTCATTATACGATCTATTTTTGCTTGGTCTCTTCCTTCGGAAAAGTTTGGTACACATTCTACTAATCTCAATTTATTTTCCACCTTTTATATAATGTTTTTTTACAAGTCTACTTATATAATCCTCATCTGTTAAATATGGAATAGTTATTTGTGAATTATTTTCTATTTCGTTATATTCATTAGCTGTTGAGATTGAATTTTCATTTCTAGCCCATGCTCTTCTTGAAACTCCACACATAACATCAAATAACATAGCGGTTTTTAAGATTTCATCTGCTCTATGACTTCCATCAAGAACCATTCCATATCCACCATTCATAACTTTACCAATACCTACACCGCCACCATTGTGAAGTGCAACTAAAGACATGCCTCTAGCGCTATTACCTAGTGCTACATGAGTAGCCATTTCAGCCATGATGTTAGATCCATCTTTAATATTTGAAGTTTCTCTAAATGGTGAATCAGTTCCACCAGTATCATGATGATCTCTACCAAGCATTACTGGTCCAATTTCACCATTTCTTACCATTTCATTGAACTTTAATGCAATGTTTAATCTTCCATAAGCATCTTGATATAAAATTCTCGCTAATGTACCTACAACTAATTTATTCTTTTTAGCATCTTTAATCCAATTGTAATTGTCTAAATCCTGGAACCTTCTGTCTTTATCAATGCAAGACATAGCTGCAGCATCTGTTTTATCCAAATCAATTTCATTTCCACTTAAGCATACCCATCTAAATGGTCCATATCCATAATCAAATAAAATTGGTCCCATAATATCTTCAACATAAGATGGCCAGATAAATCCATCAAGATCATTCTCCCCATTCTTACAGATATCTTGGATTCCTGAATCATAGATAGCTTTTAAGAATGAATTTCCATAATCAAAGAAGTATGTCCCTTTCTTTGTAATTTCTTTAATTGCTTCGAAATGTCTTTTTAAAGATTTATTTACTAGTTTTTCAAATTTAGGTTTATTTTCCTTTAATAATCTAGTACGTTCTTCAAAAGAAATACCAGCAGGGCAATAACCACCATCATAAACAGCATGACAACTAGTTTGATCGCTCAATAAATCTATATATATGTTTTCTTTGTTAGCATATTCTATTAAATTAACTATATTCCCGTGGTAGGCAATAGCAACTGCTTCTTTATTTTCTATAGCTTGTTTAGCTAGATCAAAAGCAGCTTTTTCTGTTTTAGCTATTTTAGAAACCCAACCTTGATTATATCTAGTTTCAATTCTAGAATAGTCAACTTCCGCAATTATTCCAACACCGCCACTAATTTCTACAGCTTTACCTTGAGCTCCACTCATACCTCCCAAGCCAGAAGTTACAAATAACTTTCCTTGTAGATTATCTTTATCTGATATTCCTAACTTAGATCTTCCTGCGTTAAGTAAAGTTGAATAAGTTCCATGAACAATTCCTTGCGGACCTATATACATCCATCCACCAGCTGTCATCTGTCCATAATTAGCAACACCTAAGCTAGATGCGCGGTTAAAGCTATGAAGATTATTAAATTCACCTATCATTAACCCATTAGTTAAAATTACTCTTGGTGATGTTTTAGTTGATACAAATAATCCTAGAGGATGCCCAGATAATATTACTAGAGTTTGCTCATCATTCATTGTTTGCAAATACTTTTTAACTAACTGATATTGCATCCAGTTTTGAAATACAGAACCTGTTTCTCCATAAGTAATTAATTCATAAGGGTATAGCGCTATTTCAAAGTTAAGATTATTATCAATCATCACTTGGAATGCCTTACCTTCTAGAACATTTCCGCTGTATTCATTAATTGGTTTCCCATAGATTTTTTCATTTGGTCTAAATCGGTATCCATAGATTTTGCCTCTAGTAAGAAGCTCTTCTAAAAACTCAGGAGCTACCACATCGTGCCATTCTTTTGGAACGTATCTTAAAGCATTCTTCAAGGCTACATTCGTTTCTTGTTCGGTTAACGCAAATTCTCTTTTAGGAGCACGTCTAATACCTGAAACAAATCCAGTCATTTCTGGTAATTTAGTGAAAATATCTTTTAGAGTAAATACTTTATTCATATTATTCACACTCCAACCCAATTAATTTATTAAATTCATCAGTATTAATAAGTTCTTGAACTTTATGAATGCTTTTATACATTATTACATCTTCTTCTATAAAAGGAACATTTTTTCTAATAAACTCATATATTTTCTTAGTACTAGAGCTCATCTTAGAAATATCTCTAAAATCAATTGCTTGTAAAGCAGTGAACAATTCCATTGCTAATACTTTTTCAGAATTACCAATAATTTGTCTAGCTTTTCTAGCTCCAATTGTTCCCATGGATACATGATCTTCTTGATTAGCAGATGAAGGTATAGAATCTACACTTGCTGGATGTGAAAGTGATTTATTTTCACTTACAAGTGAGGCTGCACTATATTGAACAATCATAAATCCAGAATTAATACCAGGATTCTTAACTAAAAATGCTGGCAACCCATTACTAAGATTAGAGTTAACCATTCTCTCTAGTCTTCTTTCTGATATATTTGCTAGTTCACTCATTGAGTTACTTAAATAATCCATTACTAGTGCTATTGGTTGACCATGAAAATTACCAGCTGAAATAACTCTTTTTTCCTCAGCGAAAACAAGAGGATTATCAGTAACAGCGTTCATTTCACTTTCTATAACTATTTTACAATAATTAACAGCGTCTAAACTAGCCCCTATAACTTGTGGAGAACACCTAAGAGAATAAGCATCTTGGATTCGTTTTTCTCCTTGTTTAGTAATTAGTTTAGATTCATCTAATATTTTCAACATATCTTTAGCAACCTGGATTTGACCAGGTTGATTTCTTAAAGTATGTATTTTATTAAAAAACACATCATCAATGCCAGTCAAGGCTTCCATTGTTAATGCTAAAACATGTTCTGATAATTTCACTAATTTTTGCGCCTCAAGAATTGCAATTCCAGCTACTGATGTCATTGCTTGAGTACCATTAATGAGCGAAAGTCCTTCTTTTGCTTGAAGGTTCTTAAGTGGCTTAATATTCGCTAGTCTTAAGCCTTCTAAAGCGTCCATTCTTTGGTTCTTATAGTATACTTCACCTAATCCAATTAATGGCAATGCCATATGAGATAATGGAGCTAAATCTCCACTAGCTCCTAAACTTCCTTGTGAATATACAACAGGAATTAAGTTCTTATTTAAGAACTCCACCATTTTTTCAATTACATTTAATCTAATTCCACTAAATCCTTTAATAAGGGCATTTATTCTTAATAAAAGCATGCCTCTAACAACCATTTCAGAGAAAGGTTCTCCAACACCACAAGCATGACTTTTAATTAAGTTTTCTTGAAGTTTTGATACATCGTTTTTCTTAATAGAAACAACTGAAAGATTTCCAAATCCTGTGTTAATACCATAAGTAGGTACTTCAGATTCAATAACTTCCTCTACGTATTTTCTAGCAACTTGAACAAGTTCTTTACTGGACTTTGAAACTTCAATTAATTCATAATCCTTAACTACTTTTGAAAAAGAGTAGATATCTAAATTCGAACCATTAATTTCTATCATTATGTCACCTGTCTTTCATACCTATTATATATATATAATATATAAAAGTAAAGCGTTTTCTTATTTACAAAACAAAGAAAAAACGACTATAAATATAGCCGTTTATTTATTTAAATGGTGCGCCATGACGGATTCGAACCGGCGACCCATTGATTAAGAGTTATTTTCACTAAATCTGGTGATTTGATGAAACTGGCAATATAGCTTTTATTATCAATTGCATTGATACCTATTTTGACACCAAATTAAAATTAAATAAGAAGGACATCATTTCTATAAAAGTTGAGGATTATAAATAATCCTTATTCTAATTCTGTATAACGATTTTGGAGAACAAATAGATGAGTGAGAACAAATAGATTTTCAGTCCATTTGTTCTATCCAACATTACAAAGTCTTGAGTTTTTGCTGTATAGCAAAACCAAGAACAAATATGCATATTATATCATCCTCTTTTAGGGGGGAAGTGTGTCCTACTTTTTCATAGCAGTGCAAGTTAGAATCGTTATTAAGTTTTTTTTTGATGTTTGGAAAGGTCGATTCCTATTTAAGAAGCAAAACGAGAAGATTAGAAAGTCTTATAATCGAAGAATTAAGACAAACAGAAAAAGACTACAATTTATAGCCTTTTAAATTATTCTCATATTATACTTCTTATTTCTCACTTATTTTAAGTCTACTTAAACAAAACAACACTAAAATTATGCATGATATAAAACATAACAACATCATAGCTGAAAAATACACTACATTAGCAAGCGCGTTAAGTGATGTAATCTCTGCTCCCCAAGCTGTGTTACAATAAAGGATAGTTTTCCTTAGAAAAATTATCCCAGTAATAAAAAAACCAGACGCAAAAGTCAGTACTCCTATGTTAATTTTCTTTTCTAAACTAGTTAATTTATTCTTCATATAAACACTCCACTGCTGCAAAAATTTCTGATTCATATGTTTGTTCTATTGCAGCAACTTCAAAATTCAAATAAGGAGGAGAGTCTGAAATAGATAAATCTGTGATTTCTACTGATGTATACGTATGCTGATGGCGATACGATGCTACCATTACAGCAGAAGCAAAATTCAAGTCTCTTCTATGGAAATATGCTTCCAAGGACAAAGTAAGGTTACCTAGTGTTTTCTCTTCCCACATTTGACAAATACTTAGCTCTTGATTCCATTCTGTACAAGTCAATAAGTCATAATTAGGAAATTCATACTGAAAATCGTAAATAATGCCAATTCCATACAAGGAATTGTTGATATAGGTAAGGCTATCTTCTGTGTCTACTGGGTTTTCATCAAAACTCTTATAAGTAGTTGCAGTTGTTGTTGTTGTTTCATAGACACCTAAACTAATCAATGTTTGATTTTCAATAATCGTGTCATATATCAAATGAACATCAAATTCAGAATACTGATTACTTCCATAATCAATCTTATCTATCGCGATATCACTATCGTGCGTTAGAGATAAAGCATCAAATAAATATGCTCCTGGATCATTATCCCATATCATTGTTCCTTTTGAAAATAATGAATCCTGAGTTATATTATATGATAAAGTAATTGTTACAGAGAAGTAAAAATGGTTTTGCGTATCCTCGCTATTCTCAGTAATAATTACATCTCCACCTCCACCTCCACCAGGAGGCAAATCTCCAATTGGTGTAATGGCTCTTACTGATGTATCAGGTAGTAAATCCTCTTCGGCACTTAGAGAATCATAGTATTCCTTTTTGCTAATCTTTTCTCTTGATGACTTCTCATTAGATCTGCTTGTACGATAATAACTAGTCTCTTTAGAAACAACTACAATGTTTGCTAAGTCATGTTTATTATAGTCATTTTCTGTAAAATTGTAAATTTCCTCCTCAGTATAACCCATTGATATTAATTTATCATATTCACTGAGTTTAATTATTAATCCATTTTTATTCTCAATCTTTGATTGTGCAGAAACTGTATTTGAATAAAAACAGAGTGATGTTATTAACATCAATAATACTAGAATTGATTTTTTCATGTTTTCTCCTTTTTAATAAAAATAAATAGTTATAACTTATGTATTAATTTATTTTATCATCTAATTGTTTATTTGTAAATGGCATAATAAAACATATACTTGGATATTTTAAATAATAATGCTAATTTTCATCATTGGTTATAATGTACCATCCATACTTAATGCTTTTATAAGTTTTCCCAAATGTGATACTTTCATCTCACATTCACCTCTTTCTAGTCTAGAAACATATGACTGTTCCATTCCTATCATATCCGCTAATTCTTTCTGAGTAATATTAAATTTCTTTCTAACTTCTCTTAAATTCATAATATCTTCTCCTTTTCTACAATGATCTATTGACAATTTATGCGATATCGGGTATCACACGAATATAATATACGATTTCGGGTATTTGTTTTTATAAAAAAACTTGGAAAGTAGTTATCCTAATCATCCAAGTAATATATACGTAATTATCTATATTTTAAAATAATTTTTTATTAAAAAATGGTGGTTCGGGCCAGAATTGAACTGGCGACACATGGATTTTCAGTCGTTTCATGCAACAAACGCCTATAAAACTATTCTGTATTTCAACTGTGTATCCTTATATTAAAAATGATAAACTGGATGCAAGTAATAATCCTATCACCAACGAGGCGGTGTTTGCACACAAGGAATATTCTATTTTTTTAAATAACCTATGTTCTTTAACAAAAATGGATATTATAACGAGTTCCAGGGTGAAAACAACGAATTCACCTATTATAAAAGTAAATATATAATTATATCCACCACTAGGGTTATTATAAAAAGCAGCTATTAGCGCAATATTTAAAAGAATTTGTGATACAACGTTCATCAGTGTAACAAAAATATATGTAGATTTTTTTTTAAAACCAAATAGATATAGTACTCCAAGTTCAATCCCTAAGGTCAAAATCAATCTCAATAAAAAATTGACCCAAGTAGTCAAATTCCCCCAAGGATTTCCGATATACCCTGATACTACTCCAACATTGTTTTGGTTGATCGACATATCTACATCGACCAAATCAAATGTCAATCGAAAATCAAATTGACTCATAATGATAAGCTCGGACGTAATAATAACTTCTGTATCGGTGTATAGTAATGCCTTAAACTCCTTTGGAACATTCAAATACATTGTAGCAATATACCCTCTATCATCATCATAATCATATGTCCGGTAAAACTCTGGGTTACCATACAATAAGTTTGATACGAACCCTTCAGAATCTTGATAACTTGCCATATATATTAGAAATGCAGTATCGTTATATTCGTAATCGTAATCACCACTGGCGATTCTTATCAGTGCTTGATCAATCTGATTTTGAGATAAAAGACTGTTATTATCTATTAATAGATCAAAATTAAAGTCAACTTCATTATTGATAACCTGTATTTGGACATTTGAAGGTGGACCAGAGTTTGCTCCTACAACCATTACACCCATAACAGAAAAGAGTGCGAAAAGAAATATAACTATAACACTTCTTTGATAGTTTATCTTCATGATTTCTCCTTTGAATAATGAATTTTCAGTTGCTTTACACTTTAAATATTATAACATAAATATAACCGCAAGTAAATTCGCTAATGTTAACTATATAGTAATCTTTGTTAATAATCATTCTACGCAAAATTAAATTAAGAAGAACTTTAGATATCCATAATGTTTAATCCATCAGTTTAATCTCAATAAAAAATCAAATATATAAAAAAAAATAGCTAAGCAGTTATTTATCTGCTTAGCTATATTTCAACCTTTATGGTGCGCCATGACGGATTCGAACCGGCGACCCATTGATTAAGAGTCAATTGCTCTACCAACTGAGCTAATGGCGCATGCATATTATATATTATATCAATAGATACAATTTGTAAATAATTATTTAATATTTTTTTATAAATTCATCTAAATCCTTAAATTTTAGGTAATAAATATTATCAATTTTTTGATTTTTTTCTACAACAAACACATCAGATTCATTCTTGTACTTAATGATTTTATGACAATCAGGATATAATACAATTATTTTGATTGCTTCTTTCTCTGATTTTAGTTTTATAAATTCATCTATTCCATTAACAAAATTAGGCTTTGAAGATTTTTTCCAACCTGAAATATCATCATTAATTACAACTTTCCCGGAGTTAGTTATAATTACTTCATCTTTAGGCGACATATCGATAATTTTTATAAGTATTTCATTATTTGACTGATATGATATTTGATATATATCATCAATGGTTTTTATAGTTAAATTTGGCTCATTAACATTAGCTATAATTACATTGCTAATATCACTAATGATTTTTTTATATCTCATTGCCTTGTACATGTAATAAGAAAAAATAATTACACACAAAATAGCTGAAACGATTAATAAATTTTCCCACCGGAACATATGACTTCACCTCGTCCAATTTATAATACATAAATTATATTTATTTGTCAATCCAAAAGAAAATAGTTGCCAAAAGGTATTTGGCAACTAAAAACATTTTTCTTAATGATTTAGTTAGTTTTTTCAAATAAAGCTGTTATGACATCATATAATGTTTGAGTGTGTACAGTAGCTCCTGCTAAATCGTCAAGTAAGGTAGTTCCGTCAATCGTTCCACCGCGTCCTGCCAAAGCTTGTAGATCTTCATCAAATCCATTAACTTCAATATAATCGGTTATGAGGTTTGCTTGTTCATACCATTCTAAAGATGTTTTTTCGTCGCTTGCAACCCATTCTCCACCAACGAATTCGTACGCAGCACCTATGCCTTCCATTCCATAATCACTCGCTAATTCTTGCTTTGTTTTTTCATTCCATACAAATGTTTCACCATCTGGATCAGCTTGTAAAACATCAAGTTCTAGATTTGAAATATTACCATCTTTATCATAATTCATTGAGGCAATATAGAAATCACCATAAGCACAGAGTATAGCTTGAAATTTACCAGCTTTCGCCAGATTTAAAGCTTCTGCAGCAAGTGCTGTATAACTACTATCCTTAATAGTTACACCAGCAACATTAGAGAATCTCTCGTCAACAATTTCAATTGAATCAATTCCGTTTTCGAGCAAATATGCTTCTACTAGGTTTGCTTGTTCATACCATTCATTGTCAGGTTTTTCATCTGTTTGTTCGACCCATGTCCCTTCGACTAATTCATATTTAGTACCAAATAACTTCATGTTATAATCATCAGCTAACTCTTTTTTAGTTAATTCATTCCACGCATATGTATACTGTGAATCAACTTCTGTTTCGCTTCCTTGTCTAACATCAATGTTATATCCTACAATCTGTCCGTCCTCGATTGTAACAGTGACATAGGTCACTTGCGGGGCATTACTGTGAACAGTTACTTCATAAGCAGTGAAATCTCCGTCAACTATGAATTCACTATTACTACATCCAACCAAAATTATTGATACAAAAACTGCTATTAGCAGTACAAATACTTTTTTCATTGTTCTCCTCCTTAATGTTTATAAGTATCTATCTTCATTATATTATAAACATATTTCAATTCCTAATGATGTTATAATATTTGTTTTGCAAAATAAAAAAACTGGAATCTATTTCAATTCCAGTTTTATATTTTTAAATGCTATTTATTCGCAAAATATTCCTTTAAATATTCCTGTAATGGTGGCAAACTCTCCTTTTTCATTGGTTTACAAAGCGCTGGCTTAGCTTCGTTATTTAACAAAGCGATAGCCATTTCTTTACAACCAGGGAATCCACATGCACCACAATTATACTTAGGTAATAATTCTACAACTTCTTCGATACTAGGATCTTCTTCAACATAGAAAACCTTACTCACCACTGAAATTAAAATTCCTAAAACAAATCCAATTCCTGAAAGCACCAATGCCGGAACTAAAATTTCCATTAAAAGATACCTCCGAATCTAGAGAATATAATCGCTAGAATAGCAGCTACAATAAGCGCTATTGGAATACCTTGAAATGCTTTTGGAACTGGAGCTTTATCAATTTTTTCTCTCATCATAGAGAATATAAACATTACAAATACAAATCCAAGTCCAATGAAAGTCGTATAAACAATCGTTTCACCAAAATTATGTTCTTTTGATATATTTAGAATTGCAACCCCTAAAACTGCACAGTTAGTAGTAATAAGTGGTAAATATATACCCAGAGCTTTGTAAAGCCCAGGAGATACTTTTTTAATAAATGTTTCAACCATTTGTACCAATGAAGCAATAACGATGATAAATACAATTGTTCTCATATATTGAATATCTAATGCTTCAAGTACATATTTATATAATACCCAAGTAACTATACTTGATATTATCATTACAAATAATACGGCGAATCCCATTCCTAATGCACTACTTCTTTTCTTAGATACTCCTAAGAAAGGACAAATGCCTAAGAATTGCGAAAGAATAATGTTTTCAGCTATGAAAGCTGTAAATGCTAAAGCAATAATGTTTTCCATTATTTAATCGCCCCCTTCGCTAATTTTTCTGTTCGTTTATTTCCAATAGCTGTAATAGCAGCTAGAATTAATCCAAACGATAAGAAAGCTCCTGCAGGTTGTACAAACATAGCTATTGGTGTGATACCAATAAAGTCAAATACACCTGTAAGTTCTAATGAAAGACTACCCCAGATAGTTATTGTTCCTGCGCCTAAGAATTCGCGGAATACTGCAATTATAGCAAGCGCTCCGGTAAATCCTAAAGCCATTCCCATTCCATCAAGTACAGAGTCAAGAGGTTTATTTGAAGCTGCAAAGGCTTCCGCTCTACCTAAAATAATACAGTTAACAACAATTAGAGGAATGAAAACACCTAATGAATTATATAAAGGTGTTAAAAACGCATGCATAACCATTTCAACTATTGTAACTAAAGTTGCAATAACAACTATATATACGGGTATACGAACTGGTTTTACAAGTTTAGCAAGTTTTTCATTGCTCATTATTAATGAAATAATAAGATTTGATAATACTAGTACAAAGAATACTCCAATTCCCATTCCAAGTGCATTTTCTAAACTTGTTGATACAGCTAAAGCTGGACACATACCAAGCACAGATACGAATAGTGGGTTTTCTTTTACAAAGCCTTTAAAAAGGTTTTCTGTGTTAGTCATCTAACCCACCTCCAAAATCATCACTTGCACGAGCCGCTACTATTACAAAACATTCTTCTATTGCATCTGAAGTCAATGTTGAACCCGCAACTGAATCAAATCCTGTTAGATCAATTAAAGTAGTAACACCAAAATTATTGTCTAATATAGCAGCTCCCCATCCTGGAGTTTCTTTATGACTTACTACTGTGTATCCAGTAATATACATATCACTTTCTACAACAATAAGCATTGTTATTGGTACATCGCTGTCATTTCCATAAGCATATGCTAAATATCCTAAGGCTTCTATATTATCTGTGCCTTTAGTTTTTATAATAAATATTGCTTCTACTCCAGGTTCATCAACTTCTAACTTTACTAAACCATAATCTTCCGTGAATATAAACGTATCATAGTTTGGATCTTCTACATCATAGAAAAATTCTTTCAAAGCTTCATATTGAGCTGCTGCTTCTATTTTTGCGATAAGAGGTGAAGTGAATGAGTTAACTAAAGCTAGTAAAGTTCCACTTATAACTCCTAAAACTAATAATACTAATCCCGATTTTAATCCTTTATTCATCTTAATTACCCCCCTCTAATGTGTTTATATATAGATCAAGTAAAGTAATTAATTCTTGCATTCCAATACCAGTTCCTTCAGAAGCTCCGGCAATTGAATCAATATTAATTATTCCATCATTTAAATATTGATTAAACATTTGATATTCTACCGCCGGGGCAGAAGCTCCAGCATAATCAGTATTATATTCATTATCATAATTTTCATTTGAAGTAACTGTAAATGATTCTATCCCATCTAAGGTCGTATTTAGAATCATTTCTATTGTAATAATTCCTGCAAACCCTTTTGTTTTCATTACAAGAGTTCTTGTATTATCATCATAGCTAAATAGCTGTGCAGTATTCTGCAATAGTTGTTCTTGTTCTGCATGATGCTTAACAGCTGCCATAACAATTAAATTTAAATCAGCCCCCTCTAAAGTATCTTGGTAGCAGAAATTCAAATCAATATAAGTTTTATATGTTGATCCTTCATATGTAAAGGTTGCTATATATGGTGAAGTCCCAAATGATTCTGGATCAAGGTTGTAATCTAAATCAATTAAGTCAACTTCATCGTAATATCTTTGAGCAAGCACTTCTATATCTTCTGGTTGTCTTAATTCAATCATTTTATTTGTATATAGGCCACCAATTATAAATACAATGATTAATACTAACCATAGCATTATAATCAGACCCTTATCTTGCATAAATTTCTTCATTTAGAATCCACCTCCTATTGTAAGTAGAGGTAATATTAAGCTATATAAGCTGCCAGCTTTAAGAACTGCATATACAGCTATTACTAATAGTATTCCAAATAGTATACAAATCTGCATTATAGCTGGTTTCTTCCATCTGTGTGCTCTAATAATCGCAGTATATTTATCGATTGGAAGTGCAAATATATTCATAACAATAATCGATGTTCCTACACCTTCAGGTAAATTACCTACAAATCTAAATAGAACTGTAAGAACTGCTAAGAATAATACAAAGACTGTTTTCCCTAAAGGATTCTTTGGTGTTGTCACTGGCTCTGTAATCATAAACACAGCTCCGAACATAACACCACCCGTGAGAATACTATAAGTTGGGAACCAAATTTCAGCTTGACCATTTAAGACTCCGACCAACCAAGATAATCCAAAGACCGCTCCAACAAATAGTAATGGAGTTTGCCATCTAATAACTTTTCTAGCACTTAACCAGATATAACTAAATATCATTACTAAGAATCCAGTTTCACCCATTCCTCCTGGGGTTAATCCAATGAAGAAATCCCATAAATTACCAAATGGTGCAACAATTGTGTTATATGCTAAAGATTGAGTTACTTGAAGTGTAGCTAGTGGAGTAGCTCCCGCATATGAATCAATCAATAATTCACTGACATTGAAGTAACCACCGGCCGTATTGATAACGCCCATTAACCCAAATTTGATAGCTGCATATCCTAGTAATGCCGGATTGAATATGTTATATCCAAACCCACCAAAAATCATTTTTCCGATTATGTTAGCTACAAAACAACCAAATAGTAAAACCCAAATCGGTGTATATAGTGGCAACATCAATGCAAGAATTAATCCAGGAATTATTCCATATGATGTTGAAAGTTTTTTCATTAGTAGTTTAGGCTTCCTAGCTTCTTTATCTGTAATATAGAAGAAAATCGCTTCCATAATCATTGAAGAGAATCCTCCAATAAGGATAAAGAACAATGGCCATAACATTTCAAGGAAATTTATATTACCTTGAGAATAAACTAAAATACCGTTTTTATACCAAGCAAATAATATTACTGGTAAGAGACCAATCATGAAGTCTCTCATCATAACATTAGTGCCTTGATTTTTTTGGTCTGATAATCTTAAGAAAGGTGCTTTACCACCAGCAAATCTAGCCATTATTTAGCCCCCTTTCTAAGTAATTCTTTTGCTCTTATAACAAAATCTGTAATTTCAATATGAGATGGACATACATAAGAACATAATCCACACTGAATACATTTAGTTGTATTTAACTGGTTGATTAAGTCTAAATCCTTATTTTTAAAAGCATCTCTAATTTCAGTCGGAGTTAAATATACAGGACATACTTCAGCACATTTACCACAACCTAAACATTCAGGGTGAAGTTCTTCTTTAAAAGGCTTAATAATTACTGACCCTAGTGTATCATTGACAATTAAATCATCAATAAATATAGCTCTACCAGTCATTGGTCCACCTGCTATGTAATTTGCTGTTTTTGGATTTAATCCGTCAACATATCCACCACATTTTTCAACTAATTCACTTACTTTTGTCCCAATTGGACAATAGAAATTCATCGGATTATTTATTCCCTCACCAGTTATTGTAACTGGTCTTGAGACTAATGGTATATTGTGCTCTACTATATCTGAAAATATAATAGCTGTTGTTGAATTATTTTCAATTACTCCAACTTCACTTGGAAGATTTTGATATGTTTTTCCAGTAACTCTTTCAATGATATATTTTTCCCAACCTGCTGGGTACACATCGTTCATTTCAAACAATTCAATGTTATCATATTTTGGAAGTAATTCCTGAAGAACTTTTTTTATTTTAACATTATAATTTTTATAAGCAATAACACCTTTTTTTGCTCCTGCTGCTTTCATGAAATATGTTAATCCCTTTAATAACTTTTCAGGATAAGTTAGAATAAATTGATAATCACAAGTAATATATGGTTCACATTCAACTGCGTTAATTATAACTGTATCAATATCTTCTTTTGTTTGATACTTAACATATGTAGGGAATCCTGCTCCGCCAAGACCAGATAGACCTGCATTCTTCATCATCTCAATTAAATCTTCTTTAGTTAATGAATCAATATCTTTTGAGGGTTTTATTGATTCATCAAGAATATTTTTGAAATCATTTTTAATTTCTAAAGCATTAACCATTTTACCGCTTGAATGCCATACTTTTTTAACCGCTGTTATAGTCCCGCTAATTGAAGCGTGAATATTCATTGCACCAAAGCCTTCCCTTAAAGCTATAGTTTGGCCAACTTTTACAGATTCACCTACTTCTACAATTTGTTTTAGAAGTGAATTCCCTTGCAAAAGATGAATGTATACAAATTCAGGATTGAAATACTCATTTAAGGGTGAGTTTTTACACATTTCTTTATATCCATCAATCTGAATTCCTTTTGTTTTTTGAAAAATCATTTGTAGCCTCCGCATTGTCAATTTCTCTAAAGAATATTATAACATATAGCCTGTTATATATAAATATATATTTTATATAAACGAATGAAAAATTATGAAAAATATTTCATTACTAATTTGATTGTTTTTTCTATATCATTTCTGCTTAAATCATAGTGAGTTACAAATCTAAATACACCCTCATAAGGTAAGATTTTTACACCGTTATTATATAAATATTTATGGAGTTCATGTTTTCTTTCATCTTCTATATCAAAGAAAACCATATTGATATCTCTTTGAGTTTTATCAATAGTAATTTTATTGTTTTTACTTAATAAACTTTCCATATATTTTGCATTATCATGATCAATATATAATCTCTTAGACATTTTATTGACAGCTATTTTTCCACACGCAGCCAAAATTCCTATTTGCCTCATGCCGCCGCCCATTAGTTTTCTTTTTAGTCTTGCTTCGTCAACAAATTCTTTTGAACCAACTAATACAGTACCTACTGGAGAACCTAAAGCCTTAGATAAACATACACTAACAGTATCTCCATATTTTGCTATTTCTTTAACGTCAACATTTAATGATGTAGCTGCGTTAAATATTCTAGCACCATCTAAATGAACTGGTACATTATGTTTTTTTGCTATATTAGTTACTTTTTCCATATAATCTAAAGGTAGTACTCTACCATTGAATGGATTTTCAAGACAAATCAATTTTGTTGCAGTCTGTGAAATATTTCTTTTCTTAATTGTTCTTTCTAGTTTTTCTAAATCCCATATATTTTGATTGCTTTCTAAAGTGAAAAGTTGCACACCAGAGATTACAGGTGAAGCTCCTGATTCATGTACTACTATATGAGCTTCTTGATCTAAAATCACTTCATCCCCTTGCCTGCAGTGAGTAAACAAAGCTAATTCATTAGAAAAGGTTCCTGAAGGACAGAAAACCCCTGCTTCCTTACCCATAATTTTAGCCACTAAATCTTCAAGCTCATTTACAGTAGGATCATCGCTAAATACATCATCTCCAACTTCAGCAGTTAACATAGCTTCACGCATTTCTTGCGTTAATCTCGTAACTGTATCACTTCTTAAATCAATGTAATTCATAAATTACTTACCTATAATCCTTTCTTGATATTGTTTTGAAACTTCTATTACATTTTTATAGAACGCCATATATAGATCAGTTAATTCTAAATTGTCTATTCTATCAACATTCTCTTTTAATATTATTGTTTCTCTTTCTTTATCAAAAATAGGTAAATCATTCTCTTTCTTATGTAAAGCTACCTGTTTTACAATTTGCATTCTTTCTAAAAACAAGTTTTGCATACTTTCATCTATTATATTTATTTGATTTCTTAACTCTTCCATACTACACCTCATATTTAAATATATTACAAATTATATTTTAACATATTTAGTTAAGTATCACATAATAAATATTAAGAAATTATGTAATTTAACAAACTAAATAACGTAATTTTTATAAATAAAAATCTTTTATATATAATACCAAAAAAAAATAACCTCAAATTCTGAGGTTATAATAGTTTATAAATTTTTAATATATCTGTTAATAGAAACTGTCGCTTGAGCTCCATCACTAGTAGCTTTTACTATCTGTAATAGTCCACCAATAGTGTCACCTGCTGCAAATAATCCTGGAACATTCGTCATAAACAATTTATCAACAATAACATTGTTTTTTTCATCTAAGAAAGCGCCCATTCTTAATGCAAAATCTGATGCTGAAGGCGAACCAATTGCTATGAATAAAACATCTATATCATATTCGTCTGATTTAGTTACCACTTTACTTACAGTATTTTCACCTTTTAATTCAAGAATTTTTTCACGAACAACTTTTTCTTCTACATCTGCTTCTAAATCCATTCCATCAGTAAAAATTGTTATGTCTTTACTAAAGTTCTTCAATATTTCAAGCTCTTCTAACATGAATTCTTTGTTTCCTACAAGACCAATTTTCTTGTCACGATAAATAAACCCATCACAAATGGCACAGTAAGAAATACCTTTTCCAATAAAATCATTAAATCCTTTTACTTTTAGAGTGGCTTGTGATTTTCCAGTAGCTAATAATACTACTTTACTTTTATATTCTGACTTGATAGTTTTAACTGTATATTCAGGGGAATTGTCAATACTTAAAACTTCATCATTAACTATTTCTACCCCTAATCGTCTTGCTTGAGCATGGCCCCTCTTTAAAAGCTCAGGTCCAGTTATTGTTTCTTCAAACCCATAATAGTTATCAATATGTTTTGTTTTTCCTAATGCACCTGCGTCCTTCATTATTAACAAAACACTTTTTTTAAATCTCTGTAAATAAATAGCGGCGGTAGTACCTGCTGGCCCACCACCGATTACTATTGCATCATACATGTTATAGTCCTTATAGTCCTAAGCGTTTGATTAAATCTTCTTTTCTCATTAATCCGATAACTTGAGTTTTTAATTGACCATTTTCAAATAATAATACTGTAGGTATACTTGATATACGGTATTGGTTAGCTAAATATCCTTCTTCGTCAACATTTACTTTCGCAACTATTACTTTACCTGCTAAATCTTTTTCAACTTCTTCTAATACTGGTGCTAGCATTAGGCATGGTCTACACCATTGTGCCCAAAAATCAACGATAACTGGCACTTCTGATTCTAATACATCTTTTTTGAATGTTTCTGTAGTTACTTTAATTGGCATAACTTGTTCCTCCTATTTAAAATTCAATCTATTTTAACAAATGTTTTTTGATTTGACAACTGTTTTGCTTAAAAATTAGATTCATCTAGTCTAAAGGTAATCCAATCACCTAAAGGTGTTGCTTTTTTGCTTTTATAAAAATCTATCGCAGGTTTATTCCAATTCAAACAAACCCACTCTACACGGCCGCAATTATTTGTTTTCGCAATATCTATAAGGGAATTAAATAATTCTTTACCTATTCCCCTTGACCTATATTCTTTTTTAATGAACAAGTCCTCTAAATAGAGTCCTTTCTTGCCTTTGAAAGTTGAAAAATTATAGAAATATAGGGCAAACCCAACTGGTTTTTCTTGCGTGTAAGCAAGAAGAACGTTAGCATTTAATTCATCAAATAATTCTTTTTCTAGTAAGGGGACACTAGCTGTAACTTCATCTAGCATTTTTTCATATGTAGCTAAACCTTTAATCAAATCTAGAATAACTTGACAGTCTTCTCTTTTAGCTTGCTTTATTAGAATATTCATTATAATTCTCTTTCTTGATTTGTAATAACCTTATATATTCAGAATAGATTTTATCAGCCACACTGCTTAAAGACATGTTTGAAGTATCAATAGTTAGATCAAGATTCTTTAAATTAGATAAATTGAAATCTACTCTATCAGAAGAAATTCTTCTATTTATGTCTTTTTGTTTATCTTTTCTTTCCTTCATACGAGACATTCTAATCGCTTCATCAGTGTTTAAATATATCGCTACTATAGGGCATGGATTGATATCCATCATTGATTTATATCCTTGAGGCTCAAGGATTATAAACTTATCATCTTCTAATTCGCTTCTTGGAGTTCCATACCAATTACCATTATATTCAGCAGTTTCAATAAAGAAATCTTTCTCTTCTAGTTCTTTAAATTTTTCGATAGAAAAGAAATGATAATCAAACCCATCGATTTCACTTATTCTTTTAGCTCTAGTTGTGCATGTTACAACTCGTGAAATAGGATATTTATTAATCATAATTTTTGCGGATTCTGTTTTACCTGATGCACTAGGTCCTATAAGTACTAACATTCAATCCTCCATTTTTTTATATATATACATTATAACAAATATTTTTTGTTACGGAATAACAAAATCAAATATTATCGGAATTTGCCAAATTTGCTTAAAAGTAGTATAATATCTTCGAAATTTTTGTTTGATATGAAAGGGTAGGCATTGATATGAAAAAACGCAAATTTACGCCTTTAGCTGTAATCGCAATAAGTTTCTTAGGTATTATAGTTTTAGGAGTATTTCTTTTTAAATTACCAATTTCAACACAAGCCCCGGGATCTTTAAGTTGGGTTGATTCAATATTTATATCAACTTCAGCGGTTTGTGTGACTGGATTATCTACAATTGCTGATCTATCAAGTACTTTATCAGTGTTTGGAAAAATCGTACTTGCACTATTGATTCAAATTGGTGGTATTGGTATTGTTACTATTGCGATCTATGTTTTAATCGTTTTAGGAATCAAAATTGGTGTAACTGAGAGATATGTGATTAAAGAAGCGCTAAATCAACACTCGTTATCAGGCGTTATTAATCTTGTTAAATCAATTATTATAACTACCTTAATTATTGAAACATTTGGTATGATAATCAATTTTATTGTTTTTATTCAAGAATTTGAGTTTTGGAAGGCGTTAGGAATATCCGCATTCCATTCAATTTCATCATTTAATAATGCAGGTTTTGATATATTAGGTCCAGAATCAATCCAATTATATAGTTCAAATATATTGTTAAATATCAACACAATGCTATTAATCGTTGTTGGCGGTATTGGTTTCATCGTAATTAGAGACATTTTAGCCAAAAGAAGATGGGCAAATTTAAGTTTATATTCAAAAATCGTTCTTAAAACTACTCTATTCTTAATTATATCTGGTGCATTAATTATTAAATTCTTTGAATGGAATAATGCAACTTGGCTACAAGCTATTTTCCAGAGTATAACTACAAGAACTGCTGGTTTTTCGACAATTGATATAAATCTATTTTCTTATTCAACATTAATAGTTATTATGATATTCATGTTCATTGGGGCGTCACCTAACTCAACTGGTGGTGGTATTAAAACAACTACTTTGTATATCATGTTTAGATCAATTAAAAGTTTCTTAAGTGGAAAACCGGTCATTATAAGCAATCGTAAAATAGGTATAGAATCAAGAATTAAAGCCTTTACACTGGCAATTCTAGCTTTCACTTCTACTTTGACAGTATTTATTATACTATCAAAAATTGAGGCAAATAACGTTGTTGAGATGCCGTTTATCAAACTGCTCTTTGAGACATTTAGTGCCTTTGGCACAGTTGGATTAAGTATGGGAATCACTCCAAACTTAATGCCTGCATCTAAAGTATTATTGTCCGCTTTAATGTTTTTAGGTAGATTAGGTCCAATTACTATTTTTGGACTAATGAATAAAAACTGGGGACATCCTCAAACATCATCTATTGAGTATGCTACAGAAAGAATTATTATAGGTTAAAAAAATATCCTCTACCAAATTGTAGAGGATATTTTTATGCATGAAATCTTTTCTTAATTTCTTCTTTAATTGATTTTGGAAAAAAGAAAATTATAAATAATAGAATAAAAGTAGCTGCGCCAAAAGCTGTTATTGATGGCCAAAATACAGTAACTACGTTAGCAAAAGCTAGTATTAGCGGTACAATCGAGAAGGTCAATATTATCAATAAATAAAAGAAATAATCACGGTAATTAATTCTTCTTAGCCAAATTATAAATGTTATTGCTAAAACTGAACTTAATAGAAGTATCGGCATTACATAGTTAGTTGACCAACCATCATTTTCTATTGTAGTTGAATAATCAACATATATTAATAACAAAATTAATAGAACAGTCAATAAAGCTATTCTGAAAGCTATATTTCTTCTAGAAAATACACCCACCCTTACTAAGAACCAAAAATAGATAATCGATCCAATTGGAATAAAAGACCAATACACACCACTTCTATCTGCGATATTAATTATTCCTAGTATTATTATCGATATTATTGTAAAAAATAATAGAATTTTTTTTGTAATTGGTAGAACTTGTCTTCTTAAAGAAACATATTCGGGATAAACTTCTTTAAAATCAGTATAGGTTTCTCCATTTAAGACTTGATGGCATAGTGGGCAATATTGTTGTTTTGTATTAATTGTTATGCCGCATTTATCACATTTTTTCATATATATTCCTCCACGTAATTACTTGTGATTTCTACATCAAATCCAAGTTCGGAAAAATGTCTGAAGAATTCACGTTCAATATTTGTTTCAATGATTGATCTTGTAAATGTTATATTTAATAAATCATTATATGATATTATTGAGCAATTCACTGCGTTATAGTAACCAGCAAAAACTGCGGCTGAAATACCTTTTATATAAGGTGTCATTGATTCTGGAAAGCTTATTTTTCCAATGTTAGTTAAACTCATAGTGTTTAGTTTCATTCCTAACATGTTATATCCAATTTTTAAAGCATATTTTTTTACAAAATATGGCATAAATCTCAGAAAAAAATTCTTTTCAAAAGCGACATTTTCACTCATTTTTCTTATAAGTTCTTCTTTTGTCATTTCTACTTTGAATTGTTTTTTCACTAAATCAAAAAGTTCTTCTAAAGTGATATCTGAGTTATCCATAACCATTCTAGCTTTAACAAAATTAGAAAAATTCCTTAGAGTACCAGATGGAAAATGTTTTCTTAAATTAACCGGAACGAATATCTTAACTGGAGAAGAATTTCCTTTTAAATGTTCTCGGTATCTTATCTGAGTGCTATATATAACATACATCATTAAAGCTGCAAAATATTCTGTCATCGTTAGGTTTTTACTTCTAGCTAACTCTAACATCTTTTTTGTGGATATTGTTCCAGATATTAACCCTGTATTATAATCAGGTAATTGAGTTCCTTTTATCCTAAACGCTCTTCTCTCATCAACATGTTTGCGATTCTTTCTATTATAATATTTTTCATTCGCATCTTCATATTCCTCTTGAGTGGGTCTTTCACTTTTAGTTTTTATTATATTATCTGGTTTAACATTGTACCCTTTTAATATCAAGTATTCATATGCTAAAGTTTGAATTAATGCGATTACACCACCACCATCAGCTAACGAGTGAAACATCTCAATGGCTATAAGGTTCTTTCTATATAATACTTTTAGAAGGTAACAATTATTCTCTCTAGGTTCCATCGCTGTACAAATATGGTGATCCATTTCTCTTATTACAAATGGTTTGGTGTTGTAATCAAGATAATTCCAAAAAA
>JAGLYJ010000100.1 GCA_023132365.1 Mycoplasmatota bacterium
TAATTTAAAACTGGTTTTCCAGAAACTAAGCTTCCTTCATAACTTGTATCACTTAGTGTGTCATTTATTTCATTTAATATAATTTCAACATCTGCTTCCGCAGTTCCTTCTTCTAATATAATGCTTACAAATAAATGAGTCTCATCAATTAGAAATGATGCAAGCATTGGGTTGATATTAACTCCATCAGGATAAACCATTTGGGTTACAGTACTTTCCTCAGTTGGAAACTGGGAAGTAAACCCATTAAAGTTAGCAGCTAACATTTCAACATTACTTGCCATAGTTGAAAGGTTCATCTGTAAGTCTCCTAGATTAGAATCTAACATAGAAAGCGTTGTAAACATCGTGTTTAATTGCGAAAGAATCCCTTGAACTCCAATTGAAGTTTGACTTGTTCCTTCACTGAAATTTTCAGACAAAGAAATCATTTGAGTATAAAGATTATTTACACCAGTTAAAACTGTTATCGTTCTTGTTAACTCAAGATACTCTGGCTCATCAGCTACAGGATCTAAAGCATCTCTTTCTGTAGTTAATAATTGTATTTCGTTATTAACATTAATCTTCATGTTTTCCATTAATGCTATTTCATTTTCTAATCCAGTAGTTATATTATCTTGAGCAGAAATGATGTTATTCATTGCTAATGCTAATGCATCAGTATCAACATCAGGTTGTGATTCTATCATTACCCCAATATTAGTTGCTATTGATCCTAATCCTAAAGCTAATCCATCAAGTGCTTGCTGATATTTATCAATGCTCAATTCACCAACATATTCAATAACACTAATAGGTCCATTGATATAGAATACACCTTCTAAATCTTTTACATTATTATTCAGTTCATTAAGTATTGATAATGATGAATATGATAACAAGCTTTCTACATCAGTATTCTCAATAACAACAATTATTGGGTCTGTCCCAAAGTTTGTTTGATATATTAAATTATCTACGTATGTATCACTTGATTCTTCTATTAAAGTTTCATTGCTAGTACTTAATGCAATACTAGTAATTCCAGTAGCTATAACTGCAATACCAATAGTTACAATTAATAAAACTTTAAAAGGCCAATTGTTAATAATTTTATTAAGTAATTTTTTCATATTTTCTCCTTTGTATGTTAGTACTCACTATCACATTATATAGATAGATGTAATATTTGTCAATGAATATGTTTTATTATCTATTAAATAAATATTTTGTCTTCTGATAACCAAGGAAATTATTCTAAAAATAATCTAATATTATATCACTAAATTCTAAAAATATTTGTTTCTTGCAAAAATTGAGATTTCTCAATTTATGATCGATTTTGTGTGTTTTCTTATAAATTCATTAGAAATGTATTTGGGATTTTCTTGTCTATATTGGGCCATTTACATAATATTCAAATATAATTCATGAAAAATAGTAAATTCTTCTAAAAATCGCTGAATTCTCTCATTTATCTTTTAGACAAGACTAATACAATGGCCATGTTTAGGCCTCAATGTTATAAATATCACTAAATATCAATCAACAAATAATGATCTCTTTTTATTCCCAAAGATGAGAAAAGGGGGAAATTGATAAAACACCACTATTTTTTGTTCAAATAAAAATATGATTAAAAAATCATAAAAATATCAGCAAAATCAGCAAAAAATGAAAAAGTGATTTTCTCTTGTAAAAATGTGCTTCCTTCTTGCGATTTATTCATTAAACTAGTTAAAATTGTAATCGTTGTTATCTACAAGCATAATATACAGTTATTTATTGAATAATAGCTATTTACATATATTCTACAATCTCTATATAAGGCGATATATAGTTGATTCTGCTTCTGCTTCAAGAAAAAATTGATTATCCAACTAATTTTACTAAATATCCTTGATTTATGTAAGAATTCAGTACAAATCACCAAAAATCAATAAATATATATATTCTTGTTTATTTATTATTTACATTACTTACATTATATTAGTCAACCATCTGTTTACTATTGAGTGCTTTTTTGAAGAAATGTGGTGTATTTTGTTGTTTTTCGCTGTATTTTCAAACTCAAGAAATTGAAATGTACACTTATCCCCTATATTTGGGTCTTTTTATTTTAGTACACATTTCAATTAGAACTTTGAATATTCTACTCAATACTCTTTTGAATGGATTACGAATACATATTCTAGAATTTATAAACTCCTAAATATAGCGATTTCATACTAAACATTCTAATTATATTTCTGTATTATTGGTTTTTACTTTACATTTTACCTCTTTTTGTCTTCAAAAATGTATCATTTATTTTTTTAAAATATTTTGTTTTTTTTGACTCAGATGATTTATACATCAATAAAATGTATTAGATTTATCAAGAATATGGAAACAAATATATTTCTATCCCTACAATATATTTATTATCATTTTCTGCTATATATTTCATTTTCCCTACTTACTTTGATTTAAATATTAAAAATATTGTATTGTTTTTCTGTTATTATTTCCCATCAAATATTTATATGAATATATGCACAAGATAGAAATATAAAATCATTATATATTTGATTTTCTAACTTACTTGATTATGGTATAATAACATTGTTAGGATGTGATACTATGGATAAGTGGTTTGTTGATTTATTCGATATTATAAGCGGTCAAAAAAAGACTACAAAAATGGATTTACTATTACCAGAACTCTATAACGAATTTGACATACTTGCAAGAAATGATAACATTGAAGAATTAAGTGAAATATATCAATATATTAATGATGATAATCCTTTTAAAACTATCAATGTAGAATACAATAATAAAGCAAATGTTTTCTGTAAAAAAGAAGTTATTAAGAGATTAATCATCTTAAATGATTATAGTATTTTAGATGATGAATTTAGTGAAATCTTATCAAAAAACAATAAGAAGATAATTAATGATTATTTAGAAGTATGGCGTGATAATATTATTGTTACAATGCATCTAAAAAATATTAAGGAACAGTTTGTTCCTGTTCAAAAGAAAAAGCCTATTAAGGT
>JAGLYJ010000101.1 GCA_023132365.1 Mycoplasmatota bacterium
AACAAAGATAGAAATGGATTTTATTCTTTGAACAACAAAGATAGTGATGAAACCAGTAATTTTGAAGAAAAAATATCGAAATTAACCAAGAGACAAGAAGATATGGGCAGAATTGTATATAAATACGCATTCAAGCGTTATCTATATGATGAAGTCTATACTAATAACAATGTTAAAATATATTTTGTTCTTTTAAATTCCGATTATATTTACGATGGTGACAAATATACGAAACAACTATTTAATATCTTTGATTTTTCAGGATTATATAAGTATTTTGATGATGTAATTGATGCTGACCTATATAGAATGATCAATCATATCGAATTAAATGACTTTACACCTTGCAAACTTGTTAGAAAAGAATGTAATAAAGGTGATAATTTTGAATGTAAGTTCGTTGATTTCTGTTTTTCACATTTACCAAAAGATAATTCTATTTTAAATTATTTTCATTCACATATTGGGTTTACTGAACCAAATGAAATTGGAGATATTCATCATGATACTTATGATCTAATAAATGAAGGTTTAGTGGATATGCAAGATATTCCAATTCTTTGGTTAAAGGATGAAAAACATTTGATGCAGCGTTATTGTAATGAAGCTGAATATGAACATATTCATAAAGAGAAAATATCAGCGATATTAAAAACCTTGAAGTACCCACTTGTTTATTTGGATTTTGAAGCTCTACCTTGTTTGTTACCAAGATATTTTGGGGAGAAACCATTTACTCAATCAGTGTTTCAATATTCTATTCATATTGAGCATATTGAAGGTGAATTAGAGCTGGATGACAAGAACCATTTTGAGTTTATTGCAAATCCAACTTATGATAACAGGAAAGAACTAGTTAAATCAATGATTGGTTTAATCAATAGATATGATTCTAGTGTTATTGTTTATCATAAAACATATGAGGAGCAAAGATTAAAGGAACTACAACTAATATTCCCTGAATTTAGAGAAGAACTACAAAAGATAATTAATAAATTATTTGATTTAAGGGATGTTGTTAAAAACAACAAACGCCTCTTCAAAAGTTTAGGGTTTTCTGATAATGAAACAATCAGATATAATTTCTATTCAGCTAAATTGAATGGCTCATATTCACTTAAAAAAGTAATAAAAGTTTTTAATGAGTCTGCATATGAAAATCTCAATATTAGAAATGGTGTTGATGCATATAAAGCTTATATGACACTAGAAAATCTTGAGCCAATTGAAAAGGATAAAGTCATCAATGATTTATTAGCTTATTGTAAACAAGATACCTATTCAATGTTTGAAATAATTGAAGGATTAAAACAAAAAATATCGTCAGAATTTAGCATTACTTAATGCTTGCATATATAAATAAACTATGTTATAATACTTATCGCGCCTAGACCTGGAATTAGAGACACTCCGACTCTGTTTTCGGATTTATGGTAAGAATTGAATAAGGAGGAAAAGACAATGGCTTTAAGCAAAGAAAAAATCAGAGAAATTGTTTCTGAGTATCAACTTAAAGAAGGTGACACTGGTTCATCTGAAGTACAAGTTGCTTTACTAACAACAGAAATCAATACATTGAATGAACATCTTAAGATTCACAAACATGATCATCATTCAAGAAGAGGTCTGATAATCAAAGTTGGTAAGAGAAGAAGTTTATTAAACTACTTGAAATCAGATTCATTTGAAAGATATGCTACTTTGATTAAAAAATTAGGATTAAGAAGATAAGTCATAGCACCCAGAAACTGGGTGCTTATTCTTTGTCTCAACTTTTGTCGAACAATTAATATTATTATGATATAATAATAAGGTGAGTTTATTGTAAAAATACGAAATGAGGTACATAAATGAAAAAAATATTTAAGAAAGATTTCTATGGTAGAGAGCTTATTGTAGAAGTGGGACAACTAGCCAAACAAGCAACAGGTGCTTGTTTAGTAAGATATGGTGATACAGCTGTATTATCAGTATCAGTTATAGGAAAAGAGCCAAAGAAATTGGATTTCTTCCCACTACTAGTTATCTATCAAGAAAAGCTATATTCAGCTGGTAAAATCCCGGGTGGGTTCCTAAGAAGAGAAGGAAGACCGACTGAACATGAAACATTAATTTCTCGTGCAATTGATAGACCTATCAGACCACTATTTCCTGAAGGATTTAGAACTGAAGTTCAAATTATCAATACTGTAATGAGCGCTGATCCAAACTGCACAACAGAAATGAGTGCATTATTTGGTTCATCATTATCACTAAGCCTTGGCGGGATACCATTTAATGGTCCACTTGCTGGAGTTATGGTTGGACTTGTCAATGGAGAATTGATATTAAATCCAACACCTGAGCAACTTCTTGAGTCAGAATTAGACTTAACAGTTGCTGGTACAAAAGATGCTATTAACATGGTTGAAGCTGGTGCAAAAGAAATCGATGAAGAAACAATGTTAAAAGCGCTATTATTTGCACATGAAAAAATTAAAGAACTTGTTGCTTTCCAAGAAGAAATTATCGCTGAATGCGGTAAAGAGAAAATGGAAGTTGAATTAATAGTTGCTCCTGAAGCAGTTCATAAAGATGTATATGAACTTGAAGCAGGACAAATTGCAGAAGCAATCATGACTTATGAAAAACTTGAAAGAGCTGCTGCAATTAAAAAAGTTGAAACTAAAATTTTAGAAACATTAGAAGTTAAATATCTTAAAGACAATGATAAAGATGAAACTAAAGATTTATTAAGATTTGTTAAAGAAGTTTTGGAAGAGATTTTAGTTAAAGAAGTTAGAAGATTAATTACTGAAGATAAAGTTAGACCTGATGGAAGAAAATCAGATGAATTAAGACCACTTGATTCAGAAATTGATTTATTCGCTAGAACTCATGGTTCAGCACTTTTCACAAGAGGGCAAACTCAAGCATTAGCTGTAGTTACTCTTGGAGCTCTTAGAG
>JAGLYJ010000102.1 GCA_023132365.1 Mycoplasmatota bacterium
CGGTCTTAACAGAGCCTTACATGAATTAACTAAAGAAGGAAAAATATACCGTGATAAAAATGGATATTACAACGTTGCTTCAAATCAGAATTTAGTACAAGGTATCTTTGATTTAAAATTTCAAGGATACGGATTTATAATTGTGGATGAAGAAGGACACCCTGACATCTATATCCCAAGGAATGCAAAGGATACGGCTATGGATAAGGACCTTTGCTTAGTTGAAATAACTAGAAAAAAAGCTAACGGTAAAATTGAAGGTAAAATCATTAAAGTATTAGAAAGAAATGTTACTCAAGTTGTTGGTGAATTTTCTAATGGACAGATTTTTCCTAAGAATGACTCAAATGATGTTGTTTTTAAACTAAGAAAAGCAGACCTAGGGAAAGTAAAAGAACATCAACTTATCAAAGCTAAAATTACAAAATATGGTAGATCATATATAAAGGAATGTTCTTTAGTTGAAGTTTTAGGAAATGTTGACGATAAAGGTATTGAAGTTAAAGAAGTAATCCATCGTCATAACTTAATAAGTGATTTTTCAGAAGCGGAATTAGAATATGCTAGATCACTAGGACAAATTGTAGATCCTAATGAAGTTAAAAATAGAATTGATTTAAGAAAAGAAACTATCTTTACTGTTGATGGTGAATATACTAAAGATATAGATGATGCTATATCGATTAAGAAAAAAGGTAAAAACTATATTTTAGGTGTTCATATAGCAGATGTAAGTCATTATGTTAAAGAAGACGGAGTATTAGATCAATGTGCATACAAACGAGGAACTAGTGTATATTTAGCTAATTCAGTTATACCAATGCTTCCAAGAGAGCTATCAAATGGTATCTGTTCATTGAACCCACGAGTTGATAGATTAACTGAAACTTGTGAAATGGAAATTACAGACAAGGGTGAAGTAGTAAATTACTCAATTTATCCATCTATTATTAATTCTAAATATAAAATGACTTATACTAATGTTAATAAGATTATAAATGGTGAAGAAGATATTTTAGAAGAATATAAAGATATAGTTAGCGAAGTTATGTTAATGGAAGAACTGAAGAATATCTTATCTAAAGTTCGCGATAAAATGGGATCAATTAATTTTGAAACTATTGAACCTAAGTTTATATTTGACGAAGATGGTAATATTGAAGACCTAAAAGTAAGAGAAAGACAAAATGCAGAAAAACTAATTGAAGAGTTTATGTTAGTTGCTAATCAAGTTGTCGCAACGCACATCTTCAATATGAAATTGCCTTTCATTTATCGAATTCATGAATTACCAAATCAAGATAAATTATCAAACATCTTTAATTTCCTTGATAAACTAGGATATGCAGATGGTATTGATGATAATCCTACACAATTCAATCTTCAACAGATCCTAAAAAAAGTTGAAGGAACTTTATATGAAAAAGTTATTAGTATGTTATTGCTAAGAACAATGGCTAAAGCTAGATATTCAAGAGACAATGTTGGGCATTATGGACTAGCCTTTGATAACTATAGTCATTTTACTTCTCCAATCAGAAGATATCCTGATTTAATTGTTCATAGATACTTAAGAAAGTATGTATTTAATAACAATACATCATATAACGATGATACAAAAGTAAAATTAGATGATATAGCTAAACAAACATCAAAAATGGAACGAGTGGCAATGCTAGCTGAACGTGAAGTTATGGATATGAAAAAAGCTGAGTATATGGAAGAATTCGTTGGGCAAACTTTCACAGGAATTATTTCATCAATATTGAAATTTGGAATGTTTGTTGAATTACCTAATACTGTTGAAGGATTAGTTCATATATCTACCTTTGATGAAGAAATGGAATATGATGAATCTAATTTAATGTTACTTGGCAATTCAACTAAAAAACAGTATACTATAGGTATGGAAGTGAAAGTTAAATTAGTTAAGGTTAATAGACTTCTAGGCAAGATAGATTTTGAGTTAATTTAGCATAAAGGAGGAATTTAATATGAAATTACTAACAAACAATAAAAAAGTAGCACATGAATATTTTATATTAGACACCTTCGAATGTGGTATAGTTTTAAAAGGCACTGAAATCAAATCTATAAGGCAAGGGAAGTTTTCTATTAAAGAGAGTCATTGTAAAGTAAAAGATTTTGAATTATTCATAATTAATATGAATGTAACAAAGTATGAATATGGCAATATTTTTAATCACGATGAAAAGCGTGAAAAGAAATTACTTATGAATAAAAGACAAATTATTAAGTTAGGCCAAAAAGTTAAATTAGAAGGTCTAACATTAGTACCGACTAAGGTTTATCTGAAAGAGGGTTTATGTAAAGTTGAAATAGCTTTATGTAAAGGTAAGAAGCTTTATGATAAACGCGAGACTCAAAAAAACAAAGACATAGAGAAACGTCTTAAAAAAATTACTCACTAATGGGGCTGTTCTGGATTCGACAGGGTAGTGCGAGTTTGATAAGCATGTCATCGGTAGATGTAAAAATGCAGGTTAAATTTTAACCGGAAACCAAAATTACGCTTTCACTGCTTAAGAAGAAGTAGTGGATTCAATTAACAGTGCCTATAATGTTTTTTGAATTTCAGTAAATAGGATAGCGTTATTGTCTGCATCCTTAAGATGGTAATGCGAAAATAGTAGGGATAGATTTATAGTAGCGCGTTTGCTCGCAGCTATACTTCGAAATATAAAGAGTAGACTAAACATGTAGAAAGTCAAATGATCGGCTATTTTGGACAGGGGTTCAAATCCCCTCAGCTCCACCAATAATTAAAATAGTAACTTAGAAAAAGCATCTAGCTTAGGTGCTTTTTTATTTTATATTAAAATATGATAAAAAAAGATAGCTTTTTATATTAAAGTATGATATAATTAAG
>JAGLYJ010000103.1 GCA_023132365.1 Mycoplasmatota bacterium
GTGGAGTATTCATTTATCAAAAAAGTTAATCAAAAAAGCTGAAAAATTTCAGCTTTTCTTTTCGCTTTAATAGTGTCGCATTTATAGATTTTTTATATAGTCTTGTCTACCATATATAACTCTGACAATTTCAACTACAGCTTTCATCTCATTATATAGATAGATAACAAGAAAATTATCAACAATACACTTTCTGAGATTTTTAAGAATTAAGGTTTCATTTTCTATCAAAGAACAAGCTTTCGGAAACAATGTCAATTCATTGAATTTGTCTTCAAATTTTTCAATAAGAGCCATTGCTGCTTCTAGATTGCTTAAATCAATAGAAATATATCTAAATATATTTTCTAGATCCTGCTGGGCTTTTGGAAAAACAATATAGTTATTTGCCATATTTTGATTTCATTTCATTGATAAACATAGGACCATCTACTTTAAGTGAATCTTTGTCTATATCCTTCAATGAATCATTAATTAGTTCTACGATCTGATTTTTGGCAATTTCTCTTTCATATACTTCTATACTCATAATAACCATGGACCCATACCCATTTTTAGTAACAAATACAGGCTCATTACTCTCATTTACGTATTTTGAAATGCTTGCTGTATTCTTTAGTTCTCTTATTGGAATAATTTGTGGCATGTTATCACTTCTTTCCGTGGTATATTTGTACCATTATTGTACCACATTAATGCGATTATTACAATGTGTACTTTATAAATTTGTCTGATTCAATATCAGATTCAAAATATTCTATAGCTTCTTCTATAGATGCTTTATAATATTTAACTATTGCAATTTCATTATATACTGAAATTGCGTAAGAATTGAAAAAATGAAATAGATATCAAAAATACCGTCTAAATCGCTTTTCGTAAAATCAAAACTTTGCCCTATTGCTAAAACAAATAGATAGATTATATGCACTCTTACATGTCTTCACCCCTTCGACAACCATATTAATTTCTAATATTGTCTGTGAAAGGTCTAATCCCTTACCAATCAATACACCTGCAGAATAACTTCTACTTAAAGTTATAGTACAAGTTACAATTAAGTCACCAATGCCAACTAATCCGTCTAAAGTTTTTTCTAAAGCCCCTAAATTAATCGCTATTCGCATCATTTCAATTAATCCTCTAGTTATTATGGCTGGTTCGTTGTTGAACAAAGTCCAATTAACTTACTTCAAGTTATAGCTATTCTTATGATGATTGGTGGAGTATTCATTTATCAAAAAAGTTAATATGTTTTTTAAAAGCTGATTTTTCAGCTTTTTTTAATGTCCTAATTCTATCTAAAACCATCTATAATCAAAGAAAAAAAGCCCAAATAATTTATTGGGCTTTTTACTTGTTAATAAGTTATTATTCTTTATTAAGAATCTACATGTGTTAATGTAGCACTTAAAATCGTGAAACTACCAGTTACATCAGTAATTCCTTGTTCAGCAAAGATAACCATTTTACTGAAAGAATCAGCTGTAACTACAATTGTTTGTTCTGCACCTGTAAATGTAATAATTTGTTCTAAAGCTCCATCATCATTTGGTTTAATCATCATTGTTTTGTCGAGGGTTCCTTGAACAACTAATGTTAGAGTATTAAGTCCAGCAACATCTTCAGGAATAAATTCACTAACCATAAATGACCATTCTTGAGCTGTAACTTTTGTGTATGATACAATTACGCTATCATCAACTTGAACAGCAAAATCATATGTATCCGCGTCATTTTCAATCCAAATATTTGTAAAGTCAAGTTCTGCTTTTGTTGATGTAACAACAGCACTTACTATATCAAATGAACCTGTAAGACTACCAATCATCGGATCAGCAAATATTATGATACTTTCTAATGTTTCAGTCATATCAAAAACAAATGTTTGATCAGTTCCATCAAATGTAATAGTTTGTTCAAACGCTCCATTATCATTAGGTTTTATTATTAATTGTTCTCCAACTGTACCATTAACTACTATTGTTAAAGTATCATGGTTAGATAAATTATCTTCAAATAGATATTTTATTAATGCCCATGTTTGTTCTGATGTTCTTGTGTAGTCAACTGTAACAACTCCAGCAGCTTCTGTAAATGTATAAATACCACCATCATTATCAATCCAAGAATCATCTGTAACTACTTCAACCCAAGGGTCAATCGCAAGTGGTGCAACATAAGTAAGTAAAGCAGATACTATTTCAAATGAGCCAGATACATCTTCTGTTCCTGGTTCAACAAACATTAATATTGTGGTGAATGAACTAGCAGATACTACTATTGTTTGCTCATCGCCTGTAAATGTTATAGTTTGTTCTAAAGCACCTGAATCATTTGGTTTTAACATAATAGTTTTTCCTGCAGTACCTATTAAAACTAATGTCATTGTATTAAACCCGTCAACATCTTCACTTAAGAAATCGTTTTTCATAAATATCCATGTTTGGCCTACACCTTTAGTGTAATCAACTTGTGTTGTATCATCTACAGTAGTTGTAAATGTATAAGTTCCTGCATCTCCTTCTACCCAACCTGTTAAAAATTCATAACTTGGTTCGATATATGAAAGTTCCGCAGAGATTATCTTAAATGTTCCTATTACTTCAGCTGTTCCAGGTTCAGCAAAAATTACCATTGAGGTAAATGCGTCAGCTGAAATTACTATTGTTTGTTCACTACCTGTAAATGTAATTGTTTGTTCTAAAGCTCCATCATTATTAGGTTTAATCATGATAGTTTTTCCATCAGTTCCTTGTAAAACTAATGTCATTGTATTAAGTCCAGCAACATCTTCAGGAACAAATTC
>JAGLYJ010000104.1 GCA_023132365.1 Mycoplasmatota bacterium
TTTGGTGATGATTATTCTGCTAATGCTGAAAGACCAGATTTGCTAACTAATGGTATAACAGTAATTGGTAAACGTGTAACTGTACCTAAAAATATGGTTATAGGTCGTAACTGCCGTATTTTTAATACAGCTGACTTAAATAAAGAACCAGAAAACATCGTATACTCTGGATCTACAATAAAATAAATAAAACGGGTAATTTACCCGTTTTTTATTAGATGGTGCTCCTACCGAGAATCGAACTTGAATTTCAGCATTACCATTGCTGTGTTTTACCATTAAACTATAGGAGCTCTCTAATATTATAAAAGAAATATAATGAAAATGCAACATATAACCGTTTGATTACTTTATATTATTTATGATTATTGTCAATTATATGTGATTATGGTATAATAATTTTAGGGAGGTAACGATATGTTAAAAATTACAAATATGTCCAAGACATATAACAACAAAGTTAAAGCTTGCAGTAATATATCCTTAGATATAGAAGTAGGCGATATTTATGGTTTTATAGGCCATAATGGTGCAGGTAAAACCACTTTACTAAAATCAATTGCTGGTATCATTAATTTTGATGAAGGTGAGATTACTGTTTTTGGTAACAACGTAAAAGAGAAATCACTTGAAGCTAAAAAATTGATTGCATATATACCTGATAATCCTGATATATATGATGCCTTAACTGGTATTCAATACTTGGATTTCATAGCTGATGTTTTTGATATAGATTTAGCTAAAAGAAAAGATTTAATATATAAGTATGCCGAAATGTTTGAAATAAAGGATGTGCTTAACAATCCAATATCTTCATATTCTCACGGTATGAAGCAAAAAATAACTATTATGAGCGCATTAATCCATGAACCTAAAGTAATGTTGCTTGACGAACCTTTTGTAGGTTTAGACCCTAAAGCTAGTTACCTTCTAAAAGAAGTCTTCAAAGATTTATGTTCTAATGGATCACTTATTTTCTTCTCAACTCATGTACTAGATGTTGCTGAAAAATTATGTAATAAAGTTGCTATAATAAAACAAGGAATAATAGTCGCAAATGGTTCAACTGAATCAGTAATAAAGGATAACTCCCTAGAAGAAATATTCTTAGAGTTACTTAATGAAGCCTAATGTATTCTAAATTAATGAAAGTCTTTTTCAAAGAGGGCTTTTCAATTAAAAAACTCTTTGGAACTGATATTAAAAGTAATAAAGGTAAAACAATATTAATAGGAGTATTAATCCTTTATGGAGTAGGTTCTATTCTATTTGTATTTGGATTTATGTTCTTTGATTTAGGTGAAGTTCTTGAACAATTAGGTTTAATTGATGTTCTATTAATTTATGCGTTTATGTATGCGACGGCTTTATCTGTGATGTTTGTTTTGTTTAGAGCTAATGGTTATATATTCAATTATAAAGATTACGAAATATTGGAACCATTGCCAATAAAAACTAAAACTGTTGTTTTGGCTAAAACTACAGTTATGATGATATTTATATACTTATCATTATTTATATTTTTATCACCAATGTTTTTTGCATATTTCTATCATTCTGGTTTTGATTTGTTGGGCATTATTTTAGCTATTTTAGGAAGTTTAGCAATACCGATAATACCGATAGTTATCTTTTCATTTTTATCGTTATTAATAGCTAGAATTACATCAAAATTCAGAAAAAATAATTTACTTAATATCATCTTATTGTTTGTTCTATTTTTAGGAATCATGTATTTATCTATGTCAGCTAACTCTATGTCAAATAATAACCCTCTGTTTAGCCAACAAACGTTTATGAGTACTATAGGAACATATTATCCACCTATTAAGTGGTTTGTCCAAGCAGTGAATGATCATAATATACTAAGTTTTGGATATCTAATTCTATCTAATGTAGCGATTTTTACAATCTTTATCTTTGGCATCCAAAAATTAGTTGTTAGCACTAATCAAAGAAGCTTAACAAAAGTCACTAGAAAAAACAACAAAGCCATTAAACACGTAAGAAGAAGCTTAATAGGTAGTATAGCTATTAAAGAATCAAGGAAATTCTTCAATACCCCAATTTATGCTTTAAACGTTGGTTTTGGACCAGTTATTCTGTTTGTCTTGGGAATAGCTAGTTTATTCTTTAAAGACCAAATTTTAGGATATTTTGCTAACTTCGGTCTGATTGGCCTTGAAAATGAATTGATCGTACTGATACTTATAGGCTTTTGTATAGGAATGACATATTCAACGGCTATCTCTTTATCTTTAGAAGGTAAACAGTTTTGGCTTATTAAATCCTTACCTATAAAACCAATTACTGTAATGTATGGAAAAATGTTATTTAATTTACTTCTTGCATTACCAGTAGCTATAATATCATTACTCTTGTTTTCATATACTTTAGAAACAAGTATTATCAGAATATTTTTAATGTTATTACTTGTAATGAGTCTTGCTTTTGGTATAACAATATTCGGTTCTGTGATTAACTTGTTTGTTCCTAAGTTTGATTTTAGAAATCCAGCTGAAGTTGTAAAACAAAGTGCAGGTGCCATGCTTGGGTTATTTGGTTCGTGGATTATTTTATTCTTAAACGGTTTAATCTTTTACTTAGTTACTAAATCAATGAGCTTTGAATTAGGCATTGTTTTTATGACCCTGTTTAATTTAATTATGGGTAGTGGATTATTGATTTTTATAAACAAGAAGGTAGAAAGCCTTTTCATAAAATTCGAGGTGTAAAACACCTCTTTTTTACGACTGAAATGGTTTGTATTTTTCAATGATTATGAT
>JAGLYJ010000105.1 GCA_023132365.1 Mycoplasmatota bacterium
CTTTTAGCTGTTCTAGCAGCATCCATAGCTACATTACCACCACCGACAACTGCTACATTATTACCAATTCTAACTGGTGTAGGTGTTTCGGGAAATGTGCTTGCCTTCATTAAATTTACTCGAGTTAGAAACTCATTTGCAAAGTACATTCCTGTTAAATTTTCGCCGTCAACACCTAAAGCTCTAGGTAATCCAGCTCCATTTCCCAAAAATAGTGATTTATATCCATATTCATCAAACAATTGATCAATTGTGATTGATTTACCTATTATTACATTTTTAATAAAACTTATTCCCATTTTACTTGCTTTATCAATTTCAGCATTTACAATATCTTTTGGTAATCTAAAATCAGGAATACCATATTGCAATACTCCCCCAAATTCATGTAAAGCTTCGTAAACATCTACAATATACCCCATTCTTCTTAAACTAACTGCATTACTTATTCCAGCTGGTCCACTACCTATAATTGCCACTTTAATATTGTTTTCAATAATGCACTCATCAATTTTAAGATTGTTTTCTAATCCAAAATCACCAATAAATCTTTCTAAAGCTCCTATTGATACAGGTTCACTTTTTATTCCTAAAATACAAGCTCCTTCACACTGTTTTTCCTGAGGACAAACTCTTCCACAGACTGCAGGTAAAATATTTGATTTATATATTGTGAAATATGCTTCATCAATCTTATCTTCATTTATATTTTTAATGAATGCAGGAATATCAATCTCTACAGGGCAGGCTGCAACACATTTAGGGTTTTTACAATCCAAGCATCTAGAAGCTTCAATTTTAGCTGTTTCAAGGTTTAAGCCTAAAGCAACCTCACAAAAATTCTTGTTTCTAATTTTTGGATCCTGATTCGGCATTTTTACTCTATCTGCTCTCATATTATTTACCCAACTTCATTTTACATATATGCTTTTCTTCTTCTTTATAATAATCTTGTCTCGCCATAAGCTCTTCAAAATCAATACCTTCCGCTGGAAAATCCGGACCATCAACACAGGCAAATTTAGTTTCACCAGATATTGTTACACGGCAGTTGCCACACATGCCAGTACCATCTATCATTATTGGATTTAAAGAAACGTCTGTTTTTATATTGTATTTCTTATTTAAAGCTACGCAATTTTTCATCATTATTAATGGACCAATTGCTATAGATAAATCATATTTCTTTTTCTGATATAATTCTTCTGCAACTTGTGTAACAAATCCTTTTGTTCCATATGAACCATCATCTGTAGCATAATAAATGTTTTTACAGAATTCTTTATATTTATCAACTAATATAAGGTGTTCCTTAGTTCTTCCCCCAATAATTAAATCTACATGTCTACCAAGTCTAGCATATTCTTTTAATTGTGGAAATAAAGGAGCTGCACCAACCCCACCAGCGATACCTAAAACACTTACAACATCTTCCCTTATATGGGACGGCTGTCCCAAAGGTCCAACTACATCATGAATGTAATCACCTTCATTCATCTTACTTAATAATATTGTTGAGTAACCAAGCTTTTGATAAACAATTGTAACTTGAGTTCCATTAACTTCAACGATTGTTAATGGTATTCTTTCACCAATTTCATC
Source organism: Mycoplasmatota bacterium (assembly GCA_023132365.1). Lineage (GTDB taxonomy): Bacteria > Bacillota_I > Bacilli_A > Izemoplasmatales > Hujiaoplasmataceae > 4572-104. The sequence goes on from JAGLYJ010000105.1 coordinate 1,603, forward strand.
TACTCTAATAATTAAAAAGTTCCCAGGTTTAGCATTTTTAGCTACAAGTGGAGCTTCAACAATCATTAATTCGACATCCTTATTCAAAATTTTCTTAGCAATAATCTTGTACATAGTACTCTCCTTGTTATTTTAAGTATTTTGTAAAACATCCTTGACATTTAGTATAATATGTTTTACAATCGTGATAAGAGGTGATAATATGAATAAATCATACAAAAGGTCTCTCATAACATGCATTATTTTTGGAACATTGTTTTTCTTTCTATCAATCTATTTTATTATTGTTGGACCTAATGCTTTTCTAGCAAATAAGATACATTTTGTCATAAATTCTATTTTTGTAGCTCTAGCGATGATAAGTTTTACAATTATGCTGCTTCTTACAAATAATAAAGAATATATTATAGATGAGCGTGATGCCCATGTTCAGAGGAAATCATATGGTGTTGGGCTTATGATATCTTTAATATATGTATTCTTGATTTCAATAGTCTTGTTTATAGATAATCGCAACACGGGAACTGTAACATCATCTTGGCTATGGTTTATAGCTTACTCTACTTTTGCTTTTTCTTATTTTATTACAAGTTTAATTATCTTATATAATTATAACAGAGAGTAATGTAAAATGAAGAATAAAATTAAGATTTATAGAAATCTAGCAGAATTAACCCAGGATGAATTAGCAAACAAAACTGGATGTACCCGTCAAACAATTAACGCTATTGAGAAAAATAAATATTCACCGAGCTTAGAGTTGGCATTTAGGATAGCGCGAATACTAAATGTAAATATTGATAAATTATTTATAGAAGAAAAAAATGAAAGCATTGATTATTAAAATTCAATGCTTTTTTTATAGCTTTTTTAATCCAGTCTCTGATAATATGTATACTTCATCAAATACATTTTCGATAAACCTTCGATCATGAGTAACTGATATGATTGAGCCCTCAAAATTCAGTAATAAATTATGAATTACTGGAATACTTAAAGGTGAAAGATTCCTAGTTGGTTCATCAAGAAGCAACACGTTATCTCTATCAATCACCATTTTTAGAAGTAGCAATTTGGCTTTTTGGCCGCCAGATAAGTTGCTTTGTTTGTACAACATCTCTTCTCCAGTAAAACTTATAGAGCCCATCATTGTTCTAACTTTATTAATTGTTTCCTT
>JAGLYJ010000106.1 GCA_023132365.1 Mycoplasmatota bacterium
ACGAATCCTTATAAAGAATATTAAAAAGCTAAAAAAATTAGCTTTTTTTTATTAGCTTTATGCTAATCCGTTGATTTAACATTTGTTCTATGATAAAATATATTTGAAATTCAAAGTATTTGAAATACAAAAGAAGGAGAAATTATGAGTAAGATTGGAATTGCAGTATGTGGAAATTCAGGTATTGACTACCTAGACCACGATAAAGAAATTAGAGTATTTAGGTCATTGTTGTATATTGAAGAGAAAGAATATGAAGATTTTGTGGATATTACTACAGATGATTTTTATAATCAATTAGTAGCTAACCCTGATTTAAATATTCACACCGCTCAAACAAGTACAGGTTATTTAGTAGAAATGTACAATAGTATGCATGAGGCTGGTTATGATGAGCTTATCATAATCACCATTTCAAAAGAGTTAAGTGGAACTTATCAAAATGCATTTCTAGCTAAAAATATGGTTGATTTTCCTGTTCATGTATTTGATTCTGTATCATTATCATATATTGAAGCATCAATGGCTATGATAGCAAAAGAAATGGCTGATGCAGGTAAAAGTGTAGATGAGATTTTGACTGAATTAGAATATTTGAAAGAAAATAATCACATTTTAATCTGTGTTGACACATTAAAATATTTAGTGAAAAATGGGCGTTTATCTAATGCAACTGGAATGATTGGATCACTACTTAAAATCAAACCATTACTTGAAGTAAGTAAAGCAGGAAAAGTTGATACTATAGATAAGGTTAGGACAACTAAAAAAGCTCGAGCAAATATGATTAAAAAATTTCTAGGTGAAGTTGAAGGTAAAGAAGTAACAACATTTGTTATTTATACAAATAATTTAGAAGAAGTAAAAAATGTTAAAGTTGAACTGGAAGCTAAAGGAATTAAGGATGTTAAACTAATACCTCTAACACCAGTTGTGGGCTGCCACGCTGGACCAGGAACGATGGGAGTGGGATTTATTGAAAAAAGAAGATAGACTAAGAGAGTCAAAGGCTATTGTAAATGAACTCTTAGTTGACATATTTAATAGAATTTTGGCTATTGAGGGAGAGAATTTAAAAAGTAGAGGTGTAAAGCTATCTATGAGTGAAATCCATGTCCTAGAAGCCATAACAAAAGTAAAAGAACCAACTATGACTAATATTGCAAAAAAATTAGGCATTACAGTGGGTTCTTTAACGGTATCAGTTAATACTTTATATCAAAAAGGTTTTGTAAGTCGTGAACGAGACGTCGAAGACCGTAGAAAAGTGGTTGTGGGAGTTCTTCCGAAGGCAGAAGAAGTGCTTGAAAAGCATAATGATTTTCATAATGAAATGATTAACTCAATTTTTAATGATCTTAAGATTGAAGAAGATGAATTACTAATTTCTTCTCTGAAAAAACTTTCTTCTTATTTTATCAATAGTTTCTAGACGGAGATAAAAATAAAAAATAGCGGTTCTCCACCGCTATTTTTTATAATTTAAATAACTATTCAACTATGATGCAATCAACAGGGCAGTTTACTTCACAAATACCACAATCGATGCAAGCATCTGCGTCTATTACATAGATGTCGCCTTCAGCGATACAATCTACTGGACATTCAGCTTTACATGTACCACAAGCGATACAAGTATCAAGAATTTTTCTTGGCATATAAATTTCCTCCTAATGAGCTATATATTGTCAAATATATTGTAACAATGAATTATGCTTTTGTAAATATCTAAATTCATTTTTTTTAATATTATGTGATTTTTCTTGTATTATTACTATTACTTTGATACAATAGCTTTGATATATAAAGGAGTGATTATTATGCCAATTATGGCTGCTGTTACAATGAACCTTTGGTTAGTTATTGTTTTACCGATATTAATCTTGATTATAGGTGGAGCTGTTGGTTTTTTCTTAGCTAGAAACTATTTTAAGAAGTATTTGGAAAAGAATCCACCAATTAATGAGAATATGATTAGAGCTATGATGTCTCAAATGGGTAGAAAACCATCAGAAAAACAAGTAAGACAAGTTATGCAATCAATGAATCAAGCTAAATAAAAAATAGCCAATAAAGGCTATTTTTTTTTATGAAATAATTTATCTAATTTATCACTAATCAAGATTTTGCTTTCGGTACCATTTTTAATTCTTTCGAAGTTAGCTCTGTGCTTAATAAAAATTAACACCATTGATAAGAAGAAAATAATCAGAAACACTAAATCAAAATCGGGATTTTTACCGAAAAAGAATAAAAATATACCAGCAATAAATACGATAAGAGTTGTAAAGCAAGAGGCTAATGAAACATATTTTGTAATAAATTGAATTAAGAAAAACACCGGAAGTAATATTAAAGATAATATTGGTGAGTATGCTAGTAGTAATCCAAACGATGTAGCAACACCTTTTCCACCCTTAAATCTAAACCAAACTGGGAATATATGTCCTAAAACAGAAGCAAAACCATAGAATAATGGGTGAAGCATATCAATTCCATCGAATAATCCTGTATATTTAATTAAAAAAACTAACAAACCACTTTTAATTGTATCAAGAATAAGAACACTTGTTCCAATAATTTTACCAAAAACTCGGTAGGCATTAGTTGTGCCAATATTTCCACTTCCATGCTTTCTAATATCTTCGTCTCTGAATGATTTTCCTATGATATAAGAAAAAGGAATTGAACCTAATAAATAAGCTAATAATATAAAAATGTATTTTTCCATCATATTACTCCTTCGCTGTTGAA
>JAGLYJ010000107.1 GCA_023132365.1 Mycoplasmatota bacterium
TTAGCGTTACTGTCATCAATTGCATTTGTTATTGATTCTACAGAACCAGATGCTAAAATTGCGCTAGCGCTTTTTGGACCGATTCCATTTACTGAAATAAGTTTGATGAATAATTCTTTAGTTTGTAAGGTTTTAAAACCATATAAACTAATATTATCATCAGTAACCTTTTGATATATATATACAGTCAACTCTGAATGTAATAAAAAGTTGTATGGGTTAGGTGTGATTATTAAATAACCAATACCTGAAGCTTCAAGAGTTATGTTATCTGGACTAATCTCTGTTACAGTACCTTTAATATAGTTATACATAATATATTCCTTTCATAAAACATTGTAAATTAACATCACATAAATATCACATTTAAATCTATTCAACAAACTCTAATTCTAAATCAAATATAGTAATTGTATCACCGTTAACTGCTCCAGCTTCTCTTAATTGATTATCAAGACCAGCCTTACGTAGTGTTTTTAAGAAGATAGCTAAAGATTCTTCAGTCATTAGATTAGATCTATTTATTAACCTTTGAACTAATTTGCCTCTAACATCATATGTATCAGAAGATATTTTTTGAATAACAATATCTCTTTCCTCTTCACCAAAGTTGTATTCTACATGATCATCTATAACTTCGTCCTTTTTATAGAAGAATGGTGTGACATCTAATAATCTGATACACTCATTTATAAGTTCAGTTAAATTATCATTTGTAAGTGCAGAAATACCTAGGATTATAGTATCATCATCGAAATGTTTTCTAAATTCTGCTAAACGTTCATCAGAACCTTCAACATCCATTTTACTAGCAACGATAATTTGAGGTCTCTTTAACAACCCAAAATCATATTGTTCTAGTTCCTTATTAATAATGAGGTAATCTTCATATGGTTCTCTTAAAGATTCAGGACTCATTTCAACCATATGAATTAGAACTCTAGTTCTTTCGATATGTTTAAGAAATTGAATTCCAAGTCCTAAGCCTGATGAAGCGCCTTCAATTAAACCAGGCATATCAGCTAAAACAAAGCTATTTTTTCCTTGGGGAGCTACAACACCTAAATTAGGAATAATTGTTGTAAAAGGGTAATCTGCTATCTTTGGTTTGGAATTAGATAAGATAGTGATTAATGTCGATTTTCCGACAGATGGAAAACCAATTATTCCAATATCAGCTAAAAGTTTTAATTCAACATGAATACTAAATTCAATAGCTTGTTCACCATTTTCTTGAATTCTTGGGGCTTTATTTCTTGGAGTAGCAAATGAGCGATTTCCACGGCCACCTTTACCACCTTTAGCAATCACAGTTTCCTGACCATGTTTAACTAAATCTGCTAAAATTTCATTTGTATCTTTATTATAGATAAGTGTGCCTATTGGAACTTGAACTCTGACATTCTCAGCATCAGCACCTCTCATATTTTTTGTTTTACCTGTTCCTCCAGCTTTAGCAAATACATGCTTTTGAAACTTAAGATCCATAAGGGTTGATTTACCTTCATCAGCTACAAATATAACTGATCCACCTTTTCCACCGTCACCACCATTTGGTCCACCAAGTGGAACATGTTTTTCACGGCGAAAAGAGATGAGACCATCTCCACCTTTTCCGGATTTAATTAATACATTTACTTCATCTATAAACATAATACACCTCGATATAATTATACTATAAAACTAGCTCATATGCTAGTCTATTAATCCCTGATAAATAACCTACAGCTCTAAACCCCATCTTTTTAATTAACGCTTGCATTTTCAAGTTATCTGGATGAGTATCTACCTTAATTGAATCATAATTATTTACCTTTGCTAAATCTATTGCAAACTGAAATAGCTTCATTCCAATTCCTTTTTTCTGTTGTTCAGGATTTACAATCACACGGTGTATTACCATTGATTTATTCCTCAACCATTTGATTTCTCTATATGCTTCCTCATTCTCATTAATAATTGTTATAGAAGCAATTATATTATTATCTATGTTAGTAAGTGTGTAAAGACCATTTTCTTCATAATCACTTAGAAAATGAGATTTATTAGGATAATCACCTATCCATTGTTGTAAATTACTATTCAACATATTTTCTCTTGTTTTTTTTGCTAATACGACTATTTTATCAATATCAGACAATTTAGCTAACTTTATCATAGTAACTCCCTCACACCATCAACAATATTTACTATATTAATAATAGGGGTTCTTCTAAATCTATTTTTATATTTTATAGTGAAATCAGTTAAGAATGATTCCATGTTATCAGATTTAATAAGATTCAATGTAGAACCACCAAACCCTCCACCAATCATTTTCGATCCTAGACTACCAGAATCCATACCCATTTCAACAAGTTCATCTAATATATTACTTGATACTTGATATAAATTCTTAGCTGAGATATGAGCCGCATAGAGTAACTTTCCAAGTGATTCAAAATCACTGTTCTGTAAAGCATCTCTTGCTTGTTTAACTCTTAAATGTTCATTTACTAAATGTTTGAATCGTTTTTTTAAATCATGACTTTCTATATATTGCTCATATATATTATAGTCTTTTGGAGACAGATCACATATATGATTAATATTTACATGTTTTCTTAGAATTTTTAAGACTTCTTGAGTTTCAGCTTGTCTAGTATTATATTCTGAATTTGTTAGTTTTCTAGCAACATTAGAATTGATTAGAACAAATTTATAATTATTCAACTCACAAGGAATGTATTCAAAATC
>JAGLYJ010000108.1 GCA_023132365.1 Mycoplasmatota bacterium
ATTGATTAAGCAGAGCATTTGGCAGGAGAGAAATAGATTTTCGCAATCTTGAAAGTAAAGGTAGTGAATTGCAGGGGGTTAGTCAAGGCGGGAAGATACTGGATACTGGATACTGGATGCTGGATGCTGGATACTGGATGCTGGATGCTGGATACTGGATACTTCCAATCAAATTCCAAGATATTACAAGATAAGATAAACAGCAATAATTAATACTGTAGATGCTATCATTGCTGTTCATCTCAGTTGTCATTTTATCTCAAAATCTAAGATTTATTCGGCAACATTAATCCTCAATGCTTCCATGTATCAGTTCCTTTCTTATATTTAATATAAAACTTATCTGCTGAAACATCTTTATAATATTTTGATTTGGATACGGTTTTCTGTCCGCAATATTCCCTGTAATCAGATTCAAACATTTCACTTTCTGGGTAATTCGTTATTTCCGTTACGTAGAATTCATTTTCAAATTTTATTGGATTATCCGACTCCCCGACAGAATAAGATATTCTATTACTAAAAACAAGGGGGCTTTTTTCCTTTGTGAAATTTATTGTATTGATTTGCTTTTTAGAAGGGTATTTAAATAAATCACAATCTCTGAATAACCTATTATTTATGAGATATTCAGAAATTACCTTTGAAGTTCTTGCGGGTATGCAAACAATATTTTCTTCATTATATGATACGGCATAGCCTTTTGTAGCCATTAACTCAGATGTGCTGGTTGCTGATAATTGGTTGGTCTGAATTAAATTATAATAATTTACTCCTGTAACCGATTTTGATGCTGTAGCACTCCCTGTTGAACTAACTCCACTACCTTTTGAGTAAGTATATACCCTGTCTTTGTAATAGTTATAAGATGAGCCGTTAAGGATAAAATAACAATCCTCCAGATTCACATAGATAGGCTCGTCTGTCTTATTATAAAACCTAAATCCTATATTTCCCCTATCTCCCCAAAAATCATAAGTGACGGTACAATTTTCATCTTCATAGGTCAAAGAACTTTCATTAACATCCATTTCAGCAGAAGGGACTGCCTTATAAACTTGGAAAAATGATGTTGGTACGCACGATGCTAATAACATGGCAACAATTGCAATCAGAATTATGCTTTTTGTTTTCATAGGTAAATTAATTAGGGTTAATATTTCGGTTTGTATTCTTTTATGGTGCGGGTGATTAATATTATTCAACATGAAATCGGTTTAATTCTCTCATTAAAGGTAAAAATAAACTCCGATATCCGAAAAACAACGCATCTATTTAATCTGATTCTGTTCGCCTTCCTAATATTTATATAAAACAACCAACACACCAATGCCAAACATATACCATAACTGTCCGTTAACTCAAACCCAACAAATCATCATTGATGCTTATGTGGTTGAAACAAATACATCATCAGCTCATAACAACCCCCAAAATGAAAGCAAGCACATCAAAACCTTCAGGTGTTCCGACAGCAATCCAATCATCGCCCGCCAGAAGGCATTTAAGCGCCTTTTAATAGAAGAAAAAAAGCTGACTGAGCAATGTGATAAATCCAATGAAATGGAGCCTGATATGGGCTTAAAACTGTATTTGGAGTATCACGATAACAATGATGAAGTAAGAGAGGAACCGCCGACAAAACACCGTTTATATTTAGGCGATTATATATTACTTGGGACAAAATCTGAATCTATTCCCGTAATTAGAAATTAAAGTGTTTTTTAACTTTAGCTACTTCTTAGTATTTAACTTCTTTTTTTTCTTCTGTTCTTTCTTCGCTTGTACTGATACTTTCAGTACATCCTCAAAGTCACCCTCTATCTTTAGAGGCTTCTCCTTCTTGTTTTTCATTTTGTAAAGATACTAAACTAATTTATTAAAATCAAATCGACACAATGCTAATTAACATATGATTGTTAATAAAATTATGATTGTTGTATGTGGCTGGCATATAGGTTTTAACATGTATTTATAAAAACTATTTTACCTCTTTGTTAAAATAAGTTGTATAACCTCTTGTAATGTCTTGGTATTTTTATTAATTTAGCCAAAAATAAGATGTTATGACAAATGACAAAGATATTATAATAGTCTTAAGAGAAAAGGCCTGTAAACATAAAGGGCTTTATGAAGTATATAGTAAAGCAGCAGATCAACTTGAAGGTGAATTAGGAGTTTTAAACAGTAATAATAAAGCTAAGCCAACTTTGGGTAAAACTAAATTAGGTGGTCATACCTTTAAAGAAGCTATTATAAAGGCATTTGGTAAAAATATACCATATACTGCAAAACAACTTTTTAATGAGTATATTAGCCTTACAGGTAAGAAAATGAAATATAAATCATTCTCTGGTCAGTTATCTGTACTTAAAAAGAATCATAATGTTTTAAAGATGCATACAATTAAGGAAAACCCAATTAATAGTAGGTATTTATATGGACTTTCTGAATGGTTTGTTGGTAATGAATTTAAAAAGGAATATTTAGATAAGTTTGAATTGTAATTAAAAAAAGAAGGAACCATTGGAGGTGGTTCCTATGTCCCGTAGCTCAATGGATAGAGCCGTGCTGCCTAAAGCCGAGATGAAGGTTCAATTCCTTCCGGGACAACAAATATGCGTGGTTCATTAACCACAATAAGACGGGAAAAGTGTCAATAGATGCACCGATTACGTTTAATAATCTCATT
>JAGLYJ010000109.1 GCA_023132365.1 Mycoplasmatota bacterium
TGGTATACAAAAGTTTCACAGTAAGATCTCTTAATAAAAATCAGGAAAAACCATTTATTGGAAAAAAGGCTGGAGAGAAACAATTAGAAAAATGGCGTATTCTAGCTACTGAAACCAGAAAAGAATTCAATAAAATTCAAGACTCAATTTCAATATTGGAAGAGGAAAACAATGCAATTAATGTATTAAATATAGATGGAATCATCTCATTACAAGAATCATATTATACAATTAATACATTAAAAACCAGAAGAAAAGTTCTAAGTAAAAGAAAACTTGAACTTCCAGAAGAAAGTCTTTCTGAGCTTAGAAGTGAGTATGAAAACATTAAAGAAGAAATGCGCGGATATGAGAAGAATCGTCAAAAAGCATATGAGAGAAATGGCAAGTACAATTCTGATGAATTAAAATTCCAAGAAGCAATTCTTAATGTTGAAAAAGACTTAAATATATTATCTAAGAAAATCAGCGTTTTAGGAAATGAAAATATTACACTTGAAAAAGAGGCAGAAGATCTTTATAAACATGAAATTTCTAAATCTAACAATATTTCAAGAATAGTAGAAGAATATCAAAACCGTATTTCAGGTGAACTAGATACTATTATCAATCTAGAAGATTCTTTAAAAACCAAACAATTTAAATATGTCAATGCATATAATTTAAGCTATCAATTTGGTATAGAACATATATTTGAATATTTGGATGAATTAAACAAACTTGTTAAATCAGAACTAGTTAAATATGAATCTAAAGTTAGAGAAGCTAGAGAATCAGCTGAACAATTATTTAAGGAAGATTTTATTGCTAAGCTCAGGGATTATATCATTTCAGCTCAAGATGAAATTAGTCGAATAAATAAGACTTTATCGAACATTCATTTTGGTGGGGATACATATGAATTTATTTTCCCTAAATCAAAAGAATATGGTGAATATTACGATATGGTATTAAGTGATGAATCGCTTAAAGCTGGTACAGAAATGTTGAATTATGATTTTGAAATGAAGTATCAAAAACAGTTAGAAGAACTATTTGTAAATCTAGCAAGTGAAGATTTAAATTCACCTGGCGTTGTTAATAAATTTACAGACTATAGAACATATATGGATTATGATATTTTAATTACTAATGAGCAAGACGAAACACTGCTATACTCAAGAGTGTTTAAAGAAAAATCAGGTGGAGAAACACAAGTTCCATTCTATGTTGCAACCTTAGCATCTTTTGTTAGATTATTTGAACAAGCTAAGAGTGGACGAATTCATGATACAATTGGACTAATTATATTTGATGAAGTATTTGATAAAATGGATACCTCAAGAATTAAATCAATGATGGAATTTATTAAACAATTACCAGTTCAAATAATCTTAGCTACACCACCTCAAAAAATGCAAGTATTATCTAAATATACAGATACTACGGTTGTTACATTGAGAGAAGGTAGAAATGCTAGAGCATATGAAGCTATAAAGAATATGAATTAGACGCTTAAAAAAGCGTCTTTTTTTTTATGCGCTAATGTCTAAAGAAAGATAATAATTAAAGCAGTATTAGAAATGATAAAAATATGGTATTATTTTAATGGTGATATTATGCAAAGATATTTTATAGAAAACAAATATTTTAATGAAAATCGAGTAATTATTTTAGGTAAAGATTTTCATCATATTAAGAATGTAATGCGTTCTAATATTGGCGATGAGATTATAGCTGTTGATTATCAAAAAAATGTATTTTTAACTAGAATAACAGAAATCAGAAAGAAAGCTGTTATTGCAAAAATAGTTGAACCAATTAAAGTGATTGATAAAACGCTGAATTTGAGTATAGCTCAAAGCCTAATAAAAAAAGATAATATGGAATTGGTACTACAAAAAACTACCGAACTGGGTGTTCGTGAAATCATACCACTAAGAGCAAAAAGATCAATTGTTAAAATTGATGATTTTAGGAAGAAAAGAATTAGATATGAATTGATAGTTAAAGAAGCAAGTGAACAATCTGAACGATGTACTTTGCCAATCATATCTGATATCTACGAGATTGAATCTTTGCTATATTCAGATTTTGATTTAGTTTTAGTTGCTTATGCAAGAAATAGCTTAGAAAGCAAACTATCAAATGTTATAGAATCTATAGATAGAAGCACAAAAATTTTGGTCTTAATTGGTCCTGAAGGTGGCTTTTCTAGTGAGGAACTTGACTACCTAGCAGACAAAGCAACATTTGTTTCTTTAGGTAGTACAATTTTAAGAAGTGAAACAGCTGCTATATATATTGCATCCTCAATTCGATACAAACTGGAGAACTAACATGAAGGTTGCGTTTAATACCTTAGGATGTAAGGTCAATTCATATGAAACAGAGGCTATAATTGAACAATTTGAGCAAGCTGGCCATGAGATAGTCAATTTTGACGAATATAGCGATATATATATTGTTAACACATGTATGGTTACTAATGCTGGAGAAAGAAAATCTAAAAAAATTATTAAAAGACCTATGAAGCTTAACTCTGATGCGATAGTAATCGTAATGGGATGCTTAACACAGCTTAAAGCAGAAGAAGTCTTAAATATAGATGG
>JAGLYJ010000011.1 GCA_023132365.1 Mycoplasmatota bacterium
ATGATTATTGTAGGTACTGGATTGTAATCTTCAATTGTTTGATCTTGATATAAAACATAAGTAGAATGTTGTGCTACTTTAATAGTTTCTCCACCTAAGTAAGTATCAGAAATCTCAATATTTGCTTCATCTTCATCAACAATTAGTACCCAACCCCCATTGGTTGGTAATTTTAATCTTACATTCTTATCATTTGCATTTTGAATAACTAGAATATTCTCATATTCGTCAGAACTAGCTGTATTAGTTAATGAATAAGAGATTATACCTTCTTCATCTTCATATACAAAGTCTAGATTAGCTAGTATATCTACTGAATTATCCATTCTAAATGATGGATGTTCTTTTCTTAATTCAATTAACCCTTTAAAGTAGTTATAAACATCAAGTCCATCTTCTGTTGTTTTAAGGTTCCATTTTATTTGATTAACACTATCAGGTGATTCATAACTATTGTGATCAAACCCACTACCAGTTTCAAGTGGTTTTGATCTTAAGAATTCATCACCAGCATGAATAAACGAAATACCTTGTGAAGTTAATACAATTCCATAAGCTTGTTTTTGTAATGGTGTTATTAAATCAGTTAATCCATCTTCTTCTAATGTTAAATATAATTTATCATATAAAGTGTTGTTGTCATGACAAGCAACATAGTTAATTGTTTTAGTAGGTTCTGTATGCCAAATTTTTGCTTCTGATAATTTTGAACCATTAATACCAGGATACGCAATACCTCCAACTATACCATACTTAACTTTAGCAATAAAAGTTTCAGAGAAATCTCCTTGAATATAACCTCCCTGTTCTCTAGCGAAAACAGATCCTTTAATTCCATCTCTAATATCATCATTAAATGCACCAACATAAGTCATTTCAGCTAAATTTGTTTTATCAGCTTTTTCATCTTCTGGTAGTGGCGTTGTTCCACCTGTCCAAGGTTCACCATATACCATGATTGTTGGATCTATTGCTCTTAATTCTTCTGTAAGTTGATTCATGGTTTCTGTATCATGCAATCCCATAAGGTCAAATCTAAATCCAGATATATTATATTCTGATGCCCAAAACACTGTTGAATCAATGATAAACTTACTCATCATTGCTCTTTCAGAAGCAGTCTCATTACCAGTTCCAGATCCGTTACTAAATGCTCCTGAACTTGTCTTACGGAAATAATACCCAGGAACTAATAATTCAAAGTTTGAATTAGCAGTTAATCCATGATGATTATACACAACATCCATATTAATTCTGATTCCAGCTTCTCCGTAAGCAGTAATTACTTGCTTCATTTCTGAAATTCTTTCTAAACCATCATATGGATCACTAGAATACGTTCCTTCTAAAGCATTAAAATTAAGCGGCATATATCCCCAGTTAAATGAGTTATATTCATCGTCATCTAATTTTGACTCATCAACAACTCCATAATCAAAGAAAGGTAGCAATTGAACATGAGTTACGCCTAAATCAACAATATGATCAAACCCAGTTTTTACATCTTCATATGTTGTGCCAGATTCAATTAACCCTAAGTATTTACCACGGTTTTCATCACTACCATCCCAAGTAGAATCTGTAGTTAAATCTCTAACATGCAACTCATAAATAATTGCATCTGTGTAACTATCTATATTTGCTGGTCTATCGTTATAAGCAAAACCTTCTGGATTAGTTTGAGAAAAATCTACTACTAATCCTCTTAGTCCATTGATTCCAACCCCTTTTGCATAAGGATCTACTACCTCATTGGTTGCAGAACCATTTGTTACTGAGTATGTATAATATGAACCATGTAGATTTTCAGATTCAGTATATGAAAAAGTACCTTTAATCCCCTTTGTCATCGCTACAGTCTTAACAGGAGTGTCACTTCCTCCATAAATTAGAGGGGTTCCAGTAGAATATATATTTAAATCAACGCTCTCTGATATTGGTGCCCAAACTCTAAAAACAGTTTCATCACTATCAACAATTGCTCCCAATTCCCCATTATATGCATAGGCGGTCTCAAATGCTTCTGAATCATAGATGCCATCATAAGTAACAGTATAATCATTTATGGTACTATCTGAACTAAATGTAGCTTCAATAACATAACTCTTACTAAAGTCCAACTCATTTAAAAGCGTAACAGTTCCTCCATTTTCATCAACCTCTACAGTAATGCTATCATCAACTACATCATCAATTTTTAATTGAATGTTTGCTGCAACAATACTTTCAGTTGCTGAGAAAGCAATCACATTCATTGAAGTGAAATATGCACTTTTAAATTTCGGCAATCTATCTGGTCCATCTACATCATTAATAGATGTTCCTACTCTAGAATCGCCTTCAACAAAGTAGATATGAAATTCTCCGTTTGATGTTGTCTCTGGTATATCTATATAACGATCAGCATCACCATCTTTTTCTTGCCAATCTCCTTTTCTGATTATTAAACCAATTCGTTCAACATCAGGAAAATTTTCAGAAACATCAATTTCTGTTACTACTCCGCCATAATTATATTCAGCTGCAGTTTCATCAGTTGAGAAAGTGAATGATTCACCTTCTTCTGAAGTTGGCAAATTTTGCCAAACCCATGCATTCCAATCTCCATAATCACCTGAATAACGATAATAATGGATGTAGATTGAATCTACAGTCTCTTCAGCTTTTACCATATTTATCACTAAGAATGAACTTAGTATAGTCATTACTAATAATAGAACTTTTTTCATTTTTTACCTCCATGCTTCTAGACTAATTATATCATATACTATACATATAAATCATATACTAAATGAAAAATGAAAACGATAACACACATGTAAATAAGCCATTTCTAATCAGTCTCAGGTTATTCTATTGAAATGAAAATACATAAATGATAGAATAATATCATAGAAAAGTAAAGGAGATATATATATGAAAAAATTTATGTTGATTGCGGTTTTAGGATTAGCCGTTTTATTTGGTGCGATAGGTTGCGGTTCAAATGCTCCACTAACAATTTGGGTTGGTGCTGAATCTGTAGAATTCTATTCTGCCAAAATGATAGAATATGTAGAAGATTATAATGCTGCAAATGAGAAGGAATTCCCATATGAAGTTACAGTTGTTGGGGTAGATTCAAGTACCTCTGCAGCTACATTCTTAGATGATACTGATGCAGGTGCTGATATTTTTACAGTTCCTCATGATAATTTAGGAAAACTAATTGCTGGTTCAAGTGCGATTGCACCAGTTATGTCAGATTCATTACTTAATCAAATTGAAAATGACAATCCTCAAAGTTTCTTAGATGTAATTAAAGGATCTGTTGATGGTACACAATATACATTTGGAATCCCTTATGTTGCACAAAGTTTAGTTTTATACTATAACACTGCTTATGTAACTGATGAGCAAGCGGAAACTTGGGAAGGAATTTGGGAAGCAGCTATAACTGCTGACAAATATGCATTAACTTTAACAGCAACAGATGGATTTAATAATTCTTTCTTATTATTATCTACTGAAGCTGATACACATAATACTTCATTAAAATTATATGAGGGTGGAGTCCAAGAAGAATGTTATGCTCTAGGTGATGATACAATTGCCAAGCTAAAATGGGGTCAAAGTTTCTTTATGGATGCAAATGGAGCTAAAGCTCCTAGTGATTCAGGATGGGAAGTTGAATTAAGTGATGATATTTCTCTTTCTACTATTGGTGGTGCTTGGCATTATGAAGCTGCTAAATCAGCACTAGGTGATAATTTAGGTATCACAACTTTACCAACATTCACTTTGACTGAAGACAGCGTTTACGGAACAGCTGTAGCAGGAACTGTTTACAAATCAGGCACATTTGCTGATACAAAAATGTTTGTAATGAAAAAGAATAGTGATAAAGCAGATTATCTTGAAGATATATTATTATATTTATCAAGTAAGGGTGTTCAAGAGGAATCATTTGAAGAAGCAGCTAACTTACCTGCTTATAAAAATGCATCAACTGAATTTTCTGCATTTGAAGAAGACACATTAGATGCAAAATTAGCAACGGCTCAAGTTGAAATGTTTGCTTGGGGTTTACCACAACCATTTGGATATAATAGTAAATTTAATACTTATTACTACTCAAAAGGTACTCCAGACTTATTACTTGAAATAATTGAAAATGAATCAGGAGATTTCTCAACCAATCAAGCTATTATTGATCAACTTACTATAATTGAATCACTTTGGAAAACAGGGCTAAGACCAGAATAATAAATTCTCAAAGGAGATATTATGAATAATAATCAAGATACTTACAAGAAGCGTAATATATTATCACGCTTCTTCTCTATTTTTATTTATTTCGGAAAAAGTATTTATAACAAATTTAAGAAATTTATTAATCGCTTTAAAGACGGAAGTATTGGAACAAAATTATCTCATATATTCATGGGTGCTGGGAATATTTATCATAAGCAATATATTAAAGGTGTCATCTTTTTTATCATAGAAGCTGGCTTTCTTGCATTGATGATATTGTCACCACAGGTTAACTCAACACCATTAGGATTCAAATCCATTGCCAACTTTTTTACATTGGGAACTGAACCAGGAAGTATTTTCTTACCTACTGATAATTCAATGTTGATGTTACTATTTGGTGTTATTTGCTTTGGAATTATCGGAATGTTCATTGCAGTATATGGTTCAAGTATAAAAAGTAGTTATAAAGCAGATTTAGATGTAAAAGCAGGGAAGGAAGCTACTTCATTTAAAGAAGATATCCAAGCATTACTTGATGATAGATTCCACGTTGCTATGTTAACTCCAGCAATCATTGGTATTATTACTTTTACAGTGTTGCCAACGATTTTTATGATATTTATTGCATTTACTAATTTTGATTCATTACATCCAGCCGGTCAAGTATTGTTTGACTGGGTTGGTTTTGATAACTTCTTTGCAATATTTAATGGTACAGGAGAAATCTCAGTAAGATTTGGTCCAGTTTTGGGTTGGACACTAGTTTGGGCATTCTTTGCAACTAGCACAAATTATATTGGTGGTATCTTTCTGGCATTATTAATCAATAAAAAAGGCATCAAACTCAAAAAGATTTGGCGTACTATTTTTGTATTAACTATTGCATTACCTCAGTTTATTTCATTACTAGCAATGAGAAGTATATTAGCAGAATATGGTCCAATAAACTCGATGTTAATAAATTTACATCTTATTGACGATCCAATTAAATTCTTAGCAACTGCAGATAGTGCATGGACTGCAAGAATTACTATTATTTTTATTAATATCTGGATAGGTGTTCCATATACTATGCTGATGACTAGTGGTATCTTAATGAATGTTCCTAAAGATTTATATGAAGCTGCTCAAATTGATGGAGCAACTAATCGACAAGCATTCAGGTATATCACTGTACCTTTCATATTATTTGTTACTGCACCGTTTTTGATTACTTCCTTTATTGGAAATATTACTAGTTTTAATGTTATTTACCTTCTAACTGGTGGTGGTCCAACAGTTCCAGGATATATTGCTGGTGAAACAGATCTGTTAGTTACATGGTTATATAAGTTAACCATTGACCAATCAGAATATAATATTGGTTCTGTTATTGCGATTATGACCTTCATTATTACTGCTACTGCTACTTTACTAAGTTATCGCAGAAGCAAATCTTATAAAGAGGAGGATGCATTCCAATGATAAAAGCTAAACAATTGAAAGCAAAAAGTTATAAATCTTCACAAAGAACTTCACTTACAATTTCGTATATTATATTAACAATTCTTGTAATAGTTTGGCTCTATCCGATTTTGTGGATACTTCTGAACTCATTAAGAACTGAGTATAATACTGGTGGCCAACTTATTGGTATTGTTGTTAGTCATTATTTTCCTAAACAAATAGGATTCGAAAACTTTAGAATTTTATTCGCGGAAACACTGTTCCCAAGATGGTTTTTGAATACACTATTTGTTTCATCAATATCATTTATTATTTCAACAATGCTCACTTTGTCAGTAGCATATGTTATGAGTAAACTTAAATTTAAAGTAAGGAAGTCATTTTTAAATATAGCTATTATTCTAGGATTGTTCCCAGGGTTTATGTCTATGATAGCAATTTATTATATTTTAAAAGCTTTCCAATTAACACAAACACTATGGGCGTTAATACTTGTGTATTCTGCAGGTGCTGGATTAGGATTCTATATTGCAAAAGGATTCTTTGACATCATTCCTAATTCCTTATTAGAATCTGCAAAGTTAGATGGAGCTACAAATTCACAGTCATTTAGGAAGATTATTTTACCTCTTTCTAAACCAATTATAATTTATACAGCATTACTAGCTTTTATTGGCCCTTGGATGGACTTCATATTTGCAAGGGTTATTATTGGAGAAGCCAATACAGATACCTACACTGTAGCTGTTGGTCTATACTATATGATGTACGGAGAACAAATTGACTCTAATGTCTTTACGATTTTCGCTGCAGGTTGTATTATTGTGGCTATCCCAATTGTAACTTTATTCCTGTCAATGCAAAAATACTATGTTGAAGGTGTTACTGCTGGATCTGTTAAATGATAGAATGATTTGAGGTTATATTATGAAGAAAGTTTATATTTTAATACTATTATTCATTAGTTTCTTTACTCTGTCAACTTGTAGTGCCAGTAGAGAATATACAATTAGCGAGGAACTATTAATGTCAGAAAATGTAGATGACAATTACCGAGCATATTACGAAATCTTTTTAGGAGCTTTCTCAGACAGTGATAAAGATGGAATCGGTGATTTTGAAGGATTAATTAACCGGCTTGATTATCTTAATGATGGCGATGATGATTCAGGAAAAAGTTTAGGAATCGAGGGTATCTGGTTAATGCCAATAATGCCTTCCCCTAGTTACCATAAATATGATGTAATGAATTACATGGATATTGATAGTAAATATGGTACACTAGAAGATTTTTCAAACTTTATCCAAGCAGCTGATAGCCGTGGAATCAAGGTGATTATTGATTTAGTATTAAATCACACATCTGATCAACACCCTTGGTTTAAAGCAGCTAGAAAAGCTGCTATAGATGGTGATTTTGAAAACAAGTATTTAAATTACTATACAATAGTAGATGTAAATGAAAAAGAATCAAATAAAGTCTATTATCAATTACATGATAATTTATATTATGAAGGCAATTTTTCAAGCAGCATGCCTGAACTTAACATGGATAATCCAGATGTTAAATCAGAAGTTATTGATATAGTAACTTTCTGGTATGATTTAGGAGTTCATGGTTTTAGGCTTGACGCTGCTAAATATGTATATTTACATAATGAAGACAAAAACATTGAGTTTTGGAATTGGTTTATGTCTGAATGTAGAAAAATCAAATCAGATACCTACGTTGTCGGGGAAGTTTGGTCTGGAGATACAGAAATTATTGATTATTATGAATCATTTAATAATTTTGATTTTGGAATGTCTCAATCACTTGGTGTTGTTACATCAGTTGCCAAAAACATTGATGATGTAAATTGGTATGTTGCCTATTTAAATCGATATCGAAATTTAGTTACAAATACCAATGCTGCTGCAATACTTACTCCATTTATTTCTAATCATGATATGAATAGAGCTGCTGGTTACTTAAATGTAGATGAAAGAACAATGCATAACGCTGCTAGTTTATACATCCTTACTTATGGTAATCCCTTTATCTATTATGGTGAAGAAATAGGCATGAAAGGTTCAAGAGGCACTGAAAACACAGATGCTAATAGAAGGTTAGCTATGCTATGGGGAGACAGAGATACAGTTGAAGATCCATTTGGTTCAACATATAATAGTGATTACCAAATTAATGGTACTGTTAAATCACAGGTTAAAGATGAAACTAGTTTATATAATCATTACAAGAAACTATTAATGTTAAGAAAGGCAAATCCAGAAATTGCAAGAGGAACATATACTATATTAGATTTTACAAATTACACTACTTTTGGAGGTTTCTTATCAACATATCAAAATTCGACTGTAGGAGTTTTTCATAACATAGGTGATAGTGATTTAACGATTGACATGAGTAATTACACCACGTTTACATTGTCAACAGTCCAAGGTTTTGTTGGAGAAGGGTTAGCTTCTTTAGAAGGCCAAATTCTAACAATATCAGCAAATACAAGTGTAATTGTTAAATAACTAAAAGCGTTTACATCTTTTGGGTTAAAAACTGTTAATTTATTGACAGCACCATTTATGGATGATATAATTACATAACGAAATATATAAAATATAAGGGAGAGAAAAAATGAAAAAAGTTTTAGCAATTATTTTAGCTTTAGTATTATCATTAACTTTAATTGGTTGTGGAGTACTAGAAAATGAAGAAAAAGATTATTATGTAACGGGTAATTTTAATGGTTGGGACACAGTAGACACAGGTATGATGACTGCAATCGCTAAGAATGACGATCGCGTTGCAAGTATCAAAGATGAATTAGACGGTGTTGAATATTTATATATCGTTGAAATCACTTTACCAGCTGAAGCCGCTGGTTGGGGAGTTAACTATATTATTGATGGTGTTAACACTACTCTAGATGGAAACTTAACAGTAAAAGTAATTCGTACAACGGTAGACGATAGCGATGCTAGAGACTGGTGGGCACAAAACCCTGAAAGTGGAGAAATCACTAATTTAACTCCAGCTACATTGTTTATGCCTGAATTCCTAGAAACTGCAACTACATCTGAAACTGTAGATGAAGTTACATTCACAAGTGGTTCTTGGAATGACAATCCAGCTGCTTTAGCTGCTGGTACTTATTATGCAGTTTTCGCTGAATTTGATGGTTCAAGAGCTTTAGGATTAATCGAAGTAGAATAATTACAAATTTCATAAAAAAAAGTCTTAATTCATATTAAGGCTTTTTTTATTGGGTTATTTAGCTATTCTTCTAAAGGAATTAACATATCCACCTTTAACGATGGATACTTCATTAGCAACAATCAATGCATCATCATCTAATTTGTTTATTAAAGCAATTATAGCATCCTTATTTTTCCTGCTAGCAAATATCATTAATACTTTACGGCTTCTGGCTTTTCCTTGAGCACTTAGCACAGTAACTCCATACCCTGCATCCCTTACTTCCTTAATAACTTTAGATGCTTCTTCCCTCATAATAATTGCTTGAATATAAATCTTACCTACTGCTAAATAATTTTCTAGGATAGAACCAACATATACTCCAGCAGTAAATCCAATACTATATATAATACCTTTCATAGGTGTTTCTTGAATGCCAACAATCACTCTTGAGGCAATAAATACCCACAACAATATCTCCACTAAAGATAATATAGTCCCTAAGGTTCTGAATCCCTTGTTTACATAAATAATTCTTAACGTCGAAATAGCTACCTCAACTACTTTAGCTGAGAATATCAATAAGACTTCCCATAGCGGAACTGAGACCAAAAAATCAAAAATTGCTTGCCACATAAAATCACCCCTTAAATATCTATATGATGAAATATTATACTACATTTTAAAAATAAAGATAGTCTTTTGTTCAATAAATATATTTTCTTTAATTTCTATGTCATATCACCATATAAAAACACCTTTATCTAGACAATAGAAGGTGTTTATTTTTTTATTATTCAATTTGATTTTTTTCAGTTTTTGATTCTATATACCAATTGTTTATATATTTAATCTTATCTTTAATTAATGCTGATTTAGTTTGAAAGTCTTCAAGTTCCAAGGTCAAATAATCATTTTTATAATACAGTATTGATTCTCCATCTGAAGAAAATAGATTTTCATTAAATATTCCCGTCAGTTTCAAAGAATAAAACACATCTTCATAATCATCAAACACAGATGTGCCTAAAAATAAACTTTCATTATATTGGTAACCTAATAGATCTAGTAATGTAGGCGCAATAACATATGGTGATACAAACTCACTAATAGTTGTATCTTCTGCACCTGATCTTAATAAATATTCAGATGTTAAAGTTTCGTTATAAATACAGAAAAAATTCTTATACATATCCATGTTATAGAAATTATTATTTGTATCTTCAAATATTTTTAAATGGATTTTATGATAATAAACATTATGATCACCAAACAATACAATAATTGTATCCTCAAGAACTCCCTTAGCTTCTAAATCATCAAGCATCATTCCAATTGCTTTATCTAATTCCATAACTGTGGCTTGATAGTGTCTTATTCTTAAAACATCTTCTTCTGCTTTACCATCAAGAATATTAGTCCATAACCCGTCTTCCTCAGCTTTATCAATGGCATCAAAATATCCTAACTCATTATATAACTCGATGTTTTCTAGCCCATAATTATATGGCCCATGCGTAGACATAGTTGCCCAATATGAATAAAAAGGAGAATCAGTTGATGATAAATTTGGTAACATTTTACTCATTGTTTCACTATCGGGCGTATAGTTGCCATTCCAGTTCCAAATCTCTACATCTGGGAATAAATCATCATGAAAGTAATTATGCTCAAATCCAATCTGAGGCATTAAAAAGTCTCTTGAATAAAACTCAGGAACATTATCATGAAAAAATGATGTAATATAGCCTTCATTTTCTTTAAGTATTAACGGCAAAGAATATGAAAAATCATATTCATCGAATCTAGTGCTAAGATAAACAGAAGGATTATTTCCAATGATGGCTATTAACTCAGAAACATTAGTTTTGTTCTCGCTATAACTGTTTTCAAAATATAAACCTTCATTTGTGAGCCTATACATATTAGGAGTCAACACCTCATTAATGGCAAAAGGTTGAACTGATTCTAGTAATATATTAACAACATTTTTGCCTTGGAGAAGCCCAAAATAATCTGTAGGTGTTGATAGTTTGGCTTCTATTATTGTATCATTAACCTCAACAATATCGCTAGCAACTAATAAATCTTCAACTTCTTTTGCATAATAACCTAATATACCATACTTTTCAAAAGAAGCTCTTTTATATGCAGTGACATTTGAATCTGTTACAAAAGAATCTATTTTAGTTGAATCTACTAGTAAATAAGTAAAAACTAAAATCATCGAAGCACAAAAATATAACATTCCATTTAACCAATATTTCTTAGGTTTAACCTTTAATTTTATATATATCTTCCCAATATAGAACATGTATACAGCATATAATGCTGATATCACTATGCCAACAATAATACTAAAAATTGATAGATGTTCAAAACTAAAGACATTTTTGGCTTCATTAATCAATTGGAATTGCTGCAAAGTAAATATATCGTAATAAACAGAATACATCGTTGCGTTAATTAGAAATAGAGCAATTACAAAACCAAAAACAATACCTAAATAGATAATGGATACTTTAGTTGACCTTATCAAAAATATAACACTACCAACAGCAAATGCTAGAATAAAATCTATCAAAAAATCAGTAGGTAAAAAGCTGAAATCCATCCATGCAAACATGATAATTTCAACTAATAGGTAAAATACCAAAAAAGATAATAACATATGTAGTTTTTCTTTAGTAATTTGTCTCACAATATATCATTTCCCCTTAAAAATATTATAGCACATTAAACTTATGAATCATCCAAAAAATAAAAGAAATACCTAAGTATTCCTTTTTATGAAGTTTAATTTTAGAAATCGTAATATTTCTTAAATTCAGCTGGATGAGGAATATTATTAATCTTCCTTACCTCAAGCCTTTTCTCTTTAATCCAGATATCTAATAACTTCTTAGGAAAAACATCTCCCTTAAGTAGATATTCATAGTCTATCTCTAATGCATCCAAAGCTTCATTTAGTGTCCTTGGAAGAACTTCTATTTTAGCTCTATCTTCTTCAGATAAAGTATATAAATTGAAATCAAATGGTCCCCAGTTATGTTCCTTTGGATGGATTTTATTTATTACTCCATCAAGTCCAGCCATAAGAATTGCAGAATATGCAAAATATGGATTAGAGGAAGCATCTGGGTTCCTTAATTCAAAACGTTTTACATTTGGTTTTTTAGCATATGCTGGTATTCTGACTACAGCAGAACGGTTAGCTGTTGCGTAACCAATAGTAACTGGAGCTTCATATCCAGGTATTAATCTTTTATATGAATTAGTAGAAGGATTTGTGAAAGCACATAAACTGTGAATATGCTTTAATATTCCTCCCATAAAATACATGGCAAATTCACTTAAACCTGCATAACCAGATTCATCGTAAAATAGCGGTTTTCCGTCTTTAAACAACATCATATGAATGTGCATTCCATTACCTGCTTCAGAAGACAAAGGTTTTGGCATAAATGTGACAGTTTTATTTGCTTTGTTAGCTGCGTTTTTAATAATATATTTAGCAACCATTGTATTATCAGCAACTTTACATAAGCTATCAAAAGCTACTTCTATTTCTTGCTGTCCAGATCCACCAACTTCGTGATGATGATACTTAACCTTTACTCCCCAATCTTCTAACATTGTACACATTTTGCTTCTTAAATCATAATTAATGTCATTTGGTATATCAATATGATACCCACCCTTTGTAGAAACTTGATAGCCATTATTATCTTCAGTTCTTTTTCCTGAATGCCATTCAGCTTGAGATGTATCTACATGATAGAATACTGAGTTTGATTTGATTTCAAAGGCAACATGATCGAAAATATGAAATTCAAATTCAGGACCAAGTAACATCTTATCGGCCATTTTAGTTTCCTTCATATATGCTTCTGCTTTTTTTATTATACTTCTAGGGTATTGATTAAATGGTACATTTTCTTT
This sequence comes from Mycoplasmatota bacterium, assembly GCA_023132365.1. GTDB lineage: Bacteria > Bacillota_I > Bacilli_A > Izemoplasmatales > Hujiaoplasmataceae > 4572-104. The sequence continues at coordinate 12,818 of JAGLYJ010000011.1, forward strand.
TCCAATTACTAATACATCTCCTACCATATTTACAGTAGGTATTTTTGTAAACGGGTCCATTGTTAAAGTTGATAAATCAGGAACAAAAACCATATCACTGTTTTCAACTGGAGCGTATCCATAGTTAGAGGCATCAAAGCCAATGCCAGTTTCAAATAATTCCTGCTTGAAATTAGTAGCCGGTATTGTAATATGTCTCCATCTACCATCTAAATCAATAATTTTAAAATCAATCATTTCAACCTTGTTTGCTTTAATAAAAGTTAAAGCCTCATCGATAGTCTTAATCATCTAAATCCTCCATATTTTGCATTCCAATAAGCGATTACTATTATATGCTTTTTCTTTGCTTTAATCAATCTTTTTTTTCGTGATGGATAACGAGTTGAGGAAACGGCATTTCAATATTGTTTTGATCAAACATAATTTTTAAATATTTATTTAATTCTCTAATCGTATGTAATCTATCTGTTTCATTTGTCCAAGCTATTACTCTAATGGTAATACAAGAATCACCAAAGTTTTCTATACCATCATAGAATGGACCTTTTTTTATAGTAGAAACTTTATCTTTAATTTCTTTTAGTTTTTCACGCATTAATTCTTCTAATTTCTCAATATCTTCATTATAACTAATGGAAACTTCAGAAATTGCTTGAGATAAAACATTTGAAGAATTTATAGCTCCTCTAATATCAGAGTTATTAATTATTTTGATATCACCATAAATGTCTTCAAATTTAGTAATTCTTAATCCGACTTCTTTAACAACACCTCTAAAATCATTTATTTGAATAACATCCCCAACTGAAAATTGTTTTTCAAAGATAATAAACAATCCAGCAAAAATATCTTCAATCAGGCTTTGAGCACCAAAGCTAATAGCTAATCCTATAATTCCAGCACCAGCTAATAATGTTGGCGTTTGTACTCCCCAAGCTGATAAAATCAAGAAGAAAGCAACAATGACCGACATATATTTAAGAGAACTCATTGCTAAGTGTCCAACGGTTTCACTTCTTCGTCCTTTTTTAATGAAGAGACTAATAATAATTATTATTATTTTATATATTACCCATACAAACACCATACTAGCAATTGATTCTAATATAATTACATAATTATTTTTAAAGAAATCTAGAATATTAAAGAATTTACCAATAGAACTATCGATAATTAAAGCGAATTTAGTTCCTGGAAATATTATTGGAGCTAATATCCCAAGCAACAAACAAATTACAATAACTAAACCAACCACAATTATTCTTATTTTTTCTGATTTTTCTAAGTTTTTAAAGTTAAATTTCATTCTATTCTACCTCCTCTAGGTATTCATATGTGTAGAACACACAATAATTGTTATTATTTAAACCATTATTTATACCAATATGAATTGTATATTCAGCTAAACTTGGTTTGTAGATAAACCAAGAATATTGGTATTTATCATCTATGAATTCAAGATTATATTCAATATATTCATATTGGTAATCTCCCCATTCAGTGACTTCAGTTATTTTATGATAAACTTTGTCATATGTTTCTAGTAAATCCTCAACAGTGATAGTAACTTCAAACCCTTGATCAAATTCAATAACTTCAATTTGATAATCAGGTCTTGGAAGTGTTGTGGCAATTTCACTCACTAATTCTTCTTCTACAATTACTTCAGTGTAAGGATTCCGATAAGTAGCTAATAGAATTACAGTGTACTCAACATTTTGCTTTAATCCTTCAAATATTATTTCAATTGCAGAGTGATGTGGATCAGTTTCTTCTAGAGACATCTCTATAGTATGTCTATCTATTTCTGTATAGTTTCTTTTTAAGATAAGTTCGTATTCAATGTCTAGCCCTTCAGGTGATTCGGGCCAGATTGATACAACAATTTTGTCATATGAAATTTGTGAAAAATATATTGATCCATATAAATGATAAGGTGTTCTAAAAACTATATTATCTAATTCAATAACTTCTGAATTAACATCAACAGCTTCTAAGAACATATGAATCTCAATATTACTATCAAAAATATTTCCTAGTAGAAACTCCGTATCTAATTTTGATACACTCACAATCTGATAATCAAATATTTCCTCTTGATACTGATATTTAAATCCATAACGAATTTGAATTTCTTGATACTCACCAAAAGGATCATTGACAAAATATCCAATGCTGTAAAGCAACTCATCAGCACCATCTTCACTTGCCAGATCTAAGTCGGTAAAAGCACCACCCGTTTTATCATAAGTTTTAAAAGTTTCACTATCTAATACTTCCAGACCAAACCCTTTATCCGCAAGAACTTTTAGGGTATACTCTGTATCTTCATTTAAGTCAGTAAATATACCTACATTATCTCCAAGAATCACTTCTGAACTATATAATTCAAATTGGTTTTCTAGGGTAACTGTTAAAGTATCGTCTAAAATAGCGCTATCGCTATCGGTAACTATCACACTATAAGTTACTCTATCAGAAAAAATATTAACATCTTGGATACTGGCTGCTGGGCTGCTTGGAATTACAATTACCGCTACTACTACAACAGTGACTGTCATTATTAACGACGAAAAAATAGACTTCAAAGCTTGAAATCTAGTTAGTTTCTTTTGTTTTTCAATTAATTTCTTCATGCGCGACATTAATAATTTCCCCCAAGTATATACATATTCTATAATATTTACTTGTTACTATCAATATAACACCCAAAAATATTAAAAAAAACCGGAATATCCGGCTTCTTAAACTCTTCTTCCTACTATGGCTATCATTTTTGGTCCTGTATGTACCCCTAGTACTGGAGTTAATGGTACTAATGTTATTTTTTTAACATTCAAATCATTAAGTAATTTACCTTCTAATATCTTAGCTGTTTCAATATTATTTCCATAATGAATTGTTAACTCAACTTCATCTTGTTTATAATACTCTTTAAAATATTTTCTCATTGAAATAAATGTTCTCTGCATGCCAAATCCTTTGGTTAATGTATGATAAACTCCTTCATCATTAACTGCTATTATTGGTTTAACATGGAGTATTTCGCCAATTGTACCTTCAACTTTACCAATTCTTCCACCTTTACGTAACCATTTAAGTGTTTCAACTGTGAAAATTGCTTGCAAATTGTTAAATCTAAGTTCATCTAATTTTGAAATTATATCCTTAACAGACAATTTCTTCTTTATTAAAGATATTGCTTCTTTAACCATGTATCCTTCTGCCATTGATAATGTTTTTGAATCATATAAATGCAGGTTAATTCCTGATACTTCATTGGCTGCATTCTTGAAACCATTAAATGTACCGCTTAATCCACTAGATATTGTGATAACTAGTATATCTGTAAATCCTTTAGATTTAAAATCTTCAATTGCATTAATAAAATCTTCCAGATTAGGTAAACTTGTTAAAACACTAGAAGTCAGCATTCTTCTATAAACTTCTTCAGTTTCAATTTCAACTTGATCTCGATAAAACTCATTATCTATGTTAATTAATAAAGACATCATTGCTAAGTTTTCGTTTGACTCTATATATTTTTTTGATAAGTTACTAGCTGAATCTGTAATAATTGCTATTTTCATATATTTATCTCCTTAATATTTCTTAAAATATTCATTAAAGTAAATATAACAAATATTACTATGTCTGTCAAGGTAATTGTTGATACTCACTAAAAAAACACATGATGAAATGTGCTTTCTTTTTATAGTTTATTCAATATCCCACTCTTTATAGAACTGCTCCAAGTAATTTTTCATAAAAGTAGTTCTCTCAACAGCTATCTTCTCAGCTGCTTCAGTATTAATTAAATCCTGTAATCTAAGTAATTTTTGATAAAAATGTGCAATGCTTGATTCATCATCTTTGTCATTATTATATAGTGATCTATTCTTATATCCAGAATATGCGAAACACCTTGCAATACCTATCGCTCCAATTGCATCTAGACGATCTGCATCTTGAACAATATAACCTTCTAAATTGCTTACGTTGTTTCCTTTAACATATGTTGAATAAGACATATTATTAATAATATTCTTAATTTCTTCTGCTTCTTGAATATTATTATTTAATAAAAAATCTTTAACATTACTACTATCTTTATCACTGATTTTATAATCATCCAAGTCATGTAAAAGGGCAGCTAAAGAGACAATGAATAAATTTACATCCTTATTTCGTGAAAGTTTAAGAGCCATTTTATATACTCTTAAAACATGCTGAAAGTCATGTCCACTATAATCATTCTCAAGAATAGATTTAGCATAAGTTTTTGCTTTTTCTATTAATTCAACTTGTTTCTTATTCATTATGATAATCCTTTGCTAAATCAATATATTTCTTAGCATTTATAATATTTGATTGAATTTCAACTTCTGTTAAAGGTCTGATAATTCTCATAGGATTACCTAAAGCAAGCATTCTTGCTGGTACAGTTTTTCCAGGAGGAACTATTGTTCCTGCAGCTACCATTGCATACTCTTCTACTGTAGCCCCATTTAATATCACAGAACCCATACCAATTAATGCAAAGTCTTTTACAGTAGCGGCGTGAATTATTGCTGAATGTCCTACTGTCACAAACTTACCAATTTTAGTCGGCAAATTTGAATCTGTATGAACTACTGCGTTATCTTGAATATTAGTTCCTTCACCAATTTCAATACATGCCATATCACCTCTAACAGTGGAATTGAACCAAACACTAACGTATTCATGTAGAGTTACATTGCCAACAACAACTGCATTACCTAGAACAAAGGCTTCTTTTGAAATGTCTGGATTATGCTCTTTATATTTCATATCTTCACCCCTATTTCATCGCTTTATGAATAAACTCAATTATATTTGAAGCAGTTAAACTTACTTCTCCATATTTTTTTTTCGCGAGTAGTCCGGCTTTTGAATGAGTAACAACACCTAAAACCATCGCATCAAAAACATTAATATTAGCTAAATACGCTGCTATATTCCCTGATAAAACATCACCACTACCAGCAGTTGCTAATCCAGGATTTTTAGCTTGTATAAATCTTATCCGTTCTTTATTAGCGATAATTGTTGATGGGCCTTTCAAAATAACGTTATAATTGTTATCAGTCAATTGCTCAATATATTTAAGTGGATCTTTATGAATATCTTTAGAGCTTACCCCAAACATACTTGATATTTCACCAATATGTGGTGTCAGAACTATATTTTTATTCTTATGCTTTTTTGAAATATCCAAATATTTGAATCCAGATGCATCAATTACTACTGGTATATCAGATTCTAATAAATAATTAAGAACCTGTTTATGATTTTCAAAACCAATACTAATACCTGGTCCAAATACAACTGATGAAGCTCTTTTAACTAATGATTTGGCTTCTATGCCATCATTGTCTTGCATAATTACCTCAGGATAAAACTGTGTGAAATTATTTTCTTTTAAATCAGATAATACAACAGCTAGACCAAGTCCCGTCTTAAGCCCTGCATATGCGCTCATTTGAATTGAACCCATCATTGATTTTCTACCACCAATAAAAACACCTAAGCCAAATGTATACTTATTAGAATTATTTTTTCTCTTAGGTAAATCAATGCTAAAGGTATTGATATCTGTAAAATTTCTATTTATAGGATATTTTTGAATAATACCTATATCTAATAATAAATTATCTCCATGATAATCTAAAGCATCATCTAATAAGTTACCTAATTTTATAAACCCAATTATCCCAGTGTAATTAGCTTTTATTGCATTTCCTAATATAGATCCATTTTCAGGATTAATACCAGAAGGAATATCAACTGAGTAAACTATAGTATCTGAGTTATTTATGAAGTTACATAATTCACTTCTATATCCAGTAATCTTCTTCTTTAAGCCTATCCCAAATATTCCATCAATGATGTAATCTGATTCAATAATCTCAAATTGTTTTGACTCTAATTCTTCTAGATTACTTATATTAATGATCTTTCCAACAATATCAAAGTAATGCATAAATGAGTCACTTGCTTTTGGAATGTCTCCAATTACATAAACAATAGGTTTATACCCTTGTTTTTGCAACTCAATGGCCATTACTAAAGAATCGCCACCATTATTACCAATACCAGCAAAAACGCTTATAATCGATTTTTTTATGGGTTTAACTCGCTTGATAAAATCCTTAGCTAAATAGTATCCAGCTCTATTCATCAATTCTAATTCAGAAATTCCTAAAGACTTCATTGTATGAGCTTCAAAATCTCGCATTTCCTTAACATTTACTACTATCATATAATTCACCTCAACTAATCAAATAATATATTCCATAAATTATCCCAAGATGCACTGGATAAAATATATAAAAAAACCATTTCGTGTTTACCTTCCCTTTTTTCCCATTATATAAGAATATAAAGATAAACCCTAACATTGAAAACCATTGTATAGCCATGAATCCTTGATATCTAGCAAACCCAGATAAATCAACCAACTGATATAATGGAAAATCTATAAATAAAAGATTCATACCAAGCAAGAATAAGACTTGAGTAATTGGATTTCTATATAGAGCAAAAATCATAATTAACAATACTCCATATGCACCATAAGATATATTAATAAATTCAGCTAGAAATACAATTGGTATAACTAATAACCTAAAGTATATTTTTTCGCTTCTTAAGAGCATTAGTGATCCTAATCCAAATACAAGTGGCCAGATAACATTAATTTTCATTATATATGAGTAATCTTTACTTACAATTCCAATTATAATGATGAAAATCTCCACTACTCCAGCAAAAATTAGCAATCTAAAGAAATAATTTTTTAGATTACTAGTTTTAAAGAATCCTTCTACTAGCATATATGCAAACAAAACAAATGCAATTCTCCCAATGATTCTTAAAATTGTATAGCCTAAGGGAACTCCAAAATCAAAGTTTTCTGGTGAAAACAAAATAACTGCTATATGATCTAAAGCCATCGCAAAGGCTGCGATAAATTTAATGTGATTACGGTTCATAAAATCACCATTTCTATAATAATATATCTATTTCAACTGGACAGTGATCACTTCCATGAATTTCATTTCTTAATTCAACACTTTTAATTAAGTCTTTAGCTCTATCACTAACAACAAAATAGTCTATACGCCAACCAGTATTCTTGGCTCTTGAATTAAAACGATATGACCACCATGTATATTTAACTGTATCAGGATATAGATATCGATATGAATCAACAAACCCAGCATCTAATAAAGTCTGGAACTTAGTTCTCTCTTCAATACTGAAACCAGGGTTTTTAGTGTTTGATTTAGGATTTTTAAGATCAATTTCCTTATGAGCAACATTTAAATCCCCGCAAAGAATAACTGGTTTATCCTGATCTAATTTTGATAAATACTCTCGTAAATTATCTTCAAATTTCATTCTATATACTAATCTAGCTAACTCAGCCTTAGAATTAGGAACATAGACGTTTACAAAATAAAAATTATCAAATTCTAAAGTAATAATTCTACCTTCATCATTATATAAAACACCATCAATACCTAAAGTTACATTCTTTGGCTCATGTCTAGTGTATATCAATGTACCAGAATAACCTTTTTTATCGGCGCAATTCCAATACTCATAATAATTTTCAAGCTCAAATTCTTTTTGGTTTTCTTGCATTTTAGTCTCTTGTATTGCGAAAATATCCGCATCTACCTCACCAAAAAAATCAAGAAACCCTTTTTTAGTTGCGGCTCTAAGTCCGTTAACGTTCCAAGTAATAAATTTCATAGCTACCACCTCGTATATATTCTATTAAAATTATATCATATATATAATAATCTAATATATATTTCATTTATTTTCTCCTAAGTATTTTACAAAACACAGATTATTACATATAATATATATACTAGGAAAAGAGTGATTATATGAATAACAAGTTACATCATGATTTAATGGTTAAAGCTGTCAAAGAAGCTAGGCTAACAATGAATCAAAACATTGGTGGTCCATTTGGCGCTTTAATAATTGATGCTGATGGGTCAATTCTATCAGTTTCATCAAATTCTGTATTAAAAGATCATGACCCAACAGCGCACGCAGAGATAAATGCTATTAGAGCAGCTACTAAAAAGAAGGGTAATCATGATTTGAGTGGGTGCACCCTATATACAACTTGCTACCCTTGCCCAATGTGTTTAGGCGCTATTATTTGGTCAAACATTAAAAAAGTGTATTATGGTTGTACTGCTACTGATGCAGGAGAGATCGGATTTAGGGATGATTTCATTTATGATTTTATAGAAGGTAAAGCCACTAATAAGAAAGTTTTAGATTTAGAAGGCACTGAAAGAGAATCTTGTTTAAAACTTTTCAAGGAATATACAGAAACCGATAAAGAATTATACTAAAAATAAAACACATACTTTTAATGTATGTGTTTTTATTATCTTTATATTTAGGGAAATACCACTTATTCTAAAGGTATACTATATATCTCATCGTACACTAATTTATCATTCACTCTTTTTGATTCCATGATACTTATTTTCATAGCACTCATCTCTAAAGGATTACAATAAATTGAACTAATTAGTTCATATTTCTTCGTGGTTACTTTCCTGCCTAATGTGATATGAGGGGTATATTTTTCTAAATGGAATTGATGCCCCAAATCATTTAACTTTACAACAACTTGACGATACAAGTTCAATAACTGATCTGATTTCTCCACTCCTAAATATATAATCTTTTGATTATCGCCTTTTATGAAATATTTAATTTTATTAGTCAAGTAATTAAAATGATTAACACTAACTTCTTTAAGTTTCTTCTTAATGTCTTTTAATTCATCTTGACTAGTTTCACCTATATATATCAAGGTGAGATGAAGATTGCCAATACTAGTAAAATTGCCTTTACTTGAAATTAATTTTACTTCTTGTAGGATATCAGAAATGATATTCTTTTTTTCTTCATCAAATAACAAAGCGATAAATATTCTCATTGATTACCTCTATTTGTCACCCATTGTCATTGCCATAACTGCTTTAGCGGTATGAATTCTATTTTCAGCTTCTTGATAAACTATTGAATGTGGTCCGTCAATAACTGAATCTTCAACTTCATTCCCTCTGTCAGCAGGTAAAGCATGCATATACTTAACATTCGGGTTAGCTAATTTCATCATTTCTTCAGTACATTTCCAACTTTTGTAAGATTCTAATAAATCGTCTACAACCTCATCTGATTGATTAGTAACCCAAGAACCCCAGTTTTTTGGAATAACAACATCTGCGTCCACAAATGCTTCTTTTATGTCATGAGTTATTCTAAATGAACCATTATGTTCTTTTGCGTGTTTTTTAGCTTGTTCAATTGCCCAGTCTGGTAACTCATAGCCCTCTGGATATGCTAAAGTAACATCCATTCCGTATCTTGGGAATAATAATATTTGAGTTAAAGGAACTGATATTGGTTTTTTATGCGTGGTTGCATAAGCCCAAATAATAGAAATTTTAAGATTTTTTGTATCCTCATATACTTCTTGAATCGTCATCAAATCAGCCAAACCTTGCATTGGATGATATAAATCACATTGCAAATTCATAATAGGAACACATGAATTCTCTGCCATTTCTCTTAAGAATTTATTTCCAATACCCCAAAAACAATTTCTACATGCAATCCCATGACCATAACTTGATAATATTTTAGCTGTGTCTTTAGCACTTTCACCGTGTGATATCTGCATTTTAGATGTGTCTAAAAATGTAGCATGACCACCAAGTTGCGCTAAACCAGCTTCCATTGAGTTTCTGGTTCTAGTTGATTGTTCAAAGAACATTAGAAACGCTGTTTTGTTCTTCAAGAAAGTTGTATCTTCATTGTTGTAGAAATACTCTTTCATTTTTTTAGATGTATCTAGCAGTACATCTATCTCTTCTTTTTTCCACTCTTCTAGTGTAATAAAGTCTTTACCTTTAAATAACGGTTCCATATAAATCTCCTATCTCTTTATATTTTCTAAATACATTGAAGGAATTACTGCATACATTGCACAAGCCTTCACTAAATCTTTTTTAAATGTTTTTTCATTTGGAGCATGTGCTTCTACTTCATCACCTGGTCCAAATCCAATACATGGAATGTTATATCTTCCCATTATTGAAACTGCATTTGTTGAGAATGTCCATTTGTCAACAATTGGTTCTTCATTAAATAAAGCCTTATATCCTGAAACAGTCGATTCACAAACAACATGATCTCTTGGCAATACCCAAGTTGGAAAATATGATTTAGTTGGATAGACTAATCCTTTATATGACGGCCTACTATAATCATACATTTCTACTACAGCATTTGCTTCTTTAACTGAAGTTAGTTCTCTGATTTCTTCTAATGCTGATAAATAAGTTTCACCATCAGTAAGTCTTCTATCAATTGAAATTGAACATCCATCAGCTACTGCACATCTAGATGGAGATGAATAGAAAACCTCACTTACTGTAAGTGTTCCTTTTCCTAGAAACTCATTATCTAGTAAATTCTTATGTAATTCTTGTAGTTCTAAAAGAATTGGTGCCATTTTATATATAGCATTATCTCCTCTTTCAGGTGCAGAACCATGACAAGATATTCCGGTTACAGAAACTTTAATTTCCATTCTTCCTCTATGTCCACGATAAATTCTACAACTTGTAGGTTCTGTTATAACTACAAATTCAGGTTTTATTTTATCTTCTTCAATAATATATTGCCAACATAACCCATCACAATCTTCTTCTTGAACAGTTCCAGTTATTAATAAAGTATAGTCATCTTCTAAACCTAGATCTTTAATAATTTTACCAGCATAAACCATTGAAGCCATTCCGCCTTCTTGATCAGAACCACCCCTACCGAAAATATTATTTTCATCTTCAAAACCTAAATATGGGTCATATTTCCAGTTTTTGATTTCTCCTACACCTACTGTATCAATATGTGCATCCATCGCGATTATATGTTTACCATTTCCAATTCTTCCAATAATATTTCCCATCGGATCAATTGTGATTTCATCAAATCCAACCTTTTCCATTTCTTCCTTAATTCTTAAGACAACTTTCTCTTCATCACAGCTTTCACTAGGGATAGCTATCATATCTCTTAAAAATTTAGTCATATCAGCTTTATAACTATTTGCCTTTTCTAGGACTTTTTTATAAT
>JAGLYJ010000110.1 GCA_023132365.1 Mycoplasmatota bacterium
GTTTTATTACCTAATCCAAATAATTCTTTCATTTTATATGTACCTCTTTTTCATATTTATAAATGCTATCTAAAGCAATCTTACATAATTCTTCTTCTTTAACTTCTCTTGCTTTTCCTACAAGTGATTCTTTTAGATTTTCAAGAACAGTTACTAATGTTAAAACTGCTGTTTTAACATTCATAAGCCGTCCAACTACCATCATACAAGATGACTCCATATCTATACCTGAAACTCCAAGCTTTCTGTATTTTTCAAAGATTTCATAGACATTAACATTTCTTTCTTCAGCTAACTTTGACATATGCATTTGTGAGTAAAAACCGTCCAAAGTTGCGTTAAGCCCATTATCTACTTTTGATCCATGTTCTAGAACTGTCTTATTGATTGTTTCAACTAAATCAAAATCAGCTATAGCAGGATAAGTTGCTTCTACATATGTTTTTGATGTAGATTCTTCTCTAATTGATCCAACTGGTACAATATATTCCCCTAAAAGATTATCTTTTAAAGACATAACTGTTCCCATCCTAAGAGCAACCTTCATACCACATTGGTACATTTCTTCCATGGCTATAGCCGCTGAAGGGGCGCCTATACCAGTTGAAGAAATCGTTACTTTAACTCCTTTGTAATTCCCTGTATATGTATTGTATTCTCTGGAGAAAGCAATGTGTTTAACATCATCTAAATGTTTCTTGATGATGTTAACTCTCCAAGGATCTCCTGAGAATATTACGTATTTAGCGATATCTTTATCATCGCATTTAAGATATAAAGTTTTTTCCATTATTAATTCTCCTCACTAAAATGATATAGATACCTATTAATAAAATCTTCTTCTGTTGGTGAATTTGTAGTTGATCCAATTCCCTCTATTACAAAAGAAGCTAATGTACTACCATAATTCATTGATTCTTTTATTGTTTTGTTTTTCAGATACCCATATATATACCCTGCAATATATGCATCCCCTGAACCAACGGTGTCAATTACTTCTTTTATCTTAACCGTTTCTACTTCAACATACCTAACTATATTGTTTTCTTTATATAAAGCGCATGATCCTTTTTTTCCTTTAGTAGTGATAATCGCTTTTATCTTAGGTAATACATTTATCAGTTCATTGAAGTCATTTAGATTATATATATCAGCTAAACACTTTGCTTCACTTTCGTTTGTAAATAGCACTTCAACATTTTCAAGGCATTCCTTTAAGAATGATTTTGGAAATGCATCTGAATCCATTTTCATTCCTAGAAACAGAGGTAAATTATGTTCTTTCACTTTTTCTAAGAAGTTCATATTATCACTTAATGAAGCAACGGTCATAAGTGCACACTTTGCTTCATTAAACCAGACATCTTTATATGGCTTATGCAGTTCACCTGCCATAGCCCCTTGATAGAACAGAGTTATATGATCATGTTCTTTAGTCTCAATAAGGTATGTAGATGAAGTTTTCTTAGAGTTTAACTTTAATATAGCATCCCTTACAACTCCGCTTTTCTCCAGATAATCTTTAAATCCTGATGATTCATAATCAGACCCTACTCTAAGAATAGGTGCGGACTTCATTCCAAGTTTAGCTAAAGATACAGATACGTTAACGTTACAGCCACCATAATGGATTTCATTATAGTTATCATTAGTTATTAATGATGTTTTACCAACTTCAGCACTAGCATTAATCTTAATGATTCTATCTAAAGCACAATAGCCACTAGTTATTAAATCATATCCCATTATAGTTCTCCTTCACTTAACAGACCTTTAATTTCCCCAGAACTCATTACCTTAGCTATATATTTATTAATATCTTTTAAATAGATTCTATTTGTTTCTTCATCATTTGTTCCCACTAAATCACTAACAACAAATGTATTGAAGTTTCTATTAAATGCATCTAAAGCTGTAGCTAGAATACAATTATTAGTTTTAGTTCCAGTTATAATAAGATTTTCTATTTTCTTCTTCTTTAAAACTTCTTCAAGATTTGTTTTATAAAAAGAACTGTACTTAGTCTTTTTGATAATAATATCTTCAGATCTATTACAATTTAATCTTTTATCTGTTATCTCTCCACCGGTTCCTTCTATACAACATTCTCTAGTCTTAATTTTTTGCGTTAAGTAATCTTCCATTTTAATAGTATGTTCTACATAAATAATAGAGCAATCACAATGTTTAGCAAAATCAATAAAGTCTGCTAAACTGTCTATTATTTCCTCATTTTTAGGATAGAATACTTTTCCCAATGGATCTGTAAAATCATATATCATGTCAACTATAATCAAGGCTGTCTTATTCATTGATGAACCCCCTATATAAAGTCTTTCTTTCTCTAATAATCGCAACTGTTGATAAAACAACTACAATCATAATATACGGTATAATCTCTAATAACCCAGCAATTGAACCAATTCTTAATGATAGGTTAAGAGCTAGTGCTCTGGAAAGTCCAAAAATAATTGCGTAAACTGCGCTTAGTTTAGGCCTACCCTGTCCACAATAAATGGCAGCTAAGGCAATGAACCCAGTACCAGCTGTAATATCAGGCGTATATGAAGCTAATTGATTAAC
>JAGLYJ010000111.1 GCA_023132365.1 Mycoplasmatota bacterium
GGAAATTTAACAACAACATATACTAATAGCGAATCAAATCAAATCGCATTTTTGGATAAGGAAACAAGCGTGAATGCAGCAATCATTGTTGCTTATGAAAAAGCATCAGAGATTAAAACAGATATTATCATTGACTATTATCAGAGAACTTTAGTTTTTGGAAAAGCTGATTACTTAGATCATTATGATGAAATTGAATTTGGAGATGAGTTTGTAAAAGTTATTGGAGATGATTCTCAAGAAATCACTGATATTTCAGAGATTGGAACATACACTGTAAACCAAAATGAGTATGAGTGGTTTTTCTTAGATGAATCTGGAGATGAATACTCATTAATGCTTTCAAAAGATAATGAGTATGGATTATTCGGAATCACTCTTAAAACATATTACTTTGTTGATCAAGCAACAACGTTCCCTAGATATAGTGAAAGAAGTTCAAATATTGGAGGGCCATCAGGAGGATTGCTTCAAACTTTATCAATTTATAATATGTTAGTTGATGAAGATTTAACCCATGGATTAAAAATCGCTGGGACAGGTACAATTCATTATGATGGAACTGTTGGATACATTGGTGGGGTCGAGCAAAAAATAATTACAGCTCATATAAATAAAGTGGATTTATTCTTCATGCCGAACTTAGATGACACTTATGCTTATGATAATTATATATTAGCTCTAGAAGCTTGTGAGAAGCACAACATTGATCCTGAAGGTTGGTTGGTTCCAGTAGCCAATTTACAAGACGCTCTTGATTACTTGGAGGGATTATCATGATAGATAGAAAAAATACTTGGGCATCATTAAAGAGTGATTATTCAAGAAAAGAAATTTTTGATGGTTTATTTGCATCAATTCTATATGCTACATTAATCTTTGTTCCAGTTTACCTGGCCTTACTAGAAATTATTGTTGTATATTTATATTTGTTGACTTTATTTAGTTTTATTATTATAATTGCTCTGTTTGGATATGTATTTGTAATTCATGCTTTTTGGAAAAAAAGCTTAGAATTAAAGAAAAAAGAGCATTCAACAAACATTAATAAATTATTTTTAAGAAATACATTGATGGTAAATGGAGTTATATTAGTAATTGGCATTTTTGTTATCTTTGTATTAATCCCAATTTTATTTGTATAGGTGAGACAATGGTTAAATGGATAATTATAATACTTGCTTTGATTGGACTAGATCAAGCAACTAAATTTATAGTATTAGCAAACTTTACAATTGAAGGTGAAACATTACCTGTAATCCAAGATTTCTTTCATATAACATATGTAAGAAACTCAGGAGCTGTTTTTGGAATGTTTCAGGGATTGGCAGAAACGCATGTAATATTTTTGATATTTATATCAATAGCTTTAGTTATATTTGGCTATTTATTTATTAAAAATAATTTTAAGGATAAAAAAACATTTTGGTATACTTTAGGACTCAGTTTACTTATTGCTGGAGCTTTAGGGAATGCAATGGATAGGTTGTTTCAACCAGACCATAATGTAGTTGATTTTATTGATTTTAGAGGAATATGGGCATATATATTTAATGTGGCTGACATTTGTTTGAATGTTGGTATAGCAATATTTATGATTGACCAGTTTTTATTAGAACCCAAAAGGAAAAAGATAAATGGATAATTATTTGGAGTATATCGTTAAAGATACAGACAATTTAACAAGAATTGATAAATTTTTGACCGAGTTAGATAATGATCTATCTCGTTCAACAATTAAAAAAATGATTGAAGAGAATAAGGTTAAAGTTAATGGGCATTTTGTTAAAGTAAGCTATAAAACTAAAACTAAAGATTTTATTGAAATTACTGAGTTAGATTTGACTGAAACAGAAATTATTCCGACCAAAATGGATATTGATATAGTTTATGAAGATGAAAACTTATTAGTAATAAATAAGCAATCAGGATTAGTAGTCCATCCTGCACCAGGACATTATAAAGATACATTAGTAAATGGGTTAATGTACTACATAAACGACCTTTCAAATATCAATGGAGAGCTAAGGCCAGGGATTGTACATCGAATTGATAAAGATACTAGTGGTTTGTTGATGGTAGCTAAAAACAATAAGAGTCATGTGATTTTAGCTGAAGAATTAAAAAACAAAAAAACTCATCGTGAATATATTGCCTTAGTTGATGGTGTTATAAAAAACAAAACTGGAAAAATCAATGCTCCAATTGGCAGATCTAAAAGCAATCGATTAAAAATGGATGTAGTATCTAGCGGGAAATCAGCAGTAACTCATTTTGAAGTTTTAGAGACATTTGAAAATAAAACTCTAATTAAATGTATTTTGGAAACAGGAAGAACACATCAAATAAGAGTTCATCTGGCATATATTAAACATCCAGTTGTTGGAGATTATATATATGGAAATGCTAGATTAAATGATTTTGGTCAGTACTTACATGCTAAAACCTTAGGGTTTACTCATCCAATTACTAAAGAGTACATGAAATTTAATTCTGAATTACCGACTGAATTTAAAAGTCTATTAGATACATTAAGAAATTAACCTCCT
>JAGLYJ010000112.1 GCA_023132365.1 Mycoplasmatota bacterium
TTAAACATAACAAGAATTCTATCAGACAAGTTCATTATCTCAGATAATTCACTTGAAACTAAAAGAATAGATTTTCCTGACCTTTGTAATCCTAATATACTATTATGAATATATTCAATTGCACCAATATCTACACCTCTTGTTGGTTGAGCTGCAATCAACAAATCTGGATCAGAATCAAACTCACGAGCAAGAATAATCTTTTGAGCATTACCACCAGACATTGATGAAATCTTACCACTTTTTTCAGATACTCGTATGTCATACTTCTCAATTAGATGATCCATTTTCGCAAGCATCTTCTTTTGACTAATTAGCCCATATTTACATATTTCTTTATTACCATGATAACCAGCAATCATGTTCTCACAGATTAACATATCAGAACATAATCCTTTTTCATATCTATCCTCAGGAATAAAGGCCATCTTAGATTCTCTAAGCGTTTTTGGCCAGAAGTTAGTTATTTCTTTACCTTTTAGATATATCTTACCTTTAGTAGATTTAAGAACTCCTGTTATTAAATCTAATAATTCACTTTGTCCATTACCTTCAACACCAGCAATACCAACAATCTCACCCTGATGGATATCAAAAGACACATTATTAACTGTATTTATATTGTCTTTGTTAGTTGTTGTTAAACCATCAATTCTATAGACAACATCTGACTTTGAATAATTTGAATATTCTTTATTTACTTTTAGTAAAACATCTCTACCAACCATAAGTCTAGCTAACTCTTTGCTAGAAGTATCCTTAGTAAGCATATTACCAATTACTTTACCTTGTTTGATAACTATAACTGAATCACTTATTTCCATAACTTCTTGAAGCTTATGCGTAATCAAAATTACAGTCTTACCTTGCTTCTTGAGTTCTCTTAGTGTTTCATAAAACGTCAATATCTCTTGCGGAGTAAGTACTGCAGTTGGCTCATCAAAAATGATGATATCTACATTACGATATAACATCTTTAATATTTCAACTTTTTGTCTAGCACCAACAGATATATTCTTAACTATATCTGTAGCTGATATACTAAATTGATATTTGTTAATTATTTTTTCAACTTCTTCTATTTCTTTTTTCTTATCAATTAGCTTTAGAGAAAAAGATTTTTTTCCAATTTTATGTTTTTTAAGTATTTCTGCTCCCAGTAATACATTCTCAAAAACAGCAAGGCTAGGAACCAATTTAAAATGTTGGTGAACCATACCGATGCCACATTCCATGGCATCGGTAGGAGAATCAAAAGATATTTTACTTCCTTTGATAAATATTTCACCGTCTGTAGGCTTTAAAAGCCCATAAAGCATGTTCATTAAAGTGGTTTTACCAGCACCATTTTCTCCAACGATCGCCTTAATTTCACCAGCATTTATGCTTATATTAACTTTGTCATTTGCGGTAAATTCACCGAACATTTTCGTCAAATCAATAGTTTTGATTATTTCCACTTTCAATACCTCTATTTCATAATAGTCTTAGTTAGCTGGTGTTACGTGATCTAGAGTATTATAATCTAGAACTTCTCCAGCTTGTGCGTCAATTACATCAATAGTTCCATCGCTAATAGCTGCTTTAATAGTAGCTATTTCAGCTTTGATTTCTGTCCATTTGTCTTGTGCAGCTGTAGTATCTTCGATATAACCTTCAATAGTTGCTAAGTCAGTAATACCAGTAGCTCCTGAATTTAAATCGTAGAAATATTCTTGTCCACCAATTTCAATTTCGCCAAGAAATTTTTCGATTAAATCATATACTGCAATATTTGTATTTTTCAATACTGATGTAAGAACAGCACCAGGTACTTGAGAATCTTGATTTGCATCAACATCAACAGCAAGTTTTCCATTATCTAAAGCAGCATTTCTCATGTTAGTTGCAACTCCACCTGCAGCAGCAAATACAACATTAACTCCACTATCAAAATAAGAATCAATTAAGTTATAGTTATCTTGTGAAGCGCCAAATCCTACTGCATATGATTCATATAGGTCATATTGAACATCTAAACCATTAGCTATATACTCAACACCTTGAGCAAATCCATATCCAAATACAGTAATTCCATCAGATTGTACACCACCAAGGAAACCAACAGCTCTACCACCAGCATCTAATGCTGTGAATGAATATTCAGTAGCATCAAATAATACTTCATGATTTTCAATAACTAAAGCAGCTAAAGCTCCAGCTAAGAATGAACCTTCATTTACATTGAATAATACTTCTACAACATTATCATGAATTTTTGTTCCAGCTTCATTTGTGTTTGCAAAAGCATTAAACGTTACAAAAGTAGTATCTGGGTATTGTTCAGCAATTGATTGGCCAGAACCATCGTCTGTTACTAAAGCCCCAAAATTATACTCTAATGTAAAGATTAAGTCATATCCATCATCTGCCAATGTGTCTAAAGAACCAGGCACATCAGTAGCTGTTGTTACAACATTAATTTCAATTCCAAATTCAGTCATCGCTTCATTTAGACCTTCAATGGCTGATTGATTATACCCATT
>JAGLYJ010000113.1 GCA_023132365.1 Mycoplasmatota bacterium
ACTAGAACTAAGGTGGTACCACGGTTAATTTCGTCCTTTACTTTGTAAAGGGCTTTTTATTTAAAAAGGAGTGATTTTTATGATTGATGAAAAAAGAATTATTAACGACACAAAAGGTGTTGAAAAAGCTTTAGCTAAAAAAGGATTTAAAGCTGATTTTTCTATGTTTTTAGAATTAAGAGAATTAAAGAATTCTTTGCTTCAAAAAATTGAAGATATTAGAGCTAGAAGAAATAAACTATCTAAATCAATAGGACAATACAAAAGAGAAAAGAAGGATACTACTGATTTATTCAAGGAAATTGATAGTTTAAAAAACGCTATTGATAAAGATGAAGAGAAGTTAAGCAAGACTCAAAGTGAAATTCAAGAGTTCTTATATGCTATTCCAAATATACCAGATGCAGATTTACCATCTGGAGATAAAGAAAACAATGAGGTTATTTCAGTTAATAAAGAAAAACCTGTTTTTGATTTTCCAATTAAAGATCATGTTGAACTAGCAACAAGCCTTGGTTTAATTGATTATGAAAGAGCTGCTAAAATTAGTGGTAAGGGAACTTGGATTTATTCTAATTTAGGAGCTAGATTAGAATGGGCTTTATTGAACTTCTTTATTGATGAACATCTAAAGGATGGTTATGAGTTTATGTTGATGCCTCATATTTTAAATTATGAGAGTGGATTAACTGCAGGTCAATTTCCTAAATTTAAGGATGATGTGTTTTGGCTTGAGAAAGAAGAACCTAAAAAATTCATATTACCAACTGCAGAAACTGCACTTGTTAATATTCATCGTAATGAAATATTGAAAGCAGAAGATTTACCTAGAAAGTATTTTGGATACACTCCATGTTATCGAAAAGAAGCAGGAAGTTATCGTTCTGAAGAAAGAGGTATGATTAGGGGCTATCAATTCAATAAAGTTGAGATGGTTCAATTTACTACCGAAAGCAAAAGTGAGGAAGCGTTTAAAGAATTAATGACTAAGGCTGAAAGCTTAATGAAGCAATTAGGATTACATTATCAAGTATCAAAACTAGCTGCTGGAGATTGTTCATTTGCAATGGCTAGAACTTATGATATTGAAGTTTGGTTGCCAAGCATTAGTATCTATAAAGAAGTATCTTCTGTATCAAACTCAAGAACATTCCAAGCAAGAAGAGGAAAAATTAGATATAAAAACGAAGCAGGAGAAATTGAATTTTGTCATACTTTAAATGGTTCAGGATTAGCTACATCTAGACTTTTACCAGCGATTTTGGAACAAAATCAACAAAGTGATGGTTCAGTTATTATACCTGAAGTATTAAGAAAATATATTGGTGGTATTGAAGTCATTAAAATATAGGAGGCTTCTTTTATGGAAATTGATAGAAGTTACGCTAGGATTCATTTAGATAATTTAGTTTTTAACTACAAACAAGCTAAAAATTTGGTTGGAGAAAACACCAAAGTTATGGCTGTTGTTAAGGCTGACGCTTATGGACATGGTGCCGTAAAATGCTCAAGAAGATTAGAAAAAAATGGTTGTGATTTCTTCGCAGTAGCTAGTATTGAAGAGGCTATTGAACTAAGAGAAAATGGTATTGATAGTGATATTTTAATTTTTGGTAGAACCAGTATTATTAATCATTGTTATTTATCAAAGTACAATTTAATTCAAACTGTATATTCTTTTGATTATGCTAAACAACTAAATAATTGTAATGAAGAAATTAGAATACATATTAATATAGATACAGGTATGAGTAGATTCGGTATATATCTACATGATGAGAAAGATATAGAAAGAGTTGTTTCTGAAATTAAAGAGATTCAAAATTTAGAAAATCTAATCTACGAAGGTATATATACACATTTTGCAACTAGCGATGAGGACAACAAAAAATTTTGTGATCAGCAATATAAACTTTATAAATCACTAATAAAGAAACTGGATTCAGAAGGTATTAAGACTGGTGTTAAACATGTGGCTAATAGCGGCGCTATTGTAAGCCACAATGATAAATACTTAGATATGGTACGGTTTGGTATTGGTTTATATGGATATCCTCATACAAGAGAAACTCTTGAGTTAAAACCAGTTATGGAAGTTTTTTCTCATGTTACATCTACTAGAGAGATTAAGCCCGGAGATACAGTTAGTTATGGTAGAACTTACAAAACAAAAGATGTAAAAAAAATAGCTACAATAGCTATTGGTTACGCAGACGGATATAATAGATTGCTTTCTAATAAGGATTATTTGATATATAAAAATAAAAAACTACCGGTTATTGGTAGAGTTTGTATGGATGCTATTATGGTTGATATTGGTAATTTAACTATAGAAGATGGTGAAGTAGTGGAAGTGTTTGGATTAAATAAACCACTCGAACATATATGTGAAGTAATTAATACAATTCCTTATGAAGTACTATGCAATGTTTCTAAAAGAGTTCAAAGATTATATGACTAAGAGCAGAATTTTCTGCTTTTTTTTATGAAAAA
>JAGLYJ010000114.1 GCA_023132365.1 Mycoplasmatota bacterium
CATTCTTATACCAAACTGGAATTCGATGACCCCACCATAATTGTCTACTAATACACCAATCTTCAATTCCTTCCATCCAATTAACAAAGATTTTCTTAAATCTCTCAGGAACGAATTCTGACATGTTTTCCTCTAATGCTTGTTTAGCTAGAACATCCATTTTAACAAACCATTGTTCAGACAATCTAGGCTCAACTATGACATTAGTTCTTTCTGAATGTCCAACAGCGTGAGTGATTGGTTCAATTTTATCTAGAAGATTTAGCTCTTTTAAATCACTAACTAATAACTTACGGCATGCAAATCTTTCCATGCCTTCATATTTACCAGCAAGCTCATTCATAGTTCCATCTTCATTCATACATAAAGGCATTGGTAGATTATGTCTTTTTCCTACCATAAAATCATTTGGGTCATGAGCTGGTGTAACTTTCACTATACCAGTACCAAAATCTTTATCTACATATTTATCAGTAATAACTTTAATCTTAGTTTTAGTTGTTGGAATGTATACTTCTTTTCCTTGAATATCAATAAATCTTTCATCTTCAGGGTGAACCATGATTGCAGTATCTCCAAACATGGTTTCAGGTCTAGTGGTAGCTACTGTTAAACCACCTTCCCTACCAACGAATGGATATGTACAATAATACAGTGCTCCCTGTACATCTTGATGATCTATCTCAATGTTTGACAAAGCAGTTTTAGCTTGAATATCCCAGTTAATAATTCTCTTTCCGCGGTAAATATAGCCCTTTTTATAGAAATCTATAAAGACTTTGTTAACTGCATCTAATAATCCATCATCAAGAGTGAATCTTTCTTTCGAATAATCTAAAGCAAGCCCTTGAGAACGCCATTGGTCTCTAATGAACTGTGCATATTCTTCTTTCCATTCCCAAGCAATTTTTAAATACTCTTCTCTACCTAGCTCATATCTGTTAATTCCTTGACTTCTCAATTTCGCATCAATTTTTGCTTGAGTAGCAATCCCAGCATGATCCATCCCTGGCAAATAAAGCGCATCAAACCCCTGCATCTTCTTTCTTCTTATTATTAAATCCTGAAGTGTATTATCCCAGGTATGACCTAAATGTAACTTCCCAGTGACATTTGGTGGTGGAATAACTACCGTAAAAGGCTTCTTTGACAAATCTCCGCTTGTGAATAGATTATTCTCCAACCAAAAATCATACTTACCTTCTTCAACTTCAAGATGATTATATTTTTTATTCATATCCATAATTTCCTCCTATGAAAATGTAATTTTTTATAATAAAAAAATCGCCCTATAAAAGGACGATTGATATCGTGGTACCACCTTAATTCTAGCGATTGCTAGCACTCGATACTTTTAACGCAAGTGTACGGTTTAGGCTACTTAGTTTCACCTAAACTACTCCATGGCTACCTTCATCTATCTAGAATATAAACTCACACCGTCCGTTTACTCTCTTTGCTTCTTTTCTAGACTACTCTTCCACTTCATTGTATTTGACTTGTATTTTATCAAAGATTCTTCAAAATGTAAAGACCTTTCATAATATTTCTCAACAATTAAAATCCCTGTATAAAGATTTAATTCCATAAAACTAAGAGCTAAGTTTTCATCAGCTGTACTAGTAACTTCACTATAAGTATGAAGAAAGTAATTATAGCTTAACGATTCTGGGTTAGCATTACAGAACCCATCCCTTCTTTTATCGTCTAAAAACATAATATCTCCTATGAAGATCTTTCCAAACGGAGACAAATGTCTTATTAACAGATTAATTAAGTCGATAACAGTTTTAAGATCAAAATGCTTAATTACATAGTTAAGAATTATAAAATCATATTTTTCATTATTTAACTCTTCTGGTAATCCTTTTAGAATATCATTATTATATAATTTTGCATTTGGAAATTTTAAAGCCGCTATTTCTAGCATTTCTTTTGACAAATCAATACCAGTTAAAGAAAATTTGCTAGGCATAAGTTTTTGATATAGTGCTGCTGTCCCAATCCCAATGTCTAAAATTTTCGCTTTAGTAAGGTGTTTATTGTCAAAAATGTAATTGACAATAATATCTCCCATTTCTTGATATGCACCATATGGAAAACAATCATTATTAATATCCTGTTCAACTAAAGAATCATAATCTTTAGCTAGCATATCATAAAATTTATCCATTATTATGCCTCAAAACATTATCTTCAAATATCTGGATAATTTCCAGCTTGTTTTCTAATGTTTCTTTTGAAAAAGGTAAAATTATATCTTCTTTCCTTGCATTAAGAACTTTCTTAATTTTTCTGATTTGATTATATTTCTTATTATTTGATAATTTATCTGATTTAGTTAGAACTATCAAAATCTGTTTACCTAAAGATTTAAAATATTCATACATAATAAAATCATCTTCATTAGGTATTCTT
>JAGLYJ010000115.1 GCA_023132365.1 Mycoplasmatota bacterium
ATTATGGAAAATTCGGAGAAACTTGCGAACAATTGATGTTAGACTAGTTTGACAGTGAAATATAAAAGTACTATAATTATCGTAATTAAGGAGTTCAACTATGATATATTTAGATTATTCAGCTACTACACCACCAAACATAGAGGTTTTGGATGCTTATCATAAGTTTAATCAAGAATTTTTTGCTAATTCTAATTCTTCACATGAGTTAGGTCTTTCAACTAGGCAAAAAATTAAGGAAACAGGAGAGTTAATTCAAGATATATTAGATGCGAAGAGTTATGAAGTTATCTATACTTCAGGAGCTACTGAATCAAATAACCTTGCTTTAAAGGGATTTGCATTTAGCAAACAGTATTTTGGAAAACATATTATCACTTCACCGTATGAACATTCAAGTGTAACTAGTTGTTTAAATTACTTGGCCAAACAAGGGTTCGAAGTAGATGTTTTAAGTATAGATGAAACTGGTAAAATTGATTTAGATGAATTTGAAGAATTAATTAGAAAAGATACTATTTTAGTATCAATTGCTCTAATTAATGCTGAATTAGGAATTAGGCAAGATTTAGTTAAAATTAAGGAAATAATTAAGAGGCATCCTCATGTAACATTCCATTCAGATATGACACAAGCAATTGGTAAACTAAGAATAGATTTAAGTGGGATTGATCTTATATCATTTTCAGCTCATAAGTTTTATGGGTTAAAGGGAATAGGAGTGCTTTTAAGGAAGAGAAAAATCACTTTAGAACCTGTTGTTCATGGCGGAAAATCAACTAGTATATATAGAGGTGGTACTCCAGCAGCACCGTTAATCTATGCTTTGGGGGTAGCGCTGGAATTAGCTTACAAAGATTTTGATATTAAACATAAGAAGATACAGTTATTAAGAGAATATTTAATAGCTGAACTTCAAAAGAATATTAAAAATATTCACTTGAATTATGAACAAAGTATTCCCCAAATCAATAATTTTTCATTTCCTGGAGTTGAATCTAATATTATTCAGGAATCGTTATCAAAAAAACATATTTACATATCATCACAATCTGCTTGTAGCTCTGATTTTAGCTTTTCTGTTACTGTTAAAAAAATAACTAATTCCAATGAATTAGCTAAGAGTTCTATTAGAATTTCATTATCTCATTTAACTGAAAAAAATGAAATTGATGTATTAGTAAAAGAAATCAAGGTAATAATTAATGAAAATCATTAGAGTAACAGCTATGTGGTGTATGAGCTGTTTAGCAATGAAAAGAACTTGGAAGAAAGTTTTTAGTAGTTACCCAGATCTAGCGATAGAAGATTTAGATTATGATTCTGATATTGATCAAATAAAAGTATTGAGTGTTGGTAGTATATTACCAGAACTTATTATCTATAGAGATAACAAAGAAGTGAAAAG
Source organism: Mycoplasmatota bacterium (assembly GCA_023132365.1). Lineage (GTDB taxonomy): Bacteria > Bacillota_I > Bacilli_A > Izemoplasmatales > Hujiaoplasmataceae > 4572-104. The sequence continues at coordinate 1,409 of JAGLYJ010000115.1, forward strand.
AATAATTGGTGAGAAATCAAAAAAAGAAATGTTTAAGATGTTAGAGGAAATCAATGAAGAGAATTAAGCAATTACTATTTGTATTAATTTTGGGATTATTAATTAGTCCCTTTTTTACGTTGGTAAAAGCTGAAAATCAAATTGATATTCATTTCTTCCATTCTGATTATTGTGAGCATTGCCAGGATATGGAAGAATTTCTACAAGGCTTAGAATTAGAATATGATAATATCAATATTATTTATTATGAAGTTAATGACATCGATAATTATTATCTTTTTAAACAAGTACTAACTGTATTTGATGCTGATTCTCTGATTCCGACGGTTATTATAGGTGGTATATATTTTGTTGGGTTTAATGATCAAGTTCAAATTGATATTGAAAAAACAATTGAGAGATATTCAGATAGTGATTTTGTAGATATTGTAGATAAAATTCAAAGTGGTGAGGAAATACTAATAACTGATTTTGATACTTTAATAAGAGATACTATTAAACTTCCATTTATAGGGGTAGTAGAAATAAAGTCAATGTCTTTATTCTTAGCTGCAGTAGTACTTGGTTTTGTTGATGGATTTAATCCTTGTGCTATGTGGGTATTAATATTCTTGATTAGTATGTTAGTTAATATGAGGAATAAAAAAAGAATGTGGGCAATTGGATTCACTTTCTTGTTTACATCTGCCTTTGTGTATTTCCTAATTATGATTTCATGGCTAGGAATAGCTGTCTCAATAGTTCAAGTGAATTGGTTAAGGTCACTAATCGGCCTTATTGCGATTGGGTTTGGTGGCTATAACATATATAAATATCAAAAGAATAAAAGGGCTGAGACTGGTTGTGATGTAACTACTACTAAACAAAGATCCAAACTGATGGAAAGAATAAGAAATATAGTTAAAAAAAGGAACTTAATACTAGCGCTACTTGGAGTTGTTGCTTTAGCAATTACAGTTAATCTAATTGAACTTGCTTG
>JAGLYJ010000116.1 GCA_023132365.1 Mycoplasmatota bacterium
CTATTATTTCTGCGGTTGGTCATGAAACTGACTTTACTATTTCTGACTTTGTCAGCGATGTTAGGGCTTCAACACCTTCACATGCAGCTGAACTATGCGTTCCAAATAAAACTGATATATTAGAAACAATTAATAATTCAGAAGATAGATTGAAAGCTTCCCTATCAAATTCATATGACTTAGCAAAACAGCATTTTAATCGTGTAGCTTTAAGCAATGTTATAGTTAATCCAGGTAAAATCTTGGAAAATAAAAAGCTTAAACTAATATATTTGGAAGATAAACTTGAAGCTTATAAACCAGCTAAACAAATTGAATACTTTGAAAAAACAATAAATAATTATCAGATAAGATTAAATCAGATAATAAATAATTTGTTGAATAGAAAACAAAATCTTTTTGGCCAGGTTACAGAAAAATTAGAATTAGTTAATCCTTTATCAATTATGAAAAAAGGTTATACTGTAGCAAAACAAAATGATGTTATTAAAAAATCAATTAAAGAAATTAATGAATTAAAGCCTCTAATCATAGATTTTCATGATGGAAGCTTAAATTGTGAAATTAAGAAGAAGGTAGTGAAATAAATGAGCGAACTTACTTTTGAAGCAAAAATGGAAAAACTAGAAGAATTAGTTAAGAAATTAGAATCTGGTGATAATTCTTTAGATACATCTGTTAAGTTGTATCAAGAAGGAATCAAACTTGCTAAGGAATGTCATCAAGAGCTAACTTTAGCTGAAAAAACTATTATAAATCTAAAAACAGAAAACGGATTGGAAGAATTTACAGAATAAGGTGACTACATGAATTTAGTTGACATAAAAGACCCTAAGTTTATAAAAAAATTATCAATAGATGAACTAAACGAATTAGCAAGTGATATTCGTTCTTTTATCATCGAAAAAGTATCAGAACAAGGCGGACATTTGTCATCAAATCTTGGGATTGTTGAGTTAACAATTGCTATTCACCGAGTTTTTGATTCTCCAAACGATAAAATTATTTTTGATGTTGGTCATCAAAGTTATGTACATAAAATTTTAACTGGACGTGCAGCTGGGTTTGATAAACTAAGAAAATTTGAAGGGTTATCTGGTTACCAAAAACGTTCAGAATCTGAACATGATGTGTGGGAATCAGGTCATTCCTCTACAGCATTAAGTGCTTTAGCAGGATTTGAAATAGCTAACAAATTTAATAATAACTCAAGTAGAAATATAGCTGTTGTAGGCGATGGATCTCTTAATTCAGGGTTATCTTTTGAAGCTCTTAACTACTTAGGACATTATAAAGGAATAGCTCCAATTATAATTCTTAATGATAATGAGATGAGTATTTCTAAAAATGTTGGAAGAATGTCTAAATTACTCAATAAACTAAGATCATCAAAAATGTATTTAAGTGCTACATCTAGCAAATTTAGATTACCAAGATTTATTTACAATTGGAAATTACGATTATCTAATATGGTACGTGGTTTTGCTGGTAACTTTACGCTTTTTGATCAAATGGGATTTTCTTACTACGGACCAATTAATGGACATGATCTAAAGACGTTGATTAAATTCTTAAATATTGCTAAGAAAAATAATAAACCAATAGTAGTACATGTTGTAACTAAAAAAGGTCAAGGATACGGTCCAGCTGAAAACGATTTATTAGGAGCTTGGCATGGTGTTGGTAGCTTTGATATTAAAACTGGAGATATTAAAAACAAAAATACAGAAAACTCTATTACTTGGAGTAGTATTTTTAGTAAGCACATAGAATCATATGCTAAGAAGCATGATAACTTTAGAGTTATTGTTCCAGCAATGATTTATGGGTCAAGTCTTGTAGAATTCCAAAAACAATTTCCTGAGAAGATTATTGACGTAGGAATATGTGAATCATTTGCTGTTTGCTTTTCAGCAAGTTTAGCTTTAAATAATATGATGATATATATTCCAATCTACTCATCTTTTCTACAAAGAGCCTATGATCAAGTATCACATGACCTAGCTAGACAAGATATAAAAATTGTAATTGGTGTTGATAGAGCGGGACTAGTTGGAAGTGATGGAGAAACTCATCAAGGAATCTACGATATCGCTTATCTTAGACATATTCCTAATATAGAGATAGTACAGGCTAGTTCATATTTAGAAGCGAAACAATTACTAGATTACGCTTTCTACGAAGCGAAACACTCTGTAGCTATTAGATATTCAAGAGGAAATAGTGATATTCAAGATATCACAGATATTACTCCAATCAAGCAACCTAGTTGGGTTGAATATGAT
>JAGLYJ010000117.1 GCA_023132365.1 Mycoplasmatota bacterium
TTCTAAGCATGAAACTATCAAACTTTGATGATTTTTCTTTTCCATATAAGAATTTAAGGTTCTCTTCACTATATTGTTCATTTGCTTTATATGAAGATCCTAGATTTGCAACAGCGATTCGCTTTTTCTTAGTCATTACAGGGGGCATAAGCCTGAATCCTTCACTGCCAGGTATAATAATCACGCCGTGATTATTCAAGTTCAGTATTTTAGATAATCTGATACAATATTGCTCTAACGCTTTGCTTTGTATTCCATCAGAAAAACCTGAATGAATTATGAAAGTGATATGTTTATCCTTTAGTTTGTCTTTTAATGAAGACATAATTTCAAAAAAACGTTTAACTTGCCCAGGCATACCATCAATATATAGTGGGAATACCATTAAGACTTCATCATATTTAATCATTTCTTGTGCATAGGTAAGGTGTTGTTTAAATTTTTTTAGAAAACGGATTTCAGTATTACTGTTTCCATATCCTTCTAAGAACCACGATGTAATAACTGATGAATTACTTTTCTCTCCTCTTGGACTTCCATTATAAACGATCAAAGACATCTTTTACACCTCCTGCGTTATCAATTGTGACAAATTTTGATTTATCATCTTTCCTAAAATTAAGAGCATTTCTAAAATAAGTATTAGATATTAAATCAATATCATCTTTAGTTGTATCTTCATCTGTGATTAACAGAACGCTGATATCAGGCATCTTATCATACCTTTTAATATGGTGCTGTTCTCCTTTATATAAAGATATATAAGGATGAAATGCTCCTATACTTCTATCTTTACATGTCTTTAGGATAGAAGATTCATATCCTAAAATAACAGGAGATATATATAAAACCATATCAACATTTGGTATTCTACTAAGAATCATTTCATGATCATCCTTAATTCCGCATCTTCCTGGAGTTTTAACCCAACAGTCCCAACACCCCTGACAATAGTTAATATTCATATCTCTTAATCTGAAATAATCAATTTCACAACTAGTATTCTTTGATACAGATTTTTCTATTTCTTGCTCAAAAGGTGTATACTTTGTATCATTTGGTATACCATTTAATATTAGTAATTTCATTGTTTAAAAACCTCCTCAATATCAATATGTTTGCTGAATTTTTTAAGTATTTTTTCCATAACAAGTTCATATTTGCCTGAACTATAAAGATAGTATTTCATAAGTGAATTGCCAGTTTCTTCTAGTTTTCTTTGATAAAAATCAAGTTCATGATTACCATCAGAACCAATGCATATCATTGTAGCTAGTCCATAAGTATATATCCGCATATCATTTGAAATATTTATCAATTGCTCATCTGTTAGAACTGATATAAATGGGTTTTGCTTCATTTGGTCTAAATGTGAGTGTTCTTCCCCTCCGATATTTAACAATGAATCATCCATTGATAAAAAGAAGTCATTAAAAATCAGCTTATTTTCCAAGACGTAGGCAATGAAGCCAACTCCTATATTCAGAAATGAATTTATAGTTCTTTTTATTTGAGTGCTATTAATTATTTGTTTTTTAATAAAAATGATTAAATCAGTAAAAATAGCCTCAACACTTGGATACTGTGTGTATATTGGAGCTGTAGATTTTCCAAGTCTTTTCCCTATTTCCCTAATGGTAATTGCCTTTCTCCCCGTATCTCTAGCAATGTCATAGGCACATTGAATGATTTGTTGTTTTGTTAATACTGTTGTTCTTGACATAGTAAGCCCCTTTCCTTAAATATAATAACAAACGTTATAATATGTGCTGATAATATCATAAAATATATAATAATACAAGAGTTAGTTACACATATATGCAATAAATATGGTTATATAATAACACATGTAATAATTGATGCAGATTAATTATTTTACTATAGATTTTATATATAATTCTTGTGATTCATACAGAAATAGTTTAAAGCCGTGATATAAAAACAAGATTCATTTCAAAATATTTTAATAATATTTGATGAACCATTACGATTTGAACCATTAAATGTTAAAATATTTGAGAGGTGATTTTATGAACGATGTTATTAAAGTAATAAATAACCGTGCTAGTTTAAGAAAGTTTAGTGAAGAGCCTGTAACAAAAGAAAACATAGAAATCATAATAAATAGTGCATTAAGAGCACCAACAGCTGGTAACTTAATGCTGTATTCAATTATAAAAGTTGAAGATAAGGATGTACTAAATACACTAAGTAAAACCTGTGATAATCAACGATTTATAAAAACAGCATCTTTCGCGCTTATTTTTCTAGTTGA
>JAGLYJ010000118.1 GCA_023132365.1 Mycoplasmatota bacterium
CTTTCTTGTTTATAGCATTCTAACAATTGTTTATTACTATTTTTTGCACTTGTTTTAGAAGATATTTGTAAAATCGAAAATTTATTTAGTATTAATATAAAACAGACTTCAAAAAAATAATTTTTGAAGTCTGTTTTAATGGTTAAGTTATTATTTCATAAACAATTCAATGTCGTCTTCTACTTCGCCAATACCTGCTATACCAAAGTTTTCAACCAATACATTTACAACATTTGGTGATAAGAAAGCCGGTAATGTTGGTCCTAAATGGATATCTTTAACTCCTAAGTAAAGTAAAGCCAGTAATACAATAACAGCTTTTTGTTCGTACCATGCAATATTGTATATTATTGGTAGTTCGTTAATATCATTTAACTCAAATATTTCTTTAAGTTTAAGCGCAATTACTATTAAAGAGTAACTATCGTTACATTGTCCTGCATCCAATACTCTTGGAATTCCATTAATATCTCCTAATTGTAGTTTGTTATAACGATATTTTGCACATCCGGCAGTTAGAATCACTGTTTCTTTTGGTAATTTTTCTGCGAATTCGGTATAATAGCTTCTGCTTTTATGGCGTCCATCGCAACCACCCATTACAAAGAATTTCTTGATATCACCTGCTTTCACTGCGTCAACTACTTTATCGGCAAGTTGAATTACTTGGTTATGTGCAAATCCTCCAATAATTTGAGTCTGTTCAGTAAAGTGTGTCAAGTAATTAACTAAATAATTTTTAACTTGCACATTATGAATGGAAAAGATTTTAATTTTGAAGAGTTCGAAAAAGAGGCAATTGAACAGATAAAATCTGGGAAAAAGCTTGAAGGTCGTGATGGAGTTTTAGCACCTTTATTACAACGTCTTTTGAATGCCAGTTTAAATGGAGAACTAGATGCTCACATAAGCGAAAGGCCTCTGGGTAATCGTAAAAACGGTAAAGGGAAAAAGAAGGTTAAAACAAGTTTTGGAGAAATAGAGCTAGAAAGCCCAAGAGATCGCAATGGTAGTTTCGAACCTGAGATTGTCAAGAAAAGGCAGCTTACACTTGGAGATGGTATTGATCATAAAATTATTTCTTTATATGCAAAAGGAATGAGTTATGAAAGTATCTGCGAACACTTAGAAGATCTTTATGGCATTACACTATCTCCAGCAACTCTGAGTGGAATAACGGATAGAATAATGCCTGAAGTATACCAATGGCAAAATCGTCCATTAGAAGCTATTTATCCAATAGTTTGGATGGATGCTATTCATTTTAAAGTACGAAACGAAGGTCGTATTGCACATAAAGCAGTATATCATGTATTAGGAGTAAATCGAGATGGGATAAAGGAAATACTCGGTATGTATATTGGAGAAAAGGAAGGAGCTAAATTTTGGTTACAAGTTCTAAGTGATTTGCAAAATAGAGGAGTAAAAGATATTTTAATAGCTTGTATAGATAATTTATCTGGATTTAAAGAAGCAATTGAAAGTATATTTCCTCAAACTGATGTTCAGCTCTGCATAATACATCAAATACGTAATGGTTTTAAGTATTTAAAGAAGAAAGACAGAAAAGAGTTTACTGAAGATCAGAAAGCTATTTATACGGCATTAAATCTATCTGAAGGAGAAAGAAATCTCAAAATTTTTAAGGAAAAATGGGGACGAGAATATCCTGCCGTAGTTCGTTCCTGGAAAAATAATTGGAGTGGATTGAGTCCTTTTTTTAGTTATCCTCATGATATAAGAAGAATAATGTATACAACAAATATCATAGAAAGTTATCATAGTCAATTACGAAAAATAACTAAAAGCAAAAGAACCTTCCCAAATGACGCTGCTTTATTAAAACTATTATATTTAGTAACTTTAAAAATAACAGAAAAATGGACTAGGCCAATAAAGAATTGGAAGAATGCTTTGTCACAATTAGCAATATTATATGAGGATAGAATGTACCCTGAATAAGGATTTTTTCTTTTCCCAAAACCCTCGTAAATTTGTAAAGGGCTTTAGGAAAAGAAAAATGTAAATGACACAGTTCATTGAACAGACCCAGTATACATAGACAGTAATTCAGCACTGTTAAAAACCTATTCAGCACACATTGACAACAATTCAGCACTGATAGTTGACTAACAAATCCTTTTAGCCATCACACTTACAAGCACATTTGCAATTTATCCGACCTGGCACACAATCCAATTGCAAA
>JAGLYJ010000119.1 GCA_023132365.1 Mycoplasmatota bacterium
GGCCATAAGTAGAGATTTAGACAATTAGATTTATTTCTTAATCATTATATGATAAGATAATACTATGAATGAATTAGTGGGGGTACAAAATGTTCGATATAAACGATAAATTTAATCAGAAGCCTACAATCAAAGTAATTGGTATTGGAGGTGGCGGCGGATCAGCCGTTAATAGAATGATTGAGAATGAAGTGCGAGGCGTAGATTTTGTTGCTATGAATACCGATGCACAAGTTTTAAGACTTTCTAAAGCTGATATAAGACTACAACTTGGAAAAACCCTGACTAGAGGTTTAGGAGCCGGAGCTAATCCGGATGTAGGGAAACAAGCTGCATTAGAATCTGAAGACGAAATAAGAGATATGTTAGCCGAGACAGATATGGTATTTATCACAGCTGGAATGGGTGGAGGAACCGGAACTGGAGCTGCTCCTGTTGTTGCTAGGATTGCCAGAGAGATGGGTTGCTTAACAATTGGTGTTGTTACCAAGCCATTTGGCTTTGAAGGCCGTAGAAGAGCATCTGTTGCGTTAGAAGGCTTAGAAGAACTAAAACCTTATGTTGATACATTAATCGTTATACCAAACGATAAATTATTCTATATAGTAGATAAGAATACACCATACCTTGATGCATTTAGAGAAGCAGATAATGTATTAAGACAAGGGGTTCAAGGAATTACTGAAATCATTGCAGTACCAGGAGTTGTTAATGTTGACTTTGCTGATGTAAAAACTGTAATGAAAGATAAAGGAACTGCATTAATGGGTATTGGTCTTGCAGATGGTGAAAACCGTGCTGTAGAAGCTGCAAGAGCGGCTATTAGATCACCATTATTAGAAACATCTATGAACGGTGCTACTGATGCAATTGTTAATATCACTTCAGGATTTGACGCATCACTATATGAAATAAATGAAATTATTGAAGAAATTCAAAAAAGTTCAACTACAGATATCAATATAATTTATGGTTCAGCTATCAATTCTGACTTAGGTAATGAAATCATTGTTACAGTTATCGCAACTGGATTCAGTGAAGATCCAATATTTAAGGAAACTAAATTTGAAAAACCAATAGAAGATGAACCAGAAATAGAATCAGAACCTGTTATTGATATTCCAGAGAAGAAAAAATCAAGAAAGAAAAAACAAAGGAAGGCTGTTACAAAACAACCTAAACCTGAATCAGAAGAACAATCTGATATTTCTGTTCCTTCTTGGTTAAAAGAGAGATTCAAAAAATAGGCTGGTTTCAGCCTTTTTTTTAGAAAAAATTTGAGAGGGGGGTTAACTTATATGAGAGAAACTACACAAATCAATGTAATAGAAGAAATAATATCAATTATTGAACACAAGAAAGATATTTCTGTATTATACGAAGAAATTGCTAAGTTTCATGATTATGAAATCGCAAAAGCATTAGAAGAGATGTCAAATGAAACAAGATCAGTTTTATATTCAATTCTACCAAATAAAATTCTTTCAGATGTTTTCGCTGAGTTAGACCCTGAAGATGCTTTTTGGATATTAGAAGAAACTGGTCTTGATGTAATTGCTAGAATATTTAGTGAAATGGAAGTGGATGATTTAGCAGATATAATTGCATTTTGTGAAGATGATGAAGATTGTATTACTTACTTATCTTTAGTTAATGTAAAAAATAGAGGAACTGTAAGAACAATACTAGATTATGATGATTCTCTAGTTGGTTCAATTATGAATAATACATTTATCGAAGTATTAAAAACAGATACAGTAAAACAAGCTATTAAGAAAATTGTTTTAGAAGCACCTGATAATGAATATATAAATAACATATATGTATCTGATAACGACCAATTGATTGGAGCGTTATCATTAAAAGAATTAATCTCTGCAGGAAATGAGAGAAATCAATTAATTCAAGATGTAATGTCTGAGAACCTAGTATATGTTTATCCATCTACAAAGAATGAAGATGCTTTAGTATTAATTCAAAATTATGACTTTCAAATTTTGCCTGTAGTAGACAAATATCAAAAACTAATTGGGATTATTACTTTTGATGACATGATTGAGACTCTTAGTCATGAATCAGAAATGGATTACTCTAGTGTAGCAGGGTTATCTGAAGTTAGCGTTGATGAAAGAGAAACCGTTTGGGAAACAATTAAGAAAAGAATGCCGTGGCTAGTTGTATT
>JAGLYJ010000012.1 GCA_023132365.1 Mycoplasmatota bacterium
CTTCAAGAATATATCTCTAATTTTCTCTCTAGCTGATTCTATATTTAAAGCGTTAATCTTTGGCATAACATTATCACATATATGTCCATCCATATTATACTTAGCAAAGATTTCTTGAATTTCGTCTTGTGCCGACTTATTTCCAGCAAAAATAACAGGAATCTTCACTCCCATTTTTCCAAGCATTTCTGCATTATAAATAACACATTCACTATTTCCGCCATCAGCTCCACCAGCTAATAGAATTATATCAATTTTTTTAGAATCAATCTTTTTTACTTCTGATATATTTATGTGATGTGATAAAACTAAGTCAACTCTAGCTCCAGCTCCTAAACAAACTCGTTTAGCGGCTTCAACAGTAAGCTCCTCAACTAGACCAATAGCGGCCATTTTTAGGCCGCCAGCTGCTGATGAACAAGCTATAACTTGATCAAATTCTATAGTTTTTCCAATCTTTTCATAAAGACTTTCAAGTGCTTTATGATACCCAATGCTGATATCTGAATCGACCGTTGTAAAATGCGAAGCCGTTTCAATAACGTCCTCAGCCTCTGAATTCACAGCACATAATTTAGTGAAAGTTGATCCAAAATCAATTAGCAAATAATTTGCCATACTATTCTCCTAAATCTCCTTGTAAATCTGTCAAAGCATCATCTATTGGAGTACCAGGTGGATAAATTCTATTAAATCCCATATCAGAGAATGTTTTCTTAATCTCTGTGAAGTCCTGTTTTCCAACCACAATATTTCCACCAACATATAAGTAAATATTTCCTATGCCTGCTTCAATACACTTTTCTCTCATTCCACGACAATCAAGTTCTCCATGTCCGTATAGAGAAGAAACCATAATTAAATCTGCATTTGTTTCAATTGCAGCATTAATAAAATCCTCTTGAGAAGATAAAACACCAATATTTATAACGTTATATCCAACGTTATTTAAGGTGTATTCGATAATTTTATTACCTACAGCATGTACATCGGCACCGATGACACCTATTACAATTGTCTTCAAAGTATTCTCCTTGTATATGTAAGCGCTTTTATAAAATATGTTTCATTATATCATAATAAATCAAAGATTTAAAGATATATTTTTATAAAAATATTGTGTTCGCTTAATGTGTATTTTTTAACATGTTTTGATTAGATATTACATGCTAAAACATATAAATAATCGCTTAATCTATTAAGGTATTTTTTTACTAAATTTAAATCATTTCTGTCATGTTTTTCAGAAAAATCTATAACTCTTCTTTCAGACTTTCTAGCCAGTGTTCTAGCAAAATCAAAGTAAGCTCCTAGAGCTGATTTTTCACTTCCGGGTAATGTAAATCTAGCAACTAAAGGTTTAATATCAATTGCTTTTTGTAATTGAATCTCTATCCACTCAACATCAGTTTCTTCAATTTGTACTAGATTACTATAATTTCTCGAATTTGGTGAAGTGGCTATTATAGAATTTATATTTTGCAATTTTTTTTGTATCGCAATAATATTCTCTAATTTTGCTTGGTGATAAGACAATCCCAAAAACGAACTTAATTCATCAATTGTTCCCAAAGTTTCAAAAACAATATCGTTTTTTTTATAAGAAACATCACTATAATTCTTTGATGTGCCGGTATCTCCTGTTTTAGTAGAAATTTGTTGTAATTTATCAATTTTCATAATAAACTCCTTTACTGCTTTCTCTCTATTAATTCATTTATTGCAAAAGTTGCCACATCTTCTGCAAAATTACCTGGTCCAAATCCAGCATCATAACCTAATTCTTTTGCAAGTTCATGAGTTATTCTAGCTCCACCCGCTATTAGAATGATTTTATCTCTCAGTCCTTCAGCTTCTAATAGTTCTACAAGCTCCACGAGGTTCTTAAGGTGAACGTCTTTTTGAGTAACTGTTTGAGAAATTAGTAATACGTCTGCTTTTTTATCTATTGCCATTTTTACAAATTCTTCATTAAGCACTTGAGATCCTAGATTGAAAGCTTCTATGCCGTTATATCTCTCTAGACCATAATGTCCAGCATACCCTTTCATATTCATAATCGCATCGATACCAACAGTGTGTGCATCAGTACCTGTAGATGCACCTATGAACACGATACCTCTATCAAATTCTTTTGCAATTAAAGTTTCAATTTCTTTTCTAGACAGAGCTTTTTGAGTTATTTCCTCTACTTGAATTTTATCGTAATCTACTGAGTGAATTAAAGAACCATAAAGAATATAAAAACTAAACCCATCTCCTATTGCTTCAGCGTGAACAACAACTGGATCCAATAATCCCATTTGTTTAGCAATTTCTTTTGCTGCTGCTATTCCTTTTTGACTTCTTTCAACTGGGAGTGTAAAACTAACTTGGATTTTACCATCATTTAAAGTGTCTCCATATGGTTTAACTTTCATTGAATGACTCCTCCATTCTTTGACTTACAACATTGATATAATTTGAAGATTTTTTAAATACTCCATCCAATCCTTTTCCGCCATTTATAGGTCTTTTTGTTTCAGCGAACACTCCATTTTCTAAACTTTGAAACATTCCTTCTGTTGAAATTTGCTTTAACAAATCTACAGCTTCATCTAAAACAGATTGTGCTCTTTTTTGTACAATTCCATTTTCCTTAAATTCTATTTCTGAAGCGAATGATTTCATAGTTGTTTGAACCATTTTCGCATTCTTAATAGCCAAAAATCTATCGCTCATAAATGGCGTGTGAATTGCTTCTGTCATCATACCAAGCAAATGAATTGATTGATTAGTTAAAGTTGTAACCATATTGAACATAGCATTTTGCTGATATGCCCTAAATATATTCCCATTAATGTGTTTTGTTGGCGGCATATATTTTAATGGGGCATTTGGAAAGATTTCTCTTGCCATTTCTGCTTGAGCTAATTCGTAAAGAAAGCTATCTTCTACATTGGGATTAATTTCAAATGCATGTCCTAACCCCATTAAACTTTCATCTAAATGTGCTTTTTTAGCAAAAGCTTCGTTAATGAATTGAGAAGCTAATACTGTGTGAGCTTCCGTTACCGCATCACTAGTGGTTAAATAATTATCTTCACCTGTATTAATGATAATCCCTGAATATGCATTTATTAGTCTTGAGAAGTACTGGTCAACAAAAGTTCTTTGCATATTTATATCTCTAAATATAATGCCGTACATACTGTCGTTTAAAAGCATATCCAGTCTCTCTAACGCTCCCATAGCCGCAATCTCTGGCATACACAGTCCAGATGCATAGTTCACTAATTTGATATATCTACCTTCTTCATCTGAAACTCTATCTAATGCTAAGCGCATTATCCTAAAATTTTCTTGAGTAGCGAACGTCCCACCAAAACCTTCAGTAGTTTTTCCATAAGGAACATAATCAAGTAATGATTGCCCTGTTGATCTAATAACAGCAATTATATCAGCTCCCGCTTTAGCCGCCGCTACTGCTTGTGTTACATCTTCATCTATGTTTCCCGTAGCTACAATTACATATAAATCAGTGATACTTCTTTTGTGTTTCGATAGATAACTATCTCTTATATGTTTGTTGTTCTTAATTCTACTTAAATACTCTTGATAATGCGTTCTTAAGATTTTGTCAACTTCTTCTTTTTTTACAAGGGGGTAATCACAAATGCTTTTTTCTTCCTTAATATATATCTTTATAAAATTGTCTAAATCATTATTTAAATATTTTAAAGCACTTGCAATATAATAAGATACTCCTAAAGTAATATCACCATTCTTGAAAACATCATCTACTATCTTATTAGGAATTGGCACTCCAAAATCGTCTACACCATCCACGCCTAATAATCTAAGAACTGTTCTCTCAACAGAAACAGTTGAATGTAGGTTAATGAAGTTTTGAACATCAACAGCGATACCTTCTGCATGTTTTCTACACGAAGCAATTTTGATTTCATCTAAATTTAATTTATTCATATGTCACTTCCTCTAAAACATTGAATACTTCAACGCCTAATATATTTTCTAATTTCTCTTTAAATTCTTTTTTATTAAATTCATAACCCCTTGATGAAACCGGATTTAAACAGATAGCTACTAAATTGATGGAATTCATAACTAAAACTTTGTTTTTGAGTTTAAATAAGTTGTTTAAGTTATCAAGATTCAATTGAATGCTAACCGGTGAATTTAATACAATATCAAATTTATAATCTCTTCTATGCTCAACTAACTTCAATAAGAAATCATTTGACAGAGATTTAGGAAGATACAAATATCTGTATTTTTTGTTATCCTCCATGAAGATTTTCTCGGTGTTTCCAATGATGCTATCAAACCCTAAATCACGTATTTGATTATGTTCGTTCACAAAACAAACATTAGTGTGTTCGGCTAGTTTTTCTAATTTATTATCTGCTTTTTCCAACTTAAACTTCTTGCTTGTTAGCGCTGCATAATCAATAACTTTGTCTATATTGTTTGTTAAATTAGCTCCAACCACAAAGATAGTGGCTTCGGAAATTTTAGCTAATGAATGTCTAAAAAACGCTCCGTCAATAAAGATGTTTTTTAGTGTATATTTTCTTAATATATTAACTATTTTTTCCATATTGAAAACAACAGATGGGCCTGCAATTAAGGCATTTCCTGCGTTTTTGATTAAAACAATAACGATATTTCCTAATGGTGTTCTAATATTTGTTCTTTCTAGTATCTCATACTCTGCTTCAAACTGTGTAAGTGTGTCCTTAGCGGTAGCTACTATGTACCCTTCTTTACAATAGATTCTTGGTTTCTCTAAGAAAGTTACTTGATCTATTTCTTCTCCATCAAGTCCAATTGAGCTAATAGCTATATCGTTGTGCTTTAAATCTTTTAATATCGAATTAATTACAGTAGTTTTACCTGCATTTTTGGAATTACCTACTACAGATATAATTTTATAATCTGCAATAATTTGAGTTAATCTTCTAATGTTCTCTTCCTTCTTTCCAAATCTTTTGGTTCTAAGGAAATTTGTTTTCCAACTAATAAACCACTAATGCCTGTGGCTATCTTAACATCTTCAGTGTTGTTTACATATTCTCCGGGTTCACTATATGTACTAATAACACCCTCATAGTTTCTTAGCACAACTTTTCCTGGTGCTTGTGATATTAAATAGTTTGGCATTACCGGGATTTTTCCGCCTCCACCAGGTGCATCTACAACGAATGTTGGAACACAATATCCTGATGTATGTCCTCTTAACCCTTCAATGATTTCTATTCCTTTTGAAACTGGTGTTCTAAAGTGTTCAATACCAATTGATAGATCACATTGATATATGTAATATGGTCTAACTCTAATATATGCAAGACTTTGAACTAATTTTTTCATGATAGCTACAGAATCATTTACGCCTTTTAATAATACTGATTGATTCCCTAAAGGAACTCCTGCATCAGCTAAACGATCTATAGCCGCTTTACTTTCGGATGTTATTTCATCATAGTGATTAAAATGAGTATTTAACCAAATTGGATGATACTTTTTAAACATGTTAACTAAATCATCAGTAATTCTTTGAGGCATAACAACTGGTGTTCTTGTACCAATTCTAATAATCTCAACGTGTTCAATCGCTCTTAGTCTAGAAATTATACTTTCAAGTATTTCATCACTAACGAGTAAAGCATCTCCTCCAGAAAGTAAAACATCCCTTACCTCTTTGTGTTCTTTGATATATTCAATCGCTAAATCAATTCTGTCTTTAGGTGTTGCTTTGTCCTGTTGACCTGCGAATCTCCTTCTTGTACAGTGTCTACAGTACATAGCACACATATCCGTAATCAAGAATAATACGCGGTCAGGATATCTATGTGTTAGCCCAGGCACAGGAGAGTCTGTATCTTCAGCCAAAGGATCTAACATATCTGATTTTGATATGTGTAATTCGTTAACTGAAGGCACTGCTTGTCTTCTGATTGGACAATTTGGATTATCAGGATCAATTAAACATAGATAATATGGTGTAATTGACATTCTAAATTTAGAAAGCAATTCACTGATTTCTTTTTCTTCACTTTTAGTTAAAGTAAAATATTCTTCTAAATCTTTAACGAATCTAATACGATTTCTTACTTGCCAATGCCAATCGTTCCATTCATCGTTTGTTACATTAGGAAAATACTTTGCTTTCCTTTCTAAATATATATCATTTGTTACATTCATAGTTTAGACCTTCCCATATCTTTTTTCGAATAGGTTGTACATTTCTTTTGATTCTCTTAAAATATCTAATGTGATTTTAGCGTGGTTTTTAGTATATCCATTACCAATGATCATTAATGCTTCTGCGGCTATTCCTTCAGCTCCTAAGGCAGCTTTTGTAAATGAAGTTGCCATGCTAAAGAAATATACTGTTCCATTAGGTTTTGTAGGTAAAATAGTTGCCATTTCAGTATTTTGTACATTAACAACATTAATTGTTACATCTGCGCCTTCACCATCAGTTAATTTCATTGCTTTTTCATATATTTCCATAGGGTTTTTTGCATCACCAATTAAAATATGGTCACATACATTTAACTCTTGAAGTTCAACTAAATGTGTGTCGTGATGAATAATTCCAATGATTTTTCCATTTGGTCCTGCACTTTTTCTAGCTTGGTAAGCACATAGTATTCCAGATTTTCCTGCACAGCCAAGAATCAATACTGTATCATCTTTTTTTACTAGAGTCTTAACTTGTGCTGGGGCACCAGCAACATCCAACGCAGCTAAAGCTATATGAGAAGGAATATCATCAGGTATTTTTGCAAATATACCGGTCTCAAATAATATTGCTTGACCTTCAATGTCTACTTGATCTTTATTTAAATGAATTGCTTTGATTTTATCTATTTTTAATGGAGTTAAAGAAAGTGAAACAAGTGAAGCTATTTCATCACCGGCTTTTACATCTTTACTTATGTTTTTACCTACTTTTTTAACTGTTCCAAGTAACATACCACCACTACCTGTAACGGGGTTTTGCATTTTACCTCGTTGATTTACAATACTTAAAATCATTTCTTTCATATCTTCAATATCGCTATTAGCAGCACCTTTTATTTGTGTGAAAGAAGCTGAATCGATATTTAAAGTCTTAACATCAATTAAGATTTCATTATCTTGACAAACCATATTGTTGTCTAATTTTTCTGCAGCTTGAGGTAAAGAACCTAAAGGATATATAACTCGATGTGTTCCATATTTACATAATTTTTCCATTTTTATTTAATCTCCATTTCTAATATTCTTCTTGTCTCTTCTGGTGTAGCAATTTCTCTTCCATATTTATTAGCTAAATTAACGACCTTTTCAACTAACTCTCTATTTGATTTTGTTAAAACACCTTTTTCAATATATATATTGTCTTCTAAACCAACACGAACATGTCCACCATGTTTAATAGCTAGTTCAGCTAAAGAAAATTCATATCTACCTATGCCAGCAACAGAATATGTTGCATTATTAGGTATACTCTCTTTTAAGAAAAGAAAATCTCTTTCTTCTCCCGTCATTCCACCTCTTACTCCTAAAACAAATGAAAAATGAAGGTGGTTTTTAATAACGCCTTTTTTTATAAATCTTAAAGTCGTGTCTATATGTCCCTTCTCGAAACATTCCATTTCATAACGAACTCCAAGATTATTCATTTTTTCAGCAAAATACTTAATATCATTTTCAGTATTAACGAAGATATCATCTCCACCAAAATTTAATGTACCACAATCAAGTGTAGCCATCTCTGGATTAACATTTAATACATCTAATCTTTCATCTCTAGACATGCCAACTGCACCACCAGTAGATACTTGGATAATTACATTTGGACACTTCACTTTGATTGCATCTATAAGCACTTTAAAACGTTCTTTTTCCTGAGTTGGAGTGCCATCATCATAACGTGCATGCAAATGAATAATTGAAGCACCTGCTAAATATGCTTGATAGGCAGATTCAGCCATTTCTTCAGCGGTATATGGAACTGCAGGGTTAATTTCCTTAGTAACCTCCGCACCTGTGATTGCACAAGTAATAATTAATTTATCCATTGTTTTTTTGAAGTTCCTTAGGCACTATACATGTTCCTATTGCATATGTAGTCAGTAATCTTTCTTCTAACACTTCACAAGCGCTAGCAGAAATATCTGTTCTTGTTTTAATTATCTTATAACAAAAGAATTCCATTTTCCTTGATGTATTTCCTTCTTTTGTTATTTCGGCTTCAATTTCAAGAAAATCTCCTGCATAAACAGGCGCTAAAAAATCTACTTTTTCATAAGCTCTAAATAATCCCTCATCACCATCACGTCTTATTAGTAATTCAGTCGCTGCATCTCCAAACAACCCAAGAATTCTAGCTCCATCTACTAGATTTCCTCCATAATGAGCATCATGATTCGACATTCTTAATTTTAATTTTGTTTTCATAAATTTACTCCCTTCATTGGTAGTACATCATTTATTATTAATTCTGCTTCAGTAGCTTTTACAATTTCATCTAAAGTATAACTAGGATGAATTTCTAGCAAATGAAGTCCATCTTCTTCAACTTTCATAACAGCCATCTCAGTAACAATTAAATTTACTTGATGAGCAGCTGTAAGTGGTAATCTACACTTCTTCAGTATTTTTGGCACTCCTCTATTTGTGTGCCTAGTAGCTATAATAACTTTTTTAGCTCCAGTCACCAAGTCCATAGCTCCACCCATTCCAGGAACTTTTTTGCCCGGAATTATCCACGAGGCTAATGAACCTTCTTGGTCAACTTCTAAAGCACCTAATACAGTAACGGCAATGTGCCCGCCTCTAATAAAGGTAAATGAAGTTATAGTGTCAATAAAAGCTCCACCTTCTAAAATGCTAGCGCCCATACCGCCTGCATTAACAATTTCATTTTCCCCTTCAACATAACCGCCTAATCCTATAATTCCATTTTCAGCTTGAAAAGTTACGGTTTTCTCTTTAGGTACGTAATTAGCCACTAAGGTTGGTATCCCAATACCTAAATTCACTAAATCACCATCGTTTAATTCTAACGCTATTCTTGAAGCAATAATTTCTTTATCAGTCATTATATTCACCTACTAATAAGTAATCTACAAAAGGATGTGGTGTAATCACATTTTCAGGATTGATTTCATCAATAATCTTTCTTGGTTCACAAACAACTAATTCACAAGCGGTAGCAATTATTGGATTGAAATTTCTCATTGTTTTATTATATTTTAAATTTCCATAGTTATCCGCTATAGCTCCACCAACCAATGCAAGATCTGCGCCTAATGCTTCCTCTAAAATATATTTTTTATCTTTAATTGTAATTATTTCTTTTCCTTCTTGAACTAAAGTATCTAACCCTGTTGGGGTTAAAACGCCTCCCAAGCCTGCTCCATATGCCCTTATTCTTTCAGCTAAAGTTCCTTGAGGCGAAAGTTCTACTTCAAGTTTCCCTTCCGACATTAATGTGCCAACCATAGGGTTAGTTCCTATATGTGAAGCAATAAGTTTCTTAACCTGTTTATTTACAACAAGCTTTCCTACTCCCTTGTCAGGATATCCTCCATCATTACAAATAATTGTTAGATCCTTAATATTAGCTTCAACCACTAAATCAATTAGTCCTTCAGGAGTACCATTTGTAAGAAACCCTCCAACCATTATGCTCATACCGTCTTTAAGTAACGTTTTAAATTTATCTCCGCTAATTATCCCTCTCATAATTTCTCCTTCTTAGGTGGCATTATTTCAGCTTCTCCAACGATAACTATTTCTTCATTTTGATTTATAGCTACACAATCAAAGACCACTCTATTTCTATCAATTTTTAACTCTTTAACAGTGATTTTAGCTGTGATTTCATCACCAAAATAAACAGGTTTAGTAAATTTTAAGGATTGTTTAATATAAATGCTACCTAATCCTGGCATTTGTACACCGAAGATTGCGCTAAATAAAGATGCAACAAACATACCGTGTACAATCTGTTTTTTGAACATGGTCTTGCCAGCGTACTCTTTATCAACATGAGCTGGATTTCTATCAGTTGTAACTTCCGCAAATGTTAAAACGTCTTTTTCAGTAAATGCTTTTTTTAGTTCACTAAAATCTCCTACTTTTAATTCTTGAATTGAATAACTATTCATCATTTTCCTCCTATTAAAACAAAAAAGAGCAGCATATTTGAAAATATACCAGCTCTCCATTCTTTATATAATGGCAACATTTAAACCGTGCGTTTAAATATCAAGTCAATGACCCATTTGAACAAATCATCACTTTCGGCAACATGCTCCTTCTTTTATTGTGAAGGTTCTTCTTCAAAAAATAATAAAATACCGGCATATTGCTCCTCTGTGTTTATTTAATTACATTGTAATTATACTTAATTGTGTAAGCGTTGTCAATATGAAAAATAAAGTCTAAATTTATTAGGTTTCAATAAACGTAATAGCCTTATTGAAAATACTCAAATCATTACTAAATGTTATCAATTTTTTAGCGGCCTCAAAATCAAAGAAATTTGATTCTTTAATCTCCTCTTCTTGAATGATAATTGTATCGTTTACCGGTCTAGCTACGAAGAAAATAACATCTTTAACTACATCTTTACAAGGAGAATATGTTGATATCTCTCTAAAGCCATCAACAACCTTACATTTAATACTTGTTTCCTCATAGGTTTCTCTTAAGGCAGTTTCAATTTCTGATTCCCCTAGCTCAACGTGCCCCTTAGGAAAAGACCAGTGACCAGCATTCATTTTAACTAGCAATACTTCCGATTTATTTCTAACAACAATACAACCACAAGATTTTTCTTTTCTCATTTTAATAACCAACTATATTTTCATTAAAACAATTTCATCATCGTTGTTAATTTGAATATTTTCTATCAAATTCATATCACCTTCAAATATTCTTAGTACATTGTTTCTAAAATATCCAATTGGCATATAATGCTTCTTTGATGATTTGTATAAAGAAATTAAGAAATCTTTAACTGTTTCAAATTGTAAAGGGAATTCTTCTTTCAATAAATCACTGGCTTCTACAATAAAGATATTTTGATCGTCTTTACCAGTAATATCTGATTTCATAGTTAACAAGTTTTCATAGAAAGGTGCAGTCTCTTTATACAAAGCTAGTTTACTCAACAATAATGAGATTATCTTATTAGAAATAATTGTGTTTTCAATATCAAAATCTTTAATTATATGATCGTTTTGCGGGTCTAACAATTCAACAATTATATTAACATCTTTTTTATTTAAATGTCCTTGTAAATATATTAAGCTGTCTATAACATTCGCATCTAAACTATCTTGTTCTTGAAGTTCATCACTTAACAAAACAATTGTTGACGGTTTATCTGATTCATTTAGTTCTTTAACTATAGATTTAATTCTGTCTTCTTCTACATATATAGCTTTAAATTCACTCTTGTATAATCTTTCATATTCATTGAATGATTCCATTATAAAACTAAGCTTATTGTTACTGCCAACAACATAAACATTTAAGTTATTTGCCATATTAACTTTTTTCAATTTTAATTCTCTAGTAGCATGTTCTTTATCGCTCTTAATATCTTTTAATTTATCATTTAAAGATAATACAAATAAATCATCTCCATATTTAGTGGTAGGTATAACGTGAGAGTAATTATTTAAACAATCATCAAAATCAACTGATTTTAAATGATAAATTTCTGAATCATCAAAAGAGAATAGTGATAAATATACATCTTCCATTTTTGAGCAAATAATAGTTTGAGCAATTATTTGACCCAATCTTCGATCAAAACAAATAGGCATGATTTTATGTTCATGTAAAGTCTTAACAACTTTTGACATTGTTAAAATTTTCTCTTTTGTTTCTATTTTCTTGATTTCAGCTACTATTGGTGGATCATTTTTGAATTGAATTCTTCCAACACTTAGTATAACCTTAATCACATTTAAATCACTTTTAGACATTCCTTTGATAACTGTGCTATGCAAATCCTTATTCATAATCAATAAAGAATTTGCATCTTCAATTGATATATCACTTAGTTCTGAATATAACAAAGGATCCCCATTTTTAACAAGCACATTTAAATTAGACAACTCCTTATCGTTATGTTTGTTCTTATTTATTGCATTCAATATTTGCTTCTCTGCATAACTTTTATCTATTTGCGCTAAAATAATTACTTTAATTTCCTGATCCTCGACATGAACTAAGTCAGCTACTAATTCAGGAACTTTATTGTTCCAATTAAGTATTACTATATGGTCTTGTAAATATATTTTACCCGAGCCTTCTTTCTTCTTCTGAAAATACTCTTTTAAAGCGTTAGTAGTTAAAGCGATGATTGTACCTGTAAATAGAATCATTCCAATCACTAAAACTGTTGCTGCTAAAACTAGCAAATCAGCATTTTCAATTTGTAATATTGCGTTAGGTGTTAACATCCACTTCAAACTGCCATTAGCAAAAGCATCAAAAAAACCAGTAAAAGAATCATCAATGCTTAGCGCGATTAATGCCGCTATACAGAGAATGATTATATTTAAAATTATCATCAATCCAATCATAAACAGCATTGGACTCTTATAAGTTCTAATACTAAGAAAACTTCTTGCTCTACGAAGCCTTGCTTTTAGTTTCTTCATGTTTCTCACACCCTTATATCTATCATTATAGATATCTTAGCACAAAAAAACAACACCATACATAGAATACCATTTAAAAAGAAAAGAAAAGCGAGAATCTACTCGCTTTCTCTACTTATTATATTTTTTCTATTTAGGATAGACACTATAATCAACAACGCTACACCAATAAGAAAGGTTACTGCTGTGGCATCAAATAATAGTAAGGAACTTCTCTCATAAAGAAATCCACCAGCAAGTGGTCCAATCACCATTCCAATTGAAATAAAGGACTGCCTAACACCGATGATTTTTCCATATTCCCCTTCTTTTGCATGTGAAGAAATATAATTCTGTTCTAAAGGAGTAAAAACAGCTTTAAATAAAATATAAAGCATGTATATTGAATAAACAATTTTAATAAAATCATTAGCTCTAAAGGTATAAAACACAATAGCTGCAGATAACACTTGCAGTACTATCATAAATCCAATCTGTTTTTTAAATCTAGCAAATATTGGAACTAATACAACACTAGCAGCTAAAGAAATAAAACCTGTTACCATTTTAAATGTTCCTAATTGCAAAGCATCAAAGCCTTTATCATTGAAATAGACATCGATAAACTTGTTCAAATTAATAGCTCCCATTGTGATAAAAGCTAAAGCAATCATAAATATAAATAATCTGAAATCTATCTTGCCAAGAGATTTGAAGCTATCGAAAATCCCAACTTTCTTTGTGGTGGCCAAAGTACATTTTCTATCTTGAAAGAATATCATAACAAACCCAACATACATAAGATTAAGCACTGCTTGAATCAAAAAGATTTCTTTCTTATTTGTAATATTAAAAAATACTCGCGTTACTGGGTTTTCTGCTATAAAACCCCCTAAAAAATATCCTATCGCTGCACCTAATGTAACGGCTGCACCTATATATGCTAAGAATCTAGCGCGTTCTTTTAGCTCTGTAACTTCAATTAAATGACTAGTAAACAAAGTAATAGATGCTACAACACCAAATCCACTTAAAAGTCTAAAAAATATCATTAAGTATTGATTATTGCTATACCCAAAACCAAACTGACCAATACTATATAATACCAAGCCAATTACTATATATAATTTTTTCTTGCCTTTATCTCCTATTGTTCCCCATAATGGTCCGCCAATCATAAGTCCGAAACTCATTGTAGCAAAGAATACGCCAAACATGTAATCTTGTATTCCCAAACTTTTAACAAAATCTGGCGTGACTGCGTGCCCTAAATTATGAATAATATTTTGCACTAGGAAAAATAGGACAATCAAATACCTATCTTTTTTCATAAACTCACCTTTAACAGAAAAATTATAACATTAATTAGCAATATACAAAGTAAATTTGCATTTAATATACTAACTTTCTTTAAAAAATAAAAAAAGACGAAATTCATCGTCTTTTTATCTTTAAATGGCGGAGCAAGAGAGATTCGAACTCTCGCGCCGGTCTCCCGACCTACACCCTTAGCAGGGGCGCCTCTTCGGCCACTTGAGTATTGCTCCAATTTAACAGTCAGCCATATTATTTTACTTGTTTTTTGGCTAACTGTCAACTATTTTCTAATTTATGTATGTTTCTTCTTGTTTTACCTCATCTTCGATAGGTTTTGGAATTTCTTTTTCTATTTTTGCATCTTTTTGAACTTCTTTTTTTGTATTAAGAGCTTTTGATAATTCACGGTATTTTTTGTAACCACCATAACCATCAAATCCTAAATACCCAGCTCCACCAATTGAGAATATAAATAATACCCAAACTAGTATCGATATAATATCATTTCCTACAACGGTAAGAGTTAATACAACAGAACCTAATCCAACAAAAATTAAATGAACCCAAAATTTTGCTGGTTCTGTTTTTTCTCCAAAATAATAAAGCGATACAAAATATATAACTCCTCTTGTTAATAAGAAGAATGCTAAAATATAGCCATACATTCCTTGCCAAAAAGCATCTCCTGAGTTGCCGGAGAAAGCAACATAAATCATTAATCCACCAATAATTAAATCAAATATAATTTCGATCAAATTTATGGTTCTTAATACTTCCTTTGTCAATGTTTTCAATAGAGGCACAACTCTTAAAACAGAAAATATTACTACTGCTATACCGGTTGCTGCATAAACAACAGTTTCATCATTGAGCAACATTAAGACGCCTGCCGCAATTAAAACAGCTGCCAATCCCCACTTAATTGCCCAACCATAACCAAATTTTGTTTTTGCCATATTAAAACCCCCTTAGTTTTAATTAATTATAATCATATTATATTACAATCACATGTTAAATAGTAGTAACTTTATAACCTTAATTAATAAAACGAGATGATTCATCTAGTTGTACCATAGAAAGTTGTAATCTTTTTCTTTTTAAATCCGCAGAGATAACCCAAACTTTAACGATATCTCCAACACTAACAACTTCCAATGGATGCTTAATGAATTGTCTACTCATTTTTGATATATGTACTAACCCAGCTTCTTTAATTCCAACATCGATAAACGCTCCAAAATCTACAACATTTCTTACGGTTCCTTGTAATTCCATGCCTGGTCTCAAGTCTTCTAAACTCAATAATTCACTCTTAAGTAGAGGTTGTGGATATTCATCTCTTAAATCCCTAGTTGGAGCTATAAATGCTTCTAAAATATCTTCAATAATTATCTTAGATTGATTAGTTGAACTCATTAATTTATTCATATCTAAATTGTGTACCATTAACTGACATTTTGGAGTTCCTATTTCAGACACATCTAAGTGTAAATACTTTAGTATGTCATATGCTAAATCATAACTTTCAGGATGAATTGGTGTTTTATCTAAAGGATTATCAGAATTAAAAATCCTCAAGAACCCAACTGCTTGTTCAAATGTTTTTGGACCCATTTTAGAAACTTTTTTAATATTCTTTCTATTTTTAAATGGACCATTTTCTTCTCTAAAACTAACTATATTTTTGGCAACTTTTGAAGACAAACCCGATATATATTTCAATAATGAGAATGATGCTGTATTAACGTTTACACCAACTTGATTAACTGCTGTTGATACCACGAAATCTAATTGATCAGATAATTTTGATTGTGTTATGTCATGTTGATATTGACCAACCCCAATTGATTTCGGGTCAATTTTAACTAACTCGCTAAGTGGGTCTTGAATTCTTCTTGCAATGCTTACAGCTGAACGTTCTTCAACTTGAAAATCTGGAAATTCTTCCCTCGCTAAATCTGAAGCTGAATAAACCGAAGCTCCCGCTTCACTAACGATAACATATTTAACGTTCAATTTATTTTCTTTGATTATTTTAGCAATGAATTTTTCGGTTTCTCTAGAAGCGGTCCCATTACCAATTGCAATTATATCTACATCATATTTTGTAACAACACCTGCTATTAGTTTTATAGCATGATCTACTTTCTTAGGATCAGCTCTGCCACCTTTATACGCTTCATGAGGATAAATAACTCCTTTGGCTATAAACTTTCCATAATTATCAATAACAGCTAACTTACAACCAGTTCTAAATGCTGGATCAACACCTAAAATCATTTTTCCTTTTAAAGGTGGTTGTAATAGTAATGGTCTTAAATTTTCAGCAAAAATATGAATCGCTTGATTTTCTGCTCTATCAGTAAAATCGCTTCTTATTTCTCTTTCAATAGAACCACTAATTAATCTTTTATATGCGTCAATATAAGCTTCCTGAATTATAGGAACTACAATCGATTCTCTTCCACCGATAAATTGTCTGTCTAAATATGAATGAACAGCTTCTATATTTAAAGTTACTTTAACATTAATAACTTTTTCCTTTTCAGCTCTATTTATGGCTAATATTCTATATAACTTTATAGTTTTTAAAGCTTCATCATAGTCATAATAATTTTGATATGTTTCTTTTTCATCAACTGCACTTCTTTTTTTCTTGGTAACTATTAATCCATTTTCACTAGTATATTCTCTAATCCATTTTCTGTAATTTGCATTATCAGATATCACTTCAGCTATAATATGCTTTGCCCCTTCAAATGCTTCTTCAATAGATTTAACTTCTTCATTTATAAATGGTTCTGCTAAAGAATTCAAATCATCTGCATCTGGAAATGTAAGTATAATATTGGCTAATGGTTCTAACCCTTTTTTAATTGCTTCAGTTGCTTTAGTTTTCTTTTTCTCTTTAAATGGACGATAAATATCTTCTAAATCAACCAACTTATTACACTTATTAATTTCTATATTTAATTCTTCTGTAAGCATTCCTTTTTCATCAATCAAACGAATTATATCATCTTTTCTTTTTTGAAGACTTTTACCATAGTCATATTCTTTTTCAATGGCTCTAATTTGTTCTTCGTCCAAAGAACCGGTTTGCTCTTTTCTATATCTAGCAATAAAAGGCACGGTATTACCTTCTTCAAGCATACCTAAAACAACTTCAACTTGTTTTGTTTTAATTCCTTGATTTTTCGCTACTTGTCTAATTAACTCTTCATTAATATATTCCATAAAACCACCAAATCTTTCTCACTATATTTTACCATATATTTATTGTTTTTAAAAAAACCTCTACAGTCTCTGTAAAGGTTCTTTCTATTGAATGTTTTTAATTGTTAAAAGGCTCGTAAGTTCCGGCTTCAATACTTTCAAGTGTATCCAATAATGTTACACCTATAATGTATTCGTGAACTTCTCCATCCACAATTATAATGATAGAAGGTGTATATATATCGTCTAGCAATTCATCATAAGCTGCATCTACAGTAACTAGAAAATCATCATATTCTTCTGCTGCATCAGTTACACCGCTTGTGCTTAACAAGAAGATTTCACCATCATTTTTATCAATTTCATTAACTAATTTTAACACGTCATTTTTAATTTCAGTACACACATCACATGAATCTTGATATACATAAATTACATAATCTTCTAACGGTACATCTCCATCATCTGTGAAACTTAACGCATCTGCATACTCAGTAATTTGAGTATAGTGACTGTAATTTTTCCACTTTGTAGATAAATCGTAAACAAATACGATCGCAATAAATACTATCACTGCTAAAATTACACCTAAAATAACTTTCAATAATACTTGTTCTGCCTTTTGTTTCTTAAATCCTTTTTTATATGTTGCCATTTTCTCACCTCAGCATAAATATTTTACCTATTTTTATATCTTTTTGCAAGATAATTTTTCACCCATCAAAAAAACTACACATTTTCAATAATACAGAATCCAATACAGTTATCTTTTTCATGAGATAAACTAATGAGTATTTTTATATCACTATATACTGGTTGTTTTAAGATTGGCATCCCTGTTTCATCATTTATAATTGTTATTTCTCTCATCCCAATCTTATATTCCGTTTTCCCCAATGCTTTGATAATCGCTTCTTTAACTGAAAACCTACCTGCTAAATATTCTAATTTTTTCGGTTTTAAATTAATGTTATTAAAAACCTCAAGCTCTTCTTCACTTAAAACTCTTCTAGCGTGATCTAATTTAATTCTAGATATTTTCAAAATATCTACACCAATACCCGCAATCATCTTAAACCTTCTTCTATTTGAATTTTATTTGCTAAATCCTTTATCGCTCTAAACCGATGATTTAAGGCTGATTTGGAAACTTGTACTCCATAATGCTCTAAAGAAGCATAACTCAGCTCTAATAGCGTTGAATCAGGATATTTCTTTCTCAAAAATATCGCTTCACTCATGCTTTTAGATATCTTATCTTTATGTTTTCTCTCAATAATCTCAATACAATCTAATTGCTTTTTTGCTGCATCTAAAGCTTTTCTCTCGTTTGCAATATCACAATTCATAACTCTATTTATAGAATTCATAAAATCTCTCTTAATCCTAGAATCCTCAAATACAAACAATGAATTGCTAGCTCCAACAACCCTTAGGAAGTCGGCAATTCTCTCAGCTTCTTTAATATATGCAATATACCCTCTTTTATTTTTAGCTACCTTAGTATTTAAATTGAAGTAATTGGCAATTTCTTTAATCACATCTGCTTGTACTAACGAAAAAGCTTGTATTTCCATGTGATAAGCACTAGTCTCAGGAGAATTAATAGATCCTGTAGCTAAAAATGCGCCTCTTAAGTATGATTTTTTACAACAATCTTTTTCAATTAAAGCTTCATCAACATCCCTAAAAAACATAGCTGAATCATTAATTAGAGACAACTCTTTTAAAAGGTCATCAACTTTTTCGCTAATTTTAACAATATATTGATTGTGTTTTCCGAGTTTTTTAATTTCTTTTTTGATTATTATTAAATCAATGTCATACAAAGCTTTTGTTATTGATACAAATCTACGAATAACAGCATTGTTCGTACTTTGAAAAACTAGATTTAATCCAGTACTGTTCATTTCAATAGATCCGCCAACATGTAATAATGCCGATAACTCAGCTTTATTACAGCAATCAAGTTGCTTAATGCTTTGTAACTCAGTCTTTATCGTTGTAGAAAATGACATCTAATCACTCCATTACTCTTTATTTTCTTCTTCCACTTCTTCAACTGGTTTCTTACACCCAAAACAACCAGGTATTGTTTCATAAGTCATGCCTTTTCTCTTAATTCTAATAAATGTAGAGAGAATTATTCCGCCTAAAATCATTAATACCGATGTAACAATCGCAGATTTCATAGTGATTCCAAAAATCTCAAATACTAACGGGTCAGTTCTCATAGTCTCAATAAATATTCTGAGACCACCATACCAAATTAGATAGAATGATAATAATTCACCAATATAAACCTTTTTCCATCTTCTTAGTAATAGCATAATTCCGAAACCAAGTATATTAAATGTTGATTCGTATAAAAATGTTGGGTGGTAGAATCCTGTTAAAGGTTCTACTGAGAGATTGTGTAATCCCCTAGTTATATACATGTTGTTAACTATAAATTCTGGCAAATGTAATGAGTATCTTAAAAAGTTATATTGATCTTGCAAGGATAAGTTAGCCACATTGCCTGTAATTCCACCAACAATGCCTCCATGTGCTTCTTGATTGAAGAAATTTCCCCACCTACCAGACGCTTGAGCAATAATAAAGCCTATTGCTACAAAATCAACAACTTTGAAAATATCAATTTTTCTTTTCTTAGTAAAGAAATATGCACAAATTATAGCTGTAGAAAATGCGCCATGAATCGCAAGTCCAGATAATCCGAAATTACTGAAATCCAATGTCCCAGATCTAAAGCCTAACACCCTCAAGACGGAAGGGAAAAATCCTCCATAAACAAAATCACTTAATTCAAAGGCAACATACCATAATCTCGCTCCCAGAATAGAAACCGGCACTATCCATAAAAAACCATCTAATATAGCATCTTTACTTACTCCGGTTCTTTTAGTTTCCTTTAATCCTAAGGTTAAAGCAACGATAATACCTAATATAATGAAGAATGAGTAGAAAACTACTGATTTGCTTCCTAAAGTTACTAATCTATTGTCCAAAGTATATATTGCTTCAATTTCTGTATTTCTATCAATTGAAGCATAGTCATCTTCAAATACAGACCATCTTGTGAAATATTGTATGCTAGCGACATCAAAATAATCTGGTTCTTCAGGTGCAACGATATCACACGCTTCTCCAACTGTACAAGCGATTGTTTTTAAAACAGTACCGTCGTAATCAACAAACGTTACTGTATAAGAATCAACAGCTGGTGTTGTATCATCGCCACAACTGCTAAAAGATATTACTAATGTTGCAATAAATACCAATAAAATTGTTTTAATAAATTTATTCATCTTGTCCCTCGGTTCCAATCTTTTGATTCTTTTCTATTTCATCATTTAGCAAGTTATTAAATTCATGCCCAGAATGATATCCTAATTCTTTTGATTTAAAGTCATAAGCAGCTGCCTCAACTAATGTAGCTGTATTTCTGGCTTCTGTAATCGGGATAGAAGCTTTAGATATATTTGTATCAAATATCTTTGTATACTCATCATTAATACCCAATCTATCAAATTCAGAATCATCATCCCATTTTTCTAGTTCAACTATTAATGAAATCTTTTTATTTTCTCTAAATGCTTTCACTCCAAATAGATATACTACATTGACAATTCCAACACCGCGAATTTCTAAGTATTTTCTTAACATTTTTGGTGCCTCACCAATAATAACACCTTTTTCTAATTGGTAAACTTCTACTATATCATCAGCTACTAAAATGTAACCCCTTCTTATAAGTTCTAATGCAACTTCGGATTTACCTAATCCACTTTTACCGGTAATTAAAACACCAACACCATTTATATCCATCAATACACCATGTTTAGATGTTCTTTCTGCTAATCTTGCCTGTAAAAATGCGTATAACTCACTAAATAATGCAGTTGTGACATAAGTACTTTTAAGCACAGGAATTTCATATTTTTCTGCAAAATCAATGAATATTTGTGGTACATTTACGTTCTTAGAGAACACAAATGCTGGAGGATTCTTTTCAAAAAGCATCTTAGTGCGATTCTTTTGATCTTCTTTACTAAGCCAATGGAAAAAAGTCCCTTCTTTGGAACCAATAATTTGAATTCTATCGTGTTCATAATAATCGAACATGCCAGCAAACTCTAGTCCTGGTTTTGATAATGCAGGATTTGATACTTTCCTACTTGTGCCGGCTCTACCGGCTACAACTTCAAGTTTTAATCCTTTAATAACTTCACTTATTGTAATACTTGACAATATAATCACCTACTTATTTTTTTATCTTCTTTAGCGTCATACGATTCATAATTCTAAAATATATATTCTTAATGATTGCCCTGCCAACTTGGAATACCACAATAAAGGCTATTGGGTATACAGGGTTGACAAATGAGAATGCATCTTGAAACAATACCAAGTCAAGGAAATAGAATATTAACAGATTAATAAAAGTGAATATTAATCCCGAAGTATAAATAATAATTTTGGTATATCTTAAGATAAGGTATTTTTTATATAATTCTTCTATCGCTGTAAAGATTACAACTAGAAATATAATATTTACATCATTAGTTACTTCAGCAAAATCAAATAGCTTTAACACACTAAAAATCACGATGAAATTAACTAATACAGAAAAAACCATATTAATCCAAAAATTACTAGAATATACAGTAGCTAGATTAATTCTAACAACAGTATTTCTTGGTGATTTTTGATGTTTTTTTCTTTCTTCTTCGTTTTGTTTTTTAACTTGATCTATTAATTTTTCTAACTCTTCTATTTCTTTGCGTATATCTTTATTGTCTTTGTCCATCATTGTTCCTACCATATAATATACTAAATATAATATCATAATTATATTAAAAACACACGTAAAAACAAAAAGAACAAGTAGTAATTAAACTACTTGCTTTTCTTAAATAATTTCTTTAAAAATTGTCCTGTATAGCTTTCTTCGCATAAAGCCACGCTTTCTGGTGTGCCACTAACCAAAATATTTCCTCCAAGGTCTCCACCTTCAGGCCCTAAATCAATAATATGATCAGCTACTTTTATAACATCTAAATTATGTTCAATTACAACTACTGTGGCGCCTTTATTTGTAATGTTATTAAGCACTGATAATAATTTTTTAACATCGTGTGAGTGTAATCCCGTTGTTGGCTCGTCCAAAATATATATCGATTTTTCTGTAATCCTTTTATACAATTCAGAAGCCAGTTTCACCCTTTGTGCTTCACCACCTGATA
>JAGLYJ010000120.1 GCA_023132365.1 Mycoplasmatota bacterium
AGGTGAGGTGAAACACGAATGAAAAAACCTGTAGTATTAATAATTATGGATGGAATAGGTTTTGGTAAGAAAAATGCTGGTAATGCATATGAGCTTGCTAAAAAACCAAATTTAACTAAATATTTTAAGGAATATCCAAATATAAGAATAGAAGCATCTGGTGAAGCTGTTGGACTACCTGTGGGACAAATGGGTAATTCAGAAGTTGGTCATATGAATATTGGTGCCGGTAGAATTGTATACCAATCACTTACAAGAATAAACAAAGCTGTAAGAGATGGTAATTTTAGCACTAACAAAGCATATTTATATGCATTTAAGAATACGATGAATAAGAAGTCAAATTTACATTTATTTGGGTTGTTATCAGACGGTGGAGTTCATTCACATATAAAACATTTTAAAGAAATGTTAAAGACAGCTAAGGCTGTTGGTGTTGAAAATACTTATGTTCATGCTTTTCTAGATGGTAGAGATGTTTCTCCTACATCTGGAGCTGGTTTCTTAAGAGATTTAGAAAAATATATGGATAGTATAAATTACGGTAAAATAGCGACTGTATCGGGAAGATATTACGCAATGGACCGTGATAAAAACTGGGATAGAATTCAAAAAGCATATGATTCAATGACTTTTGGTAAAGCTAAGCATTTTGAATCAGCACCAAGTGGTGTTGAGAAGTCATATAAAGATGGTGTGACAGATGAATTTGTACTGCCTTTTGTGGTTGATGATGAGGGACTTATTAAAACTAATGATTCAATTATCTTCATGAATTTCAGACCAGATAGAGCAATTCAAATTTCAACTGCATATTCAAATCCTAATGCATTAGAAGGTAAATTAAACACTAAGAATGGACCAAAGAATATTACTTTTGTTTCAACTATGAAATATGCTGAATCTGTTAAAGGTGAGTTAGCATTTAAACTAAATAATTTAAATAATATGTTTGGTGATTATATAGCAGAAAAAGGTTTGCATCAATTAAGAATAGCTGAAACTGAAAAATACGCACATGTAACATTCTTCTTTGATGGTGGTGTGGATAAGGAAATTAAAAATGCTAGAAGAGTATTAATTCCAAGTCCGAAAGTACCTACCTATGACTTACAACCAGAAATGAGTGCTTATTTAATTACTGAAGCTGTATTGAAAGAATTAGATTCAGGAGTTCATGATGTTGTTATCCTTAATTTTGCTAACGGGGATATGGTAGGTCATACTGGTGTTATTCCAGCAGCTATCAAGGCTGTTGAAACAGTGGATGAATGCGTTGGAAAAGTAGTTGATAAGATTGTTGAACTTGGTGGAACAGCTTTAATAACAGCTGATCATGGAAATGTAGAAAAAATGATTACTGAAGATAACAAACCATTTACTGCCCATACAACTAACTTAGTACCGTTTATTGTTGTTGATAAATCTGTAACTTTAAGAACTAATGGTAATTTAGGAGATATAGCTCCTACAATGTTAAAGTTACTTAAACTTGAACAACCAAAAGAAATGACAGGAGAATCTTTAATTGAATAATTTAGATAGAAATTTAAAAGATATTAATTCGAAAGACCTATTGTTTGTTATACTGTATGGTGTAGTCATATCTATTTTGTTAGGAATTGCTATTGGATTTATCGATTATTATTTGACAAGTAGTATTGGATTTTCACTATTCTTTATCTTATTTTTCTTTTCAGCACAATTTATAGGAAACACGATTAGAAAACAATATGAAAATCCACATATTGTATACACAGTTATTACTGGAATATTTTTAGTAGTACAAGCAATACTAGCGTTATCAATACCTTATATGTTAGACTTTGTTTCAGGAATTAATAATGTTAGTTTATTACTTGAACCATCAGTTTTCTTTAATTTATTGTTTACAATATTGAGAGTAGTTGTATTTGCATTGAGTTTTGATAGTGTATTATTAGTGGTTGTTATCGGTGTGGGAACTTACGTAGGAGTAAGAAGAACATATTAATATATATAAAAATTTAAAATAAAAGTTTTAGAAAGAGGAAAAAATTATGCCAAATATTAGTAATATTTTTGCAAGAGAAGTATTGGATTCTAGAGGGAATCCTACAATTGAAGTAGAAGTTTTTACAGAATCAGGTGCGTTCGGTAGAGCGATAGTTCCTAGTGGAGCTTCTACAGG
>JAGLYJ010000121.1 GCA_023132365.1 Mycoplasmatota bacterium
CAAAAATTCTGGCATGAACTAATAATGCTATTTGGGAGTTATGGGGCTAATACTTCACTAGAAAGTAATGTAGTAGTAGATGGCCCGACAATAACTGTATGGATAATGACAGGTCGAGATCAGTCTCAACTATTAAGACAAATTATTGATGAACAATTTACCATACAAAAGAATATTAATATTGAATTAAAATTAGTTACAACAACGGCTCTTTTACCAGCTACGTTGTCTAAAAATGGACCTGATGTAGCTTTAGGAGTAGTACAAAATATTCCTGTAAACTGGGGTATACGAAATGCTGTTGTTGATTTAACTCAATTTTCAGATTATGAAGAGGTATCACAAAGGTTTAGTAGCAGTGCAGTAACACCATTTGAGTTTATGGATAAAGTGTATGCACTGCCGGACACACATGATTTTTTAGTAACGTTTGTAAGAGATGATATTGTTGAAGAATTGGATATTGAAGTTCCACAGACTTGGGATGATGTTGTTGGTCTATTACCAGGGTTACAAAGACAATATCTAGATTATTACATCCTGAATTCAAAAGGAATTTTAAGTTCTGTGATGTATTCAATGATAGTTCAAAATGGTGGAAAACTTTATGATGAAGAGGGACGAACAGCACTATTGTTAGAAGAAAATGCGATGGATGCATTTATTGATTTTACTACGTTTTTCAGCGATTTTGGATTTGAAATTTCTGCTAATTTTGCAAATAGATTCAGAAGTGGCGAGATGCCACTAGGAATAGTTAATTTTTCCTTATATAATACTTTATCAGTATTTGCACCCGAAATTAGAGGCCAATGGAGCTTTGCTCCTATACCTGGATATTTAGAAGGTGAAGAAATACATAATGAATCAGCTTCAACATCAACTGGAACAATCATACTAGAAGACACTCAAGAAAAAGCAGCTAGTTGGGAGTTTGTTAAATGGTGGTTAAGTGCTGAAGCTCAAACAAGTTACGCTAGAGGCATGGAAGCAATATTGGGAGCTGCAGCAAGATATCCAACTGCTAACCTTGAAGCTTTTGCCAATCTACCTTGGTCAGTAAAGGATTATTATGTTTTATCAACACAAAGGGAAAACACTGTAGGAGTGCCTACAGTGCCTGGAGATTATATTATAGGTAGATATATAGATAATGCATTTAGAGCAACTATAAATGATGGAACAAATCCTAGAGATAATTTATTTGAGTATGTTACTAAAATAAATATTGAACTTGAAAGAAAAAGAAGTGAATTTGACTTAGATTAGGAGGTGCATATGCAAAAATCAAATACTGTAGATGTTAAAAATATCTATATTAAACCAACAATTTGGAAAAAAATAAAGAAAAAGAAGATATATTATTCAATGATTGCACCTTATATGATTATATTTACCATATTTACAGTATTACCAGTCTTGATGAGTTTCTTTTTAAGCTTTACATCTTTTGACATGCTTCAACCACCGAAATTTATTGGTCTTTCAAATTATGTAAATTTATTTTTGAATGATGACGTATTTCTAATTGCATTGAAGAATACGATTATATTAGCTTTGATAACTGGTCCAATATCATACATGATGGCATTTGTATTTGCATGGTTAATTAATGAATTACCTGCAAAAATCAGATGGGTGATGGTACTTATTTTTTACGCACCATCAATCAGTGGATCTGCTTATTTGTTATGGTTACTAATTTTTTCATCAGATATGTATGGAATATTAAATGCATATTTGATAGATTTGAACATTATAAACACTGCCATTTTATGGCTAGAAACACCAAAATATGCGTTGCTCATCCTAGTAATTGTTCAACTTTGGTTAAGTCTAGGAGTATCATTCTTAGCATTTATTGCGGGGCTACAAACGGTTGATAAGTCTCTTTACGAAGCAGCAGCAATGGATGGAATAAGAAACAGATGGCAAGAGCTTTGGTATATTACTTTACCTCAGATGAAATCACAATTGATGTTTGGGGCGGTAATGCAAATAACAAACGCACTTGGGATAGGGATAGTTTCTATTTCATTATTTGGGTTCCCATCAGTAGAGTATTCAGCTCATACAATAGTAA
>JAGLYJ010000122.1 GCA_023132365.1 Mycoplasmatota bacterium
TGTTACAGAAGAAAATATTTATAATAGATTTAAGGACATTTCAAAAATCATTGATGGTAAAAAAATGTCAAAAGAGAAACTGCAGGCTTTCATTATGTATTTCTTGGATAGGTTAGTCCTTGTTGAACTTAAAATTGAGAAAGATGATACGCCTATGGTTTTTGAAGTAATTAACGATAGAGGTGTTGCTCTTAAACCTTTTGAGATTTTAAAAGGAAAATTAGTTGGGGCACTTAACAAAGACGATACAGAAAAATACAGCAAACTATGGGAAGACTCTCTCAATAAATTAAAAGGGATTGAAGATGATTTTTTTATTGATTATATAAAAGGAAAATTTATTTACAAAAGAAACGCAGATATTGAAAAATTAATTAATAATCAATATCACAGATATATTTTTGAGTTACAATAATAAAGACATTAATGATTTATCAGGACAATACCAAAATATTATTTCCTCTTGTGTCGTAAATGACAAAGAAGAACAAACTAAAATTAAAACTATTGCACAAGAAATAGATAGACTTTATATGCTTTTGCGTTTAAATGGAATATACAACAGTAATAACTATCAAGAAATATCATACCAACTAAATAATGATTTACGAAACAGACAAGTCAATGAATACAGACAGATTTTTAATGAAATATTAACAATAAGAATTAAAGAAGCCAGAAGCTTATCTGAAATCAGCTCTTTACTTGAATATGACAGATTTAAAACAAGAGGATATGATAATATTGATAGAAGACCTTTACGATACTTTTTTGCAAGAGTAGAGAAATATATTTGTGATAATATCGGGAAAGAAATTGAAAATAATGTTCATTATATTTCCACAAAAACAGGTTATAAAACAGGTTATCACATTGAACATATATTTTCGAGAAATGAAGAAAATAAAAAATTCTTTCATTCAGAAGAAGAATTTGAAAATCAAAGAAATAGATTAGGTGCTCTTTTATTACTTTACAATATGGATAATATTATTTCCAATAATGAGAGGTATTATAATGGAAAAAGGCAGACTTATAGCAATGGATTAGTTTGGGGCAGAACTCTAATTGATAGCTTTTATCATAAAACCAATTCAAGATTTCTTGAATTTAACCAAAAATTTGAAGATATAAGCAGAATAAAATTTACGCAAATTGAAGAATATAACGCTGAAAAATTAGAGTACAGAAGTAAATTATTATATGAAATAGTAAAACAAATATGGGATATAAATTTAAAATAATTCCATGAGCCTCTGAATAAAATTTTTTGCTATTGCAATCTTTATTCAGAATGTGTTATCGTTTTACTAAATATGTAATCATAATGGAGGTTTGTATGATCCGCACACAGATACAATTGACAGAGGGACAGGCGTTAACATTAAAGACAATAGCCACAGAAAAACATATTCCTATTGCGGAAATTATTCGCAGAGGGATTAACTCCTATTTGCAAACATACGGGAAGATAACAGAAAAAGAAAGACGACAACGCGCTGTTGCGGCTGCCGGTCGCTTTCACTCCGGCAAATCAAACTTATCTGCAAAACATGATGAGTATCTGGTTAAGGCATACGAAAAATGATATGTTATATTGATACATCGGCGATTTTGGCAGTCTTTGACGCAGACGATAGTAACCATCATAGGGCAAAAAAACAGTGGGAAACGCTTGTTCTTGAAGAGAATACTCTGGTTATCAGTAATTATGTTTTGGTTGAACTCATTGCTTTACTTCAGCATCGTCTGGGAATAAAAGCTGTCAGAATATTTAGCGACGATATTGTTCCTGTTTTGAGTATTGAGTGGGTAAATGAAGCAACTCACCATGCTGGAATAATGGGTGTTCTTACAGCAGCAAGAAAGAAACTTAGTTTTGTAGACTGTATAAGCTTTGAAACAATGAGACAATTAGGGATTAAATCCGTTTTCGCATTTGATAAGCACTTCAAAGAGCAAGGATTTATCTGTATTCCTTGAACGGATGAATAAAGAAATGCCAGCACTTACTCCAATGCTCAGGCAGTATCTA
>JAGLYJ010000123.1 GCA_023132365.1 Mycoplasmatota bacterium
ATTACAAATCCAACAGTGATTCCACCAGATTTTTTGTAATTCTTCAAAACACTGGATAATAGTAATCCTATTGATAAGAAAATAATTTGGGTTAATAGTACACCCACCCCTAGATTAAATATAAAGGCTCCAAAGGTCTCTGGAGATTCGGCGAATCTACCAAATGAATATAAACAAACTAACATTGCTAAAATATCAATAATTATTGTATAAGTTACAGAAACTACTAATTTGCTTGTAATTACTTTAGTTCTAGAAACTGGTAATGTAAACAAGTACTCAGCTGTTCTTTTTTGTTCCTCTTTAGATATAATTCTACTACCAAGTAACGCTGAATAAATACCTAATGGAACATATATATAGATAGAAATTAAGGCTAAATAACCTTCTGCAGTAGTCAAATCTGATATTCCACCTAAAGCGTTAAATAAATAACCAAAGTCATCAAATGCTTGATTTATCGCAGGATTATTCTGAAACATTTCAAATTCAAAACTAGCTACAAAAAATAATAAGCAGAGAGAGACAGTCCATATAATAAATGATTTTAAATTTGATTTTAATTCATGAAGAATAATATTCATAAAATCACCTCTCTAAAGTGAAGCGATATTTCTTCGTAAATACAAGAAATAACTCGCAATTAATGAGCAGACTATCACAACAAAAGAAATCCAAATTAAACTCCAGTCCCAAGTTCCATTGATTAACGGATATGCTGGATTAAAATGCGCATAAGGAGTAACATATTTTAAGTAATCAGAACTAACAATACTTCCAAATGAATTTATGATGTAAAGACCAAAGCCAAGTCCCATTGAGAAACTTAAAACACTTGATACCTTTTTAATTGATACAGAGATAACCATTCCAACACTCATGAAAGTTAATTGGAAAAATGGTAATGATAATAGTAGAATTATAACATTACTGTATTCAACCACTTCGGTTCCTTTAAAAGATGCAATAGCTATAAATGTACCTGCTGTAACAAACAAATCTACAATTAAAAGACTTGTTAATGCAGCAAAGAATTTGGAAAGAATAATTTTGCTTCTTGATATCGGTTTTGTGAACAAGAAGTCAGCTGTTAATTCTCTTTCTTCAACACTTAAAATATGAAAACCATAATTTGAAGCTTGAATTGCAATTGGAACCAAAATGAAGCTAATTGTTAAATTAAAATAACCAAAGATTTCATCAATAGGCAATTCAGGAATCATACCAAATGCTGCTAAAAATTTAGGGTCAATATCTTTGAATAAATCAGCGAATGATCCGCTGCTTGAGATTGATGGGAAAAAAGCTAAATAGAAGATTAGAAAACCTGAAATTGATAAGCCCCAAATCAAGATTGATTTGATAAGCCTCCTGAGTTCAAAATTATATATATTCATCTTCTCACCTACTCGTAGTAATGCATAAATATTTCTTCTAAGGTAGGTTCCTCAATAGTAATATCGGTAAGATTTAGCTTAGCTATAATTTGAACAATTTTATTAACATCACCCTTATATAAGAATGAAACTTTATCTTCTCTTTCTTTTAATTCAGTAACGCCTTCAATAGCAAACTTGCCGTTATCTAGAGATTTACCTCTAAAAGTGAATTTTTTATAGTTGTCATGCTTAATTGATTTAATGTCTTGAATGCTTAGAATTTCGCCATCTTTAATTATAGCTACTCTATTGCATAATTGTTGAACTTCACTAAGGATATGAGAGCTAAATAACACAGTCGCTCCTAATTTGTTTTCTTTAAGGATTAAGTTGAAGAATTTTTGTTGCATCAAAGGATCTAGACCACTTGTTGGTTCATCAAGAATAATTAATTTAGGTGAATGTAGAAGCCCTTGTACAATACCAACTTTCTTCTTATTTCCATATGATAGATCTTCAATTCTGCGGGTTAAATCTAGTTCCATTATTTTAGCAAGTTCTTGAATCTTTTCGCTACAATCTCTATTATAGAAACTAGCTGAATAATTTAATAAATCGATAACTTTCATTTTATCATAATAAAATATTTC
>JAGLYJ010000124.1 GCA_023132365.1 Mycoplasmatota bacterium
GGATAAATGGAGTATTAATAGATACATCGGTTGCTGTAGATTATGACGAGACTACGATTACACAAATTGCTACTTTCACAGTTACTGATATTAATATTGAAGGTGAATTTACAATTGAAATTTTAGCAGCTGACTCTCAAATGGTGTTAGACAACTTAACTTGGACATCATATACAGCTGTAGCTGGAATTACAGAGTTGTTTATATCTGAATATGCAGATGGATCTTCTAGTAATAAATACATAGAAATATATAATGGCACTGGTGCTGATGTTGATTTATCAACTTATTCAATTGTCGCTTATAA
This sequence comes from Mycoplasmatota bacterium, assembly GCA_023132365.1. Taxonomy (GTDB): domain Bacteria; phylum Bacillota_I; class Bacilli_A; order Izemoplasmatales; family Hujiaoplasmataceae; genus 4572-104. Next base: position 308 of record JAGLYJ010000124.1, read on the forward strand.
CGGCGGAGATGGACCTGTACCATTCTATACATTAAATTTAACTGGAACTCTTCTTGCTGGTGATGTATTAGTAATCAGCAATAATAGTGCTAGTATTCAAGCTATAATTGATGCTACTGATATATTGGATGCACTCTCTTATCCTAACGGAGTAACATTCTTTAATGGAAATGATGCTATAACATTAGTGAAAGATGGAACAATGATTGATATCATTGGAGAAATTGGAGTTGACGATACAGTTACTGTTGCTAACTTTGCAGAAGACATTACTTTGGTAAGACTTCCTACAATAACTGGACCTAGTACAACATTTGATATTGCTGATTGGGAATCAATCGCACAAGATACAGTTACAGATATAGGAACTCATACAGTTTCATAATATATTTTTTAAAGCATAATTTGAAAAAATATATAAAAGACATTGCGATTTGCAATGTCTTTTCTTTATGTTTATTCAATATTAATAATTGTTAAGCAAGGTCACCCCATATTAAATCAGCAAATTCAGGATAATCGATAAATGGGTTTCTATTTCCTTGGTAAGTATATATTACTTCATTTCTGTTTCTTTCAAAATCATCAACAGGATCCATTTCATTCCATGCTAGTAAAAGAGAAATCATACCCATTGTTTTTAAGGAAGTGGAACTTTGTTCATCGTCATTTAGAGTTAGGTCAAAATACCTGGTTGACATATAAAACAATATGCGAGCTACATCACCCTTCACTTCATCTCGAGGTTCATAAAAATCAGTTCCGCCTGTATTGTCAAAATAATCATTGCTTCTTGATGTGTTTTCACCGGGATCAGCCGGTTTTAAATTATGAACATCAGTTGCTTTACTTGGAAAATCATCGTCACCATATTTTACATACACTCCAAGTCTGGATTGAGGCCACGTATGTTCTCTGTTCCAAGTAGCTCCACCATCCCAAGTTCCAACTACTGAGTCTCCAGTATAAACTAATATAATATTATTGCTATTATTTGGGTCTATGTCTGACTCTTGAAGTATATTTCGGGCATCACCATATAATAAAGGAATAAAATCGTTCGTAATAATATTATTTAAAGTCACTTTAAGCGAAGCTCCTTTTAGGTTTAGAGCAGCTTCATAATATGGCATATCTATTTCAATCGCATAATCTTTTAATACATAAACTTCTGTTTCAATAAGAAATCTATCAAAAATTAAATATATTTTTTTAAGACCAGCACTTGAAGAATCATAACCTCTAACACTTACTAATTCACTTTGAATAACTTCTGATGTTCCATTATTTAAATATGCAGTTACTTCAACTGTAGATTTATCAAAAGCTTCATCTAAGTCAAAAAAGTATTGTGATTGTTGTGTCATAGAGATACTTGTATATTCAACAGGCTCTATTGTTGTAGGTAACTCTGTAGTTGACAATATAGTTGTTGCTTCCGTTGTTGTTTGCTCTGTTGTTGTTTCCGTTGTACTTACTGTTGTGCTTACTGTTGTGCTTTCTGCAGTAGTTGTTTGACCACACCCAATAAATGCAATCGTTAATAAAAATATCGTTATAATTGATAGTATTTTTTTCATCTAGAAAATCTCCTTTATTTTGTTGTTGTTATATTATATCATTAATTTTTATAAAGTCACATTATTTTATTACGAATATTGCTATAATAAA
>JAGLYJ010000125.1 GCA_023132365.1 Mycoplasmatota bacterium
TTTTCAGTTGCCATGAATTTTTTCATAGCTAAAAGGATCAAACGGATAGATAAAGCAACCCTAAGAGTCATTGATGGAGATTATGATTTTGTATTAGACGCTAAAGGACATGATGAAATTGCTAATTTATCAAGAAACTTCAATTTAATGACTAATGAAATTAAATCCAATGAATATCTAAATAAAGAGTTTGTAAGAAATTTCTCCCACGAATTTAAAACACCACTATCTGTTATTAGAGGATACGCTGAACTTTTAGAAAGCAATGATTTGCAAGAAGAAGAAAGAATAAACTTCCTAAATATAATCATCAGCGAGAGTGAAAGATTATCTAATTTAGCTAATAACATGTTGCAAATATCCTTGATAGATTCAACATCAATTATAGCTAAAGATGATGAATATAATTTAGCTGAGCAAGTTAGAAATATAATACAGATGATTCAAGTTATGTGGGAAGAAAAAAATCTAAGTTTTGATTTAGAGTTAGAGGAAACATGTATTAAAAATAATAAAGAACTTACATATCAGATTATACTTAACTTACTAAGTAATTCAATTAAGTTTTCAGACGACTCTGAAGAGATTAAAATCAAGCTTGAAGAAGAAAATGATTTACTTAAATTTTCTATAACAAATAAGGGTCAAGCAATACCTGTAAATGATTTTGAAAAAGTATTCCAGCTTTTCTATATAGCAAATAAATCAAGAAATACAAGCTCAACCGGAGTTGGCTTAACATTAACCAAAAAGATAATTGATAAGCTTAATGGTAGTATATCTTTTGCAAGCAATAATGGAGTAACAACTTTCAATGTAGAACTATGTAAGTAATAGAATATATAATAAAAAGAACGATTAAAATTTAATCGTTCTTTTTTTGCATTTAAGTTAATTCAAGAGATTTAGATTGCTATATAACTATTGCGCTTCCTCCAACCCATACTCTTTGAATTTGATTATTATTTGATTCTAGGATTGTAGTTATCTCAGAAGGCTGTTTCATTTTATAACCTTGTCTTAGTATATATTTTTCCTTTTGTTCAACGTATTTATATAAGTAGCACCCTAAGGCTCCATTTGATGTTCCAGTAGCGCTCTCTTCATTTGCGCCAACAATTGGTGCAAAATTCCTGCCATAAGCATCAATTTCTTGGTCTAAACAGAAAGCATGTATTCCTATCACGTTGTATTTCTTTGATAAAGCTATAATATTATCAAAATTAGGATTTAGTTGATCTAATTCATATCTGTTGTTAATTGGTAAGAATATTTCTCTTAGACCTGTTGAAAGTATTTGTGGTAACAAGGACTCATCAAATGCAATGGTATCAAAACATTTTAACAATTCTGACTTTTTTAGTATTTTACCATACATTGGAGAAGGCTGTTCCATAAAAATCTCTGTTTCCTTAATGACTAAATTTAAAATTCCAGCTTTAGTCTCTTGAGTATAATTGCCCAGTGATATAACTCCTAGATTTCTTAAGAGATTAAATGTAGCTATAGTTGCGTGCCCGCATAAGTCAACTTCACTTAAAGGAGTAAAGAATCTAACTTTGAAATCAGCAACTTTACTTTCCATAACGAAGGCTGTTTCACTATAACCTACATTCAATGCTATCTGTAGCATTTCAATATCAGATAGGCTATCGGCGCCAATATAGACCCCAGCTAAATTACCACCAGATTTAGTTTTTGGAAATGCAGATAAACGATATAATTTGTCCATTATGTTTTCCTCTTCTTATATATATTAGATATTAAATGTTTAATAAATTTTAATAATTTCATCATTAGACTTTTTAGTAATTTTTGGTGGTGTATAGTTTTTTGAACCCTTACCACAAGCAAGTACTAAATATGGTTTCTCATTATCTGGTCTTTGTAAAATATCTTTCAAAAATTGATTAGGAGAAGGAGTATAAGTTAAAATATCTAGCCCTAAATCTGTTAAAACAGCTATTA
>JAGLYJ010000126.1 GCA_023132365.1 Mycoplasmatota bacterium
ATTACAATTTTACCAACTGAAGTCATTGCTGAACCATGTCTAGCAATTCTAGTTGGTAACACGCAATCAAACATATCAATTCCATTTAGAACTCCCATAATTAAATCATCAGGAGAGCCAACACCCATTAAGTACCTTGGTTTGTCTTTTGGCATTAAATCTTTTAAATATTCAAGCATTTCATACATTTCTGTTTTACTCTCACCAACGGATAATCCGCCAATAGAATAACCAGGGAAATCAATATTGGTTAATTCTTCAATGCACATCTTTCTTAAATCTTTAAAAGGACCACCTTGAACAATACCGAATAAGGCTTGAGTACTTGCATGTTTATGAACTTCTTTTCCTCTTTTTGCCCATCTAATTGTTCTTTCAACTGATTTTTTCATATAATCATAATCAGAATGAAATGGCGGGCACTCATCAAAACTCATAATGATATCAGCACCTAAATTATTTTGAATCTCAATTGCTTTTTCTGGTGATAGATTTAAAGTAGCTCCACTTAAATGATGTTTGAATGTAACTCCTTCTTCAGTTATATTTCTGATGTCAGCTAAAGAGAATACTTGAAAGCCACCTGAATCAGTTAACAAAGCTCCATCCCAATTCATAAAACCACGGATACCTCCGTGCTCTTTTACAATATCATCACCTGGTTGTAACCATAAGTGATATGTATTTCCAAGAATTAATCCATCGCTAACTTCTTTAATTTCTGAAGGACTAAGAGTTTTTACTGATGCTTGTGTTCCTACTGGCATAAATATTGGAGTTTCAAAAGAGCCATGAGGAGTATGTAAAATTCCATATCGTGCTCCGGAATTTTTATCTTCGTGAATCAATTCATATTTAATAGCCAAAATTAAACTATATCTCCGTAAACTACACCAGACACAGCAGCTGCATTACCTTCATCAGTATCAATATGCATTGATGTAGCGAAATCGCCTCTTACTCTAATAACAACATCACCAAGAATAGTTTTTCTATCCTTTGAATCTATTTTCACTGATACAACTTGCTTATCTTTTAAACCGAATTTTTCTGCATCTTTCGGTGTTACATGAATATGCCTCTTAGCAACAATTACACCTTCATTTAAATTAACTTCTCCTACAGGTCCAACTAACTTACAAGCAGCTGACCCTGAAATATCTCCAGATTCACGTATAGGTACTGCAATACCTATACTTCTAGCATCAGTTAATGAAATTTCAACTTGAGTAGCTTTTCTAACTGGTCCTAAAATAGAAACTCTTTGAAGTTCTCTTTTTGGACCAACAATATTTACTCTTTCATTAGCAGCATATTGGCCTGGTTGGCTTAACTCTTTTTTAATAGTTAATTCATAACCACTTCCAAACAATATCTCTAGATGTTCTTTAGATAAATGAACATGCCTAGCAGATACTTCTACAAGTACTTTTCTTTCCATAATATACCTCCATAAAATAATCATTAATATTTTACTATGTTTTAACTATATTAGCAAACAAATCTTGTAATTTTTCTCTAGTTTTTATATAATATAAAAGCATCGCAGTTCGAAACCATCCTGCGTCAACAAAACTAGGAGGAAAATTAAATGCCAAATGAATTAATATGGGTGCTATTTGCACTAGCGAACTTTGTAATGTTTCTTATTATGTACAAATTGTTCGGGAAAATGGGAATATTCTTTTGGATAGTTATGGCAACTATCTTAGCTAATATTCAAGTTGTAAAAATTATTCCATTATTTGGACTAGAAGCAAGTCTAGGTAATATTATGTATGGTACTATCTTTTTAGGTACTGATGTCTTAAATGAAATCTATGGTAAAAAAACTGCTAAAAAGGCTGTTTTCTTAGGCTTTTTAGTAATGATAACTGCTTTAATTATCATGCAGTTCGCTTTGTGGTTCATACCTCATTCAGCTGATTTAGCTGATCCTGCATTACATGAAATCTT
>JAGLYJ010000127.1 GCA_023132365.1 Mycoplasmatota bacterium
AGTTTCATCAAAACTAGTTTTTGCTTCTGATAACTTATGAATTTGTTGAATAGCGTGATAATTATTGATAATTGCTTTTCTAACATTTTCACTTTTATCAGGAAACTGTCTTGAATGGTCTTCCAACAAGAAAACTATATCTTCAAATGAAAAATCACCGTTTTCAAAGCTTGTTGACTCATATATGTATTGTCTGTCAAACTCTCTGCAGATTATTCTTAATTCATTTTCTGAGTAAGATTTTTTCTTGTCGAGTATCGCCTGTTTAAGCGCTTCAACCTCTTGAATTTTCATATTTTTTCACCTCATTAATATAATAACATGTAAAGCCCTTACATTCAATTAGTTTGATTAAAAAAAAAGCAACTTTTTAAAGTTGCTTTATAAATTAACGCTATCATAAGAAGATTTCACAATTTGATAAACAACTTCTTTAGGAATATCTCCATAATTATTTGCTTTAAACCATAACTCTTCTCTTGTGCTCTTATTCTTAGAAATAGTAGGATATTTAATAATTAATCTAATACCTTTTTCTAAGTCATATTTGAAAGCTATACGATAGTAATTACCATAATTCATTAATACTAAGAATGGTTTTCTATCTATGTAAAAAGTTATCTTATCATCATCAAGTTTTGTAACTGTTTGTGGTAACTCTCTAACATATGCAACCAATTCATCAAAACTTGGATCTAAAGGTTTAAACATTTTAGGTTTTTCTATGTAATATTCAATTGAATTAGGTTGAGTTGATGATGGTGACGTTTTAGTAAATTCTGGATCTACCGAAACATCTTCGTAAATCATATTTGTAGGATCAATATTTTGTTCAGAAGATACAATTGTCTGTTGATTCGATACAATCATTGTTTTCTTGCCATCTTTTGGAGCAACGAAAGTTCCTTCTTTTTTGTCTTTACGTCTTCTTCTTGGCTTATCATCTTGATTTACTCTTTTAGGTTTTGGTGCAGAATCAGTCATTTCATCAATTTCTTCTTCTAATTCTTCTTCAAAAGAACTTCCTTTTTTATTTCTTGTAAAAAATATAATATGAACCAAATACATTAAGATACCAAAGGCAGCAACCCCTGCAAAATATAATGAATCAAATGAAGAATAATTAAGGCTACTTATTCTATAATAAAAATACCAATATGTTAATCCTGCTGATACAGCAGCTATTTGGAATATTAAAATATAATGCATAACTCTTTTAATATTACTCTCTTTTTTAAATGTTTTCCCAAAGATATGTCCATAAATAATTAGGTTAAGGATAACAAATCCGAAGAACGCTAAAATCAATAAATTTGTAGTGCTTGGATTTGACTGATAAATAAAATAATTTAATGCTCCCCCATAAATTAAAATACCAATTGAGAACAAATATAATGGTAAAAATGCAGCTCTAGATGTATTAACATTAACATGGCCATAATTATTATATTCACTATTAGAAATAATTAAATAAATCAAACTGAATATAAAAGCTAATGCAAAAACTCCTCCTTTAATATAGATTTCATAATCTTCTATTATCGGAATAGCGACACCAAATTGAGATAAATTATTCCATGGAACCGCTACTATTGAAATCAAAAGCACTAAAACCAGAACAAAAAAACTGCCAAAAAACTTTTTCATAAATATCACCTCTTTGAGTTGTATATTAAAATTATATAAGATAAGTATATGTGTGTCAATGAATGAAGATGTTTTAAATAAATATTTTTTTGAGTTTTCATGTAAAACTTTCATATTTGCGACACATCATGTCGCATCGCTATCATTT
>JAGLYJ010000128.1 GCA_023132365.1 Mycoplasmatota bacterium
AAAAATGCAGGTGCTTCAGGTAAGCGCAGGAAGAACACAAGTACTCCAATAACTGATAAGATAATTAATTCACAACCAAAGAAGAAAAAAGAAGCTTCTGAACAGCAAAAACAAAGTTGGGCTAAATCTAAACCTAACTCTAAAAGTTATGGACCAAGAAAGAATAATTCTTCAAAAAGAAACAGAACATCTAGTAATCAGAGTACTAAAAGAACATAATATATAAGGATTGCCCATTTCAGTTTGATACTGATATGGGCTTTTTATTATAGTTAAGAAATTAATCAATATTATTAATATTTATTTCAGCAACAATCAAGCATTGCTTGAATTATTTTCAGCATTTTAATATATATGCAATTGGTTTTTGATTTATGACATATTTTATGTCCATATCTCATGTCTATTGTTATTATATCTATTGCTAATACTTAAACAAATCATCAATGGATTTCAAATCAAATCCATTATTTTTAATATTATTATGAAATTCATTTTTTGAAAATAATCCATATTTTGTTGCTTCTATATGTTTTCCCTTTTCTTTCAAGACATTCATCACACTTATTCCAATTTTTTCCTTCGTCCACTTACATTCATAAATATGAATATGGTTTCTAGTTTTTACACACTGATCAATTTCAATATCTGTTTTTAACTTTCTATCATTATACCAGTATCTTCCAATTGCAATTATTGATTCCTTATTATTTCTTTTATAGTTGCGAATCAAATATTGTTCACAAATTTTTTCAAAACGGCGAGATACATAGTCATCTATCCCATTAGCAATATATTCATCATAAAAATCAGATGAATTCATGATAAATCTGGAAGCTTGATTTCGCCATATGAATCGATAATAGAACGCAATGAAATTGTTGCTTATGCGGAATAAATGATTCTTTGAATTTGGAGTCTCTAAAAACTTTATTTCTTTTTCAATAATTTCTAATTCAGTCAACTTTTTAACATACTTTGACGTTTTAGCAGTGTTGTTTATTTTGGATTTAGAATCAATTTGAGATAGTTTAGTATTACCACTTTGTATTGCTTGCAGAACACTTTGATATTCTTGAATACTTCTTAATTCAGAATTTAATATCATTTGAACCTCATAAGCAAACCGAGCACTTTCATCAATAATTAACCTACATACATTTTCTTTAATGGATAAACAATCATCGATTTGAGCTAAATAGTACGGCAATCCGCCAAATATCGCATATGCCTTTATTCTATCCTCGTTAATATATTTTTGAAAATACAAACTACTCTCTAAATAATCACATTCTTTCAAGTGGTATGAGAATGTTTGACGTCCAAATAATGGTTTACTATGAGAAAATATATTCTCGAACATGCCAATTTCACTACCGGAAATAAGAAGTTTTATTGTTGAATTATCTTTATAAGTATCAATAAGTCCTTGTAGTATGGATTCAACTGATGGATCCACCTCTGTTAAATATGTGAATTCATCAATTATCACAATCAAATCTGGTTCTTGAAATATTGATTTAAATAATGCACCAAATGATTCATATATGATTTGTCCCACACCTTTGTAATTTCCATAGATTTTACTAAAAATTTCCAAGTTAACCTTTGCATTTGCTTGTTGCGCTAAAAGATACAAAGCCTTTTTACCCATGATAGAATGTTTTAATAAAGTTGTTTTACCAACCCTTCTTCTTCCGTGAATAATACCAAACTCAAATCGTTTCGATTCATAC
>JAGLYJ010000129.1 GCA_023132365.1 Mycoplasmatota bacterium
GGATGTTTTTGGACATAAAGAATATATATATCTTGTTGATCAATCAACAGGGTTGATTCATATATTAAATAGTGAATATCAATATATTACATCTTTTGGGCAAGAAAACGGAATTAGTTTGAATTCTCCAGAAGGAATATTTGTGACTGATGATGCAATTTATGTTACTGATACTGGGAACCATAGGGTTGCAATATTTAATCATGATTTTGAACTAGTGAGTGAAATTTTAGCTCCTGATGATCCGACATTTAAACAAAACATTGATGATACTTCAGGGTATGATTTTAGACCTCTAAAAATCACTGTACATAAAACTGGAAGAATATATGTAATTGCAGATCAAATTTTTGAGGGTATTCTAGATTTTAATTCAGATGGAACATTTTCTAGGTATGTTGGAGCAAATACTGTAACACTTTCTGTGTGGGAAGCTTTTTGGCTTAACTTTACTTCGGAAGAACAAAGACTTTCGCAAGGATTTAGGTTAGCAACAACCTTTAAAAATTTAAATATTGATGAGATGGGGTATTTATATACAGTATCAGGTTTAGATGAAGGCGAAGAAGTAATTAAGAAATTAAATTATAAAGGACAAGATGTATTAACCAGAAATGGATACGTTCCACAAGTAGGAGATATGGTTACAGTTCCTAGTAGTGCTAATGTGCCAGATTCTCCATCAGAATTTATAGATATAGATGTCAATAGTTATGGTAATTATGTTGTTCTAGATAGCACTAGAGGTAGATTATTTACATATGATTTTGAAGGTAATTTATTATATGTTGCTGGACAATTAGGAAATATTTCAAATGATAATAGTAATGAAAGAGATTTGTTTTTAAGTCCTCAGGCATTATCTTACTATAATGATAATGTTCTTGTTGTAGACTCATTGAATAAAAACCTTGTAGTATTCGGTTACACTGAATTTGGTTCTTTGGTAAACGAAGCTATTAACTATTATTATGACGGTGATTACGAGAGTTCTAAAGATGTTTGGGAAGAAGTATTAGTGCTAAATAGCAACTATTATTTAGCATACTCTGGTATTGCTAAAGCAGAACTAAGAAGTGGTAATTACGAAAAAGCGATGAATTATGCAAAGCTAGGATATGATGATTATACATATTCAAGTGCATATCAACCTTATAGATATTCTAAACTTGTTGTGGTTTTTCCATATATCATTGGATTTGTAATGTTTGGATTGATATTTTCTTTTATTAAGAATATTACTAATTCCGTAAGAAAAGCTAGAGAGGAAGAGGGCTATGAGTAGGATTATTAACAGTATTAGACAGCTTCTTGTTAGAATTAATATTAAAAATAAACTACAAACTTTCTATTATGATTGTTTTAAAATGCCGATAAGATTAATGATTTATCCAATACAAGGATTCGATGATTTTAAGAGAGAAAAACAATCCAAAAGTTATGTATCTTGGTTTTATCTTGGTATGTTAATTCTGACTCAAGTAATTGCCTACAATGCAAATGGGTTTCTTCTAAATAAAAACGATCCAAATGATTTTAGTATTTTATTAATTTTTGCTTTAACTGTTTTTCCTGTTTTTGTTTTTGTAGTTGCTAATTGGGCAACGACAGCACTTATGGATGGGAAAGGCACGATGATTGAAATATTTAGAGGGATTACTTATGCATTCTTCCCTTACGTTTGGCTTGGACTACTAGCAAC
>JAGLYJ010000013.1 GCA_023132365.1 Mycoplasmatota bacterium
TAATGTACAGTTTTTCAATTTTTTGTTGCAAATTACTTACAGATTCTAACAAGGTTGTTTCCATATTATCTACATCTTGTTGAGAAGTATTTGGATTAGATAATGTGTACAATGCATCCTGTTGCGCATCAGTTAGCGCTTGGAAAGAGGAAATGGAATAGTCCTCTTGTCGATAGTTCAAAGTTTCTTCATAATAATCTTGAAGGTTCGAGTAATCAGCTAACCCCTCTAACAAATATACCGTTTCATTCAGTTGTAATAAAATACTATTGGCTAAATCATCATCTAAATTAGGGCTGTAAATCAAATCATATAATCGATTTAATTCAAGATTATACGCAATTTTGGAAACCATAGTAGAATCAGATGTATCTGCACTTCTTAGTTGATTATATAAAACTAAAAGTTGTGATTTGTTTGCCAAAAGAACCAATAAATCATCAGCGTCACTTATACTTGTAATCAAAGTTTGGATTGCGGCCTCGCCTGATGTTGGATTATATAGCGTTATTTCTATTCTTTCTAATTCACTTAAATAAAGCGTTTGAGAATCTAATGTATAAATTGATATATTTAAACTTCTAGCTTGTAGCAAATTATTTAAGGCCAAATTATAAGTATCATATAATACTAACCCATTCATCGCTGTGTTTATGTCTAAAGTTAAATTATCAACATCAATTTGAATTGCTAATGCGTCATCTATAACTATTTGGATACCAACTAACCCACCTAAATTATCTATCGCCTCAACAAACGCCCTGTAAGCTGTGATGTTATAGTAGGTATTGCCACTAACTGAAGTGTCCTGGTTGTTAATAATTGTTTCTACGTCATTTTTAGCTTGTATTAGCTGTGTTTTATCCGAGTCAGCTAAAACTCTAAAACAAAATGCACTACTAATTGTAGTGAAAACTAAAACTATTAATAATAATGCTTTTTTTAGTTTATTCATTTTGTTCCTTTCTATTTAAATACGTTTTTATATATATAATCTACATTCCTTTTATAATGGTTTAAATCAAACAGCTGAATTATCTCTTCTTTTGAATACAATGTTTTAATTTTACTATTATTAGAAATAAGTTCAATAAAATCAAGGTCCTCATCATAAGCTTTACTTGCTAAAGGCTGAATTAAATCATATGCTCTTTCTCGTGACATTCCTTTATCTAGTAAAGAAGTTAATACTCTTTGTGAAAATATAATGCCATTTGTTATATAAATATTCTTTAACATATTTTTTGGATAAACTGATAAGTCCTTAATTACATCAATATATCTACTAAACATATAATCTACAAGAATAGTTGCATCAGGAATTATTACTCTTTCAACTGAAGAGTGAGATATATCTCTTTCGTGCCATAATGCAATATTTTCAAATGCAGGAATTAGGTATCCTCTTAATATCCTAGTACAACCAATCATATTTTCACTAACAATTGGATTCTTCTTGTGTGGCATAGCAGAAGAACCTTTTTGATTTTTAGAAAATGGTTCCCTTACTTCGTTGACTTCAGTTCTTTGTAAATTTCTTACTTCCAAAGCAATCTTTTCTATGGTTGAAGCTAACAGCACGAGAGAGCTTACATAATTTGCTTGCCTGTCTCTTTGAAGTATTTGTGTAGATACATTAGCTTTATCTATCCCCAAATGTTCTGTAATATAAGTTTCTACTTCCGGGTTAACAAATGCATAGTTTCCAACAGCTCCGCTTATTTTTCCTATTTCAACTTCGCTAGCGGCTCTTGAAAATCTTTGATAATTCCTTTTTAGTTCATCATAATACAAACAAAATTTTAAACCAAACACTGTAATATCGGCATGTATACCGTGAGTTCTCCCAATACAATATACATCTTTATACTCATATGCTTTTTGTTTTAATACTTCTAAAAAATCTAAAATATCCCTTTTTATAATTGTGTTTGCTTTTTTATATAAGTATCCATATGCAGTGTCAACAACATCTGTAGAGGTTAATCCGTAATGTATATATCTCTTTTCTTCTCCTAAAGTTAATGAAACGGCTCTAGTGAATGCTATTACATCATGTTTTAACTCTTTTTCAAATTCTTCTACTTTATCTAAATCATAATTCGCGTTCTTCTGGATCAAACCTAACTCTTTACCACTTACTATTCCTAGTTTATTTAATGCTTCAGCATTTAATATTTCTATTTTTAAGTATGTATCAAATTTAGATTCGTCACTCCAGATTTCGCTCATTTCTTTTCTTGAATATCTACTTATCATAATTAATTTCCCTCAATTTTTTTGAAACAAGTCAAAGTGTTTTCTAATAAACAAGCGATTGTCATCGGTCCAACCCCGCCTGGAACAGGTGTAATATAACTGGCAATTTCTTTAACTTTATCAAAAGCTACATCTCCAGTTAATTTTCCATCAACCCTATTGATTCCAACATCTATTACAACAACTCCTGGTTTTACATAACTATCATCAACCATATTTGCTCTACCTATAGCGACGATTAAAATATCTGCTTGTTTTGCAATTTCTTTAATATTTTTAGTTTTTGAATGACATATGGTAATTGTAGCGTTTCTCTTCAACATTAAAGCTGCCATAGGTTTGCCAACAATTTGGCTTCTCCCAATGATAACGCAGTGCTTACCAGTTGCATCAATATTATATTCATCAAATATTTTAGTGATCCCAAGTGGAGTGCATGGCACTAAAGATATTTGCCCTTTGTTAAGTTTGGCGATGTTTATATTGTGAAAACCATCAACATCTTTAAGTGGATCAATTAAATTAAGCACTTTATCTTCGTTAATGTGCTTTGGTATTGGTAATTGAAGTAAAATTCCATGAACCGTATCATCCGCGTTTAACTCTTCAATAACGCTTATGAGTTCTTTTTCTTCAATATCCTTTTCTTTTCTTATTATAGTTGATTTGATACCCGCCTTAACACAAGCTCTTTCTTTAGATCTAACATATGATTGGCTGGCTGGATTTTCACCTATCAAAATAACAACTAAATGAGGCTGTTTATTGTTTTCTTTAACTAATATTTCTGTTTCAATTTTGATTTGATCTCTAATTTTTAGAGATAGTTTTTTTCCGTCTAAAATCATTTGTGAACCTCGTCCTTTTCATATATATATTTGTCTACGATTTCACCATAATATACAGTATGGTAAGAATCATTATTAACTCCATAATATCTGTCTTTAATTATTGGGGGAATGCCCTCTTTATTTAAGGGTTGTTTATATATTATTTTACATTCATAATGCAATTCAGCTTCGCCAATAATTGGTGTTTCTATCTTTCTGCCGGTGATAGGAGTCAAATTACAGTACTCAAATTTATCCATCTCTCTCAGGGATTTTGTACCACAAATCCTTATAGCATCAATAAGGTTATTTTCAAGAGGAACACTAACTGTAAACTCGTTACTAGATTCTATTAAATTAAAAGTCGCTCTTGATTCTCTTACTAAAACTAAAAACATAGGTCGGCCCCATATTACCATGATACCCCCCCAACCTATTATCATTGTATTAATTATGTTTTCGTGTTTTGTTGTTAAAAAAATGCCCGGTTTCATCCTCTGCAATACCACGTTGCTATGCTCAAAAACATTTACTTCTTTATACACAATATCAACTCCCACATTAATTATATCATATAAATATATATATAAAACACTATGAAAATACTTATTATAACTATTATACTAAATATATATAAAGTTAACAAAAATCTTTAATTTATGATACAATATATTAAACTATTTTTGAGGTGAAATATGAAAATTGGTATAGTAGGATTAGGTTTAATAGGTGGTACAATAGCAAAGTCACTCAACATGAATCATTTTATCTCTGGTTATGATACATCAAGTGAGTCAATAGCCTATGCTTTAGATAATAGAATCATTCACAAAGCTTATGAAAACATAAGTGATTTTTGGAAGGATAATGAAGTTGTCTATCTATGTATTTATCCAAAAAGCATGATGAATTTCATTTTTAGAAATAGAGACTTAATGCCTGTTTCTAGTGTTATTATAGAAATTTCAGGCATTAAAGAAAGCCTAATTAAAGAACTAGAACCTGTCAAATCAAAGAACCTCGATATTATATATACTCACCCAATTGCGGGAAGTGAAAAGGTTGGCATATATAATTCAGACGAAAATATTTTCAAAAATGCAAATTATGTAATTACCCCAATTAAAAGCAACAATAAAAACAACTTAGATTTAGCTGCAAACTTAGCAAAAGAGATGGGGTTTTCGAACATTTCATATATAAATCCAAGTGATCACGATAAGATGATTGCATATACATCTCAGCTCACACATGTTCTGAGTTTATCGCTAGTTAACTCGATTTCTACAAACTTAGATACTAGTAAATTTATAGGAGATTCGTATAGGGATTTAACAAGAATTTCCATGATAAATGAAAAGCTTTGGCCAGAGCTATTTATTGCCAACAAAGACCATTTAATCTCTAAAATCGAAAACTTTGAAAATGAGCTTAAAAATATTAAAGAGGCAATTTCCACTAATAACATTAAGAAATTAGAAGATATAATGATAAAATCTACTTCAATTAGATCCAGTATTTCTAAGGGTGATAATGATGAAAGTTGAAGTATACCCCTCTAAAGTTTCAGGAGAGATTATCCCTCCTCCATCAAAATCATTTTTACATAGAGCTATAATTTGTGCTGCATTATCAAGTGGAACCACTAAAATCAATAACGTTATTTACAGTCAAGATGTAGTAGCAACTATAGAAGCTTTCGAGTCCGTTGGTGTAAGTATAGATCGTGGAGCCAACAGCCTTGTAATCAAGTCTAATGGACGACACTCTTTTAACATAGATAGCCCTATAAACTGTAACGAATCTGGTTCTACACTTAGATTTTTAATACCAATTTTATCAACTAACAAAAAGGTCTTGTTTACGGGAAAATCCAGTTTATTAAATCGTCCCATGGATGTATATGAAGACATATTTTTAAATCAAAAATCTCAATTTAAAAATAATGGGCTCTCTATCATGACCAACGGAGAAATTATACCAGGCAATTTTAAAATAAAAGGAGATATTAGCTCACAATTTATCTCTGGTTTGCTCTTTATTTTGCCTCTATTAAGTGGCGATTCTTCCATAGAAATAATTGGATCGTTTGAATCGTCAAATTACGTAGACATGACAATTTCAATTTTGCGTAGCTTCTCAATTATTGTGGAAAAAGACAAAAACACATTTTTTATAAAAGGTAACCAAACATATAACTCTACCGAGATTACATCGGAGAATGACTTTTCTCAACTCGCTTTCTATGCGGTGTTAGGAACTATCAATAATAACATTAAAATTACGAATATAAATTATGACTCTTTTCAACCAGATAAAAGAATAATTGATATAATTCAGTTGGCTAATGGAAATGTCGAAAAAGGTAGAAATTACGCGATTTTCAAACGTTCAAATACACATGCTTTTACTTTCGATGTTAGTCAATCTCCTGATATCGCACCCATATTAGCTGTCTTAGCCGTCTTCTCAGTTGGAAAAACGAGGTTAATAAATGCAAAACGCTTAGCGATGAAGGAATCAAACCGACTACTAACAACATATAAATCCCTTAAAAAATTAGGGGCTAAAATTACTTTAGGTAGTGATTATTTGGAAATTGTTGGAACCAAAAAACTTCAAGGCAATTTGTGCGACTCATTTAACGATCATAGAATTGCAATGACTCTCGCTATCGCCGCTACGGTTTCAGATTCTAAAATCACAATTGATAATGCAGAAGCAATAAATAAATCATATCCTCATTTTTATGAAGATTTAAAATCTTTGGGAGTTAAAATAAATATTGTTTAAAAGGAGTTTCTATGAAAACCATAAATATTATTTCAAAACAAAAAAATTATCCTATTATAATAGAAAACAACCTTTTAAAAAATTTAAAGGTTTATTTGAATCAAGATAAATTTTATGTGATTATTTCTGACAATCAAATTCCAACCAAATATATAACTGAGGTTAAGTTAGCTTGTCCTAAAAATCTTTTTATTGAATTCCCAGCGGGAGAAAATTCAAAATCTTTTTATCAATATCAAAGAATTATATCTTTACTGCAAGAAAACAATATAAAAAGAGATGCTTGTATAATTGCTCTTGGAGGAGGGGTGACAGGTGACTTATCTGGGTTTGTAGCTTCTACATATTTAAGGGGCATTGAGTTAATTCAAATACCAACAACTCTATTGGCTCAAATTGACTCTTCAGTCGGCGGCAAGGTAGCAATTAACTCTAGCCTATCTAAAAACTCAGTAGGAAGCTTTTACGCACCTTCTATAGTGTTAATTGATCCAAAGACTTTAAACACTTTATCAAAAAGACATATTAACAACGGCGTTGCTGAAATGATTAAATATGGTATGATCAATTCAAAGGAATTGTTCTATCAAATCTTAAACGACAATATCTTTGATGATATTGAATCATATATATATAAGTCATTGCTTATTAAACAATATTATATAGAAGAAGATGAATTTGATAATTCTTTAAGACAAATTCTTAATTTTGGTCACACTTATGGTCATGCATATGAAAAACATTATAATTATAACAAATATTTTCATGGTGAAGCTGTAGCTTTGGGGATGATAAAAGTTACAGAAAATCAAAACACAAGAAAAGAGTTAATTAAAATTCTAAACAAGTATGAATTACCAACTTTTGATGAAGCTTCTGATGCCGATTTGAAAAACTTAATTCAAAATGATAAAAAAAATACGTCAAATCATTTAAATATGATTAATGTTGAAAAAATTGGTGAAGCATATATTAAGCAAGTTTCACTTTAAGGAGGAATCAAATGAATACTACTGGGAAAAACATAAATATTACTTTTTTTGGTGAATCACACGGTCCGTATATTGGATTAGTTATCGATGGATTACCACCCGGTCTAAAAATTGATAATAATCTCATCAAAAACAATTTATTAAAAAGAAGACCTGTTAAAAAAATTAATACGTCCAGGATAGAAACAGATAATTATGAAATTATTTCTGGTTTTTATAATGGGTTCACTACCGGAGCTGCTTTCACAGTAATTATTCCCAACAACAATACAAAGAGCGAAGATTACAGCGACCTCAATTCTGTTCCTCGTCCATCACATGCAGACTATCCAGCTTCAATAAAATATCGTGGTTTCAACGATTATCGTGGTGGTGGCATGTTTTCTGGAAGATTAACCGCTTTGTGGATTGTAGTTGGATCAATTGCTCAACAAATATTAGAAAAATCAGATATCTATGTTGGTTCCCATATATATTCTATTCATACACTTCAAGATAAACCATTTGATATGGTTTCAAAAAATAAAGCAACTTTAATTTCGTTGAATGCAAAAGGTTTTCCTATAATAGATGAATCAAACAAAGAAAATTTTATAACTTTAATCGAAAAAACAAAAAGCAGCTTCGATTCATTGGGCGGAATAGTTGAATCAAAAATAATAAATGTACCAGTAGGTTTAGGAGAACCATATTTCTCTTCTATAGAAAGTTATTTATCAAATTTATTGTTTAGTATCCCGGGCGTTAAGGGGGTTGAATTTGGAAAAGGATTCGACATTACCAATTTTTATGGTTCAGAGATGAATGATCAATTTGAAATCAAAAAAAATAATGTGACTACTTCTTCAAATAACAGTGGCGGTATACTGGGTGGTTTATCAAACGGAATGCCAATCTTGGTTAGAGTCGCTTTTAAACCAACTGCTTCAATACATAAAACGCAAAAATCTATCAACCTTAATAAATTTGAAAATGAAAACATTTTAATAAAGGGTCGCCACGACCCACAATATGTTTCTAGAGCGGTCCATGTTGTAACAGCTGTTATAAATTTTGCTATATTAGATTTGTTAATGTTTAAACATAAGAAAGACGTTTTGTAAAATTATGTATTATTTAATAGGCAAAAAATTAAGCCATAGTTTTTCTAAACAAATTCATCATCTATTTGGAAATACAAAGTATGACTTGTGCGAAGTTAATTCACTTAGTGATTTTGTAAAGAATCATAATTACAAAGGCTTTAATATTACCAATCCCTATAAAACAGAAGTCATTTCATTGTTAGATGAATTAGATCCAATTGCAAAAGAAACTCAATCTGTAAATACAGTTATTAGAAGAGACAATAAATTAATTGGTTATAATACTGATTACTACGGATTAAAAGAAACATTAAATTATAACCAAGTCAATATTAAAGGGAAAGATGTTTTAATACTTGGCAATGGTTCTGTTTCTAAAACCGTCTTTAAACTTTTAACAGATTTAAAAGCCAATTCTATAGTTAAACTGTGTAGGACAATAAGGGGCCAAAACGAATATTTATTTAAAGACTATAAAAATTACACAGATTATGATATTTTAATAAACACAACAACAGTAGGTATGTATCCCAATAACGATACTTGTTCATTATTAAGTTTAACAGATTTTTCTAAGCTTGATGTTGTTATAGATTTGATATATAACCCTCTAAGAACCGCTTTATTGATTGAGGCTGAAAAATTAAACATCAAGATTATCAATGGTCTTCAAATGTTAGTAATGCAAGCAAAGAAAGCGCATGAGATTTTCCACAATATTGAAATACCAAAAAATTTAGCAAATAAAATTTATAAGAAAACTTTCAATAATTACGTAAACTTAGTTTTTGTTGGCTTGCCACTTAGCGGTAAAACAAAGTATGCAAAAACTATTGGAAAATATTTATCGAAGACTGTAATCGATGTGGACCAATGCATTGAAAAAACAGAAGGAAAAAGTGTTTCAGATATCTTTTTAGACAAGGGAGAAGCTGCCTTTAGATTAATGGAACATGACTCTGTTATTAAAATATACAAAGACCATGTTTTAGCCGTTTCCACTGGTGGTGGTCTTATTGAAAACGATAAGGCTATGGATTTACTCAAGCAAAATGGTTTAGTGGTGTTTCTGAATAAAAATCCAAAAGACATCGCTAGAAAAAATATATATAATCGACCCCTCTTAATTGACCCAAATGCAATATTTGCTATAGCTAAGAGACGGGTGCCTCTTTATATAAAATATTCAGACTTTGTTATTAATATAAACGGTAGCACTGAATATCACATAAATGAGATTAAGGAGAAAGTAGATGAATATACTAATCGTTAACGGTCCAAACTTAAATTTTCTTGGTATACGAGAACCTGATATTTATGGCAAAAAGTCTTATAATGACTTAGTTAATTTTTTATTATCTTACGGAACAACAAAGATGATCGAAATCGAAGTATATCAATCTAATAGCGAGGGAGAAATAATAGATATCATTCAAAGTAACTATACTAGATTTGATGCGTTAATTATTAATCCCGCTGCATTTACTCATTATTCTTATGCAATTTATGATTGTATCAAGTCAATTAACATCCCTGCGGTAGAAGTTCACCTTTCAAACGTTATGGATAGAGAAGATTTTCGAAAAATATCCGTTATTGAACCTGCATGTTTAGCAAAATTTTATGGGAAAGGCTTTAATTCCTATATAGAAGCAATAGAATTCATAAAAGAAGGAAGTAATATAAAATGATTATTAAATTTAAAAATACAGCTACTGAGGAACAAGTTTCTAGATTAAAGGAAAAGTTTCTTAAACAAGGTTTTGAGCTTCACGAGAGTATCGGAATCTCAACGCGATTACTAGGCGTTATTGGAAACACTATTAGTTTTGATATTAATAGTCTCTATGCATATGAATTTATTGATAATGTGTTAAGAGTTCAAGAACCTTTTAAGAAAGTTAATAGAAAATTTAAACCTGATGATACCATAGTCGATGTCTCTGGAGTTAAGGTTGGTGGCAAAAACATAGTTATAATGGGCGGCCCGTGTGCTGTTGAATCCAAAATTCAAATGAAAGAAATCACTCCAATCATTAAATCTTCAGGGGGTAAAATTATTAGAGGTGGTGCTTACAAACCGCGAACAAGTCCATATTCTTTTCAAGGGTTGGGATTAGAAGGTTTAGAAATTTTAGAGAACATTAGTTCCGAATATAACATACCTGTCGTTAGTGAAATTATGAGTGTTGATGAATTGCCTTATTTTGTTGAAAAAATAGATTTAATCCAAGTTGGAGCTAGAAATATGCAAAACTTTAATCTATTAAAGGAATTAGGTAAGATAAACAAACCAATTCTACTGAAAAGAGGTTTAGCTAACACTATTGAGGAGTGGCTAATGTCAGCTGAATATATTATGGCTGGCGGTAATTCTAATGTTATACTTTGCGAAAGAGGAATTAGAACTTATGAGACCGCTACTAGAAATACTTTAGATATTTCATCAGTACCCGTTATTAAGAAACTAACACATTTACCTATAATTATAGATCCTTCACACGCTGCGGGTAGATGGGAGTATGTGGAATCGTTATCTAAAGCAGCTATAGCGGCTGGAGCTGATGGTTTAATCATCGAAGTGCATCAGACACCCGAATCAGCATTAAGTGACGGACAGCAATCATTAAAACCCGACAAGTTTAAAGATTTGGTAGTGAAGTGTAGAAGAATAGCCGAAGCAATTGATAGAACATTAATTTAATTCTTAATTTTTAGTTTTTCTTCACATTTTATAAATTTATCATGATATAATTACTTCTGAAAGGTGGTGGTTAAATGAAAGAATATGTAAAATTTATTGATGGGCTCCCTTTGATTTTGAAGGTGATTTTAGCATTACCTGGTTTTGATGGAATCGTTTATGGAATCTATAGAATTGCTAAAGGAAGATTAATTGTTGGTATACTATGGATTATTTTAGGTATCTTTATTTTATGGATTATTGATATCTACCACATCTTAACTGAAGGTAAAGTAAAATTCTTAGTTTAATCAAAAAAGACAAAAAAAAAGAAGTCAAATTTTGACTTCTTTTTACTTATTATATATGTTTTTTTATTTTTTTTACTAATTCAGGAATATCCTTAATGTTTAGAGCCGATAAAGCCACTCTTACTAACCCACGCATTGGGATAATAAATACTCTATCATTAACTAAATCTCTAAAAATATTTTTATTTTCAGTTAATATGCTTATAAAGAACCCGCCCTTATAAGGAAGGGTTTGTAAATTGTTTTCTTCTGCTGCTTCCATAAATAGTTTTGCTCTATCTTGCAACAATTTTCTTCCTATAACTAGTTCAGATTCAAATCGTTGCTTATATTCTTGGTCTGAGAAGATTTTTTCAATAACGCTCATTCCTGGTTGAGATACACTAGAAAATCTACCCCTAACAGAATAATCACCAACTCTTGTAAAGTGATCTATAACTTCCTGAGACTTAGATAATCCTATTTGAGCTCCAACTCTAAAACCATATAAAGAAAATGTTTTTGAACCAGAAAAAATAACAACAACTAGTATTTCTGAATCTAATTCTGTGAAAGTAGAAAATACATCTCTTGATAATTCAGTTGACTGCATTTGATAATCAATGTATGCAATATCATGTATTAAAATTACCGGAACTCCGGTTTTTTTAATGACGTTTAGTGTTTTTATAATTTGTTTCCAATTATCTATTGTCATAGATAACCCAGTTGGGTTGTTGCAAGGATCATTAATTAGCAAACATAACCTTCCTTGCTCTTTTGCTAATTTAAAAGCTTTTTCTTTAAAATCTTCTTCGTTAAAATTAAAGTTTTCATCATACATTAAAAATGTTTCTAAATCAATATTTGCTTCCATAGCAAAATTCTTATAAGGAGACCAATAGTGGTTTGGAATAAGAACTTTTTGGCCGAAATCATTAAAATTATAAAAAGTATTACTGATTGCGCCAGATCCCCCGGTTGTAGGAATTATGCTACACTTAAATTGTTCCTTTAATGTATCTGCATATTTTCCAAAAACCCAATTGAATACCCCGTCACTGAATTTTTTAGTACCTCTTACAGAAGCATAGTGATATGTTTCTGGGTCACTTAGATGATGTAGTAAATCACTTACAACTTGATAACTAAAAACTTTCCCATTCTCATGATGAAGCATTCCAACAGTTGCATCTATTACATCTGAGTATTTTTTCTTCATCGCTTTTGCTTCTTGAGAAATTTGTAAGATGTTAGATTCTAACTTTTTGTGTTGTGCGTGTTTACCAACAATCTCATTATTCATTTTTTCACCTTTTCTTTCTAAAATATATTTTTTAAAGTTACTGTTTGTAATCTGTCTGGTCCAACAGAAAATATAGTAACGCTTACTTTTAAATAATCTTCAATAACTTTTAGATAATTTTGACAATTCACAGGTAATTCATCAAAAGATTTTACATTTGTAATATCTTCCTTCCAACCTGGGTATACTTCATAAACTGGTATACACTTGGAATATTCAAAATAATCAGCTGGTACATAATTTATTTCATTTCCATCTAATAAATATCCAGTACAAACTTTTAAATAGTCAATGTTTGAAAGAACATCCAACAACATAATACATAATCCTGTTAATCCATTAATTCTTACAACGTGTTTAAGAACAACTAAATCTAACCAACCAATTCTTCTAGGTCTATTTGTTGTTGTTCCAAATTCATGACCAACTTCTCTAATTTTCTTAGCTATTTTATCTTCAAATTCTGTTGGAAATACACCAGAACCAACTCTTGTAGTATAAGCTTTTGTTACACCTATAATGTCTGTTAAATATTTAGCAGGTATTCCTGTATTAATAGGAATAGATGCTGCTGTGGGTGAAGAAGACGTCACAAATGGATATGTTCCGTGATCAATACACAACATTGTTCCTTGAGCACCTTCAAATAATATGTTTTTATTATCTAATATTAATTCATTAAGTAATATTCCAGTATCACAAATGTTATTTTTAAGTTTTCTGCCTATTTCAATGTATTCATCAATAATATCATCTACTTTGACCAGTGGTCTTTTTTGTGATTTTAAAAATATATTAGCGAATTTTACAGATGTCTCTAATTTATTTTTTAGTGTTTCTGGATTTAATAAATCACACATTCTGATTCCAATCCGAGCAACTTTGTCAGAATATGCTGGTCCAATTCCTTTTTTTGTAGTACCAACGGCGTTTTTACCTTTTAAATTTTCAAAAATTTCATCTAATTCAATATGATAAGGCATAACAATATGAGCTCTACTTGAAATATAGAGTTTATACTCGGTTATGCCTCTGTTTTTTAACGTATTTAGTTCTTCCAATAAAGCTTTTGGATTAATTACCATTCCATTAGCCATTATATTTACAATATTTGGATTAAAAATACCCGAAGGTATTAAATGAAGTGCATATTTGTTCCCATCAAAAATAATTGTGTGTCCTGCGTTGTTTCCACCTTGGCTTCTTACCACTACATCCGCTTGGTTCGCTAAATAATCGGTAATTTTACCTTTACCTTCGTCTCCCCATTGAGTTCCCACAACAACTACTCTTCTACTCATTAAAGCACCTCTTTTAAATCAATTTCATTATAACATATGTAACATTACAAGAAAAGCTTTAAAAACTCTATTTTTATAATTTATTTGTTGTTCTTAAATTTATATCTCTGGCAATCCATATTCCGTTAGCACTAGCTTGTGCTAATCCTCTTGTAATACCAGCTCCGTCACCGCCAAAATATAGTTTATTTATTTTGGATTCAAATTTATTATTAACTTCTGGTCTAGCTGAATAAAACTTAGATTCTACCCCATAAAGTAAAGTGTGTTCTGACGCCACTCCTGGCGTTATGTGGTCTAAAGCTTCTATCATTTCTATTATTGATTTCATTGTTTTATAAGGTAAAACTAGACCTAAATCTCCAGGAATTGCTTCTTTTAATGTTGGGGTTATAAAACCTTCATTTACCCTTTTAACGGTAGATCTTCTACCTCTTTGTAAATCTCCAAATCTTTGTACAATAATAGATCCATTACTTAACATATTAGCTAATTTTGATACTCCATGAGCAAACTCATTTGGTTGATTAAATGGTTCAGTAAATTTATGAGAAACTAACAAAGCAAAATTAGTGTTTTTTGATCCTTTATTTGAATCTTTATACGCGTGTCCATTAGCTAACATTGTTCCACTGTGATTTTCAATAACTACATGCCCTTTTGGGTTGGAACAAAAAGTTCTTACTGTAGATCCAACTTTAGTTCTGTATATAAATTTTCCTTCATATAAGTTTTCGTTTATTTCTTCCATTATTTCGTTATTTGTCTCAACTCTAACCCCAATATCTACGTGATTAAATTTCATTTTTATATTATGTTCTATAGATAAATTACTTAACCAATAAGATCCATCTCTTCCTGGGGTAATAACCACATAATTTGAATATATTTTTTCGTTTTTATTTAAAACAACACCTTTAACTTCTTTCTCTTCGACTATAATGTTTTTTACTTCTGTTTCATATAACATATCTATTCTTGTTTTTAAATGTTCAAATATATTTTTCAAAACTCTTAAATTAACTTCTGTACCTAAGTGTCTTATTTTTCCTCTTAATAATTTTAACCCTACAGCTAATCCTCTTTTTTCAATTTCTTTAACTTTTTTTGTTGTTGGGTCGGTTATTTCTTTTGGGGCTCCAAACTTTAAATTAATTGAATCTGCATATTGAATTAAATCTAATAATGTTTCGTCATCTAAATATTCATTCATCCAACCGCCATATTCACTCGTAATATTAAATTTACCATCTGAATAAGCACCTGCGCCTCCAAATCCGTTAGTTATAGAACAATAAGGCAAACACCCTATTTGTCCATCTTTCTGAACGGGGCATTTTTTTATTTTTTTATTTATAATAGGACAATTTCTTTTATAAATATCTTTCCCTTTATCTATTAATAGAACTTTTAACTCTTGATTTTTTTCAATTAATTCATATGCACACATTAAACCAGCTGGTCCAGCGCCTACAATTATAACATCATATTTTTTTTTCATAATATTACCCCTTTTAACCATTAAAATTTTAACATTAAAATATATATAAATCAATTTAAATCAAAAAAATAATGGAGAATATCTCCATTACGTTTTTATTCTGTTCTAACTGGTAAAATTAATTGAATTAATCCCACATCGTCATTACCTTCAATAACAAAAGGTCTAATTTCTCCAGTAAATTTAACATATACTTCTTCAGAATTAAATGTTTTTAAAGCGTCTAAAAAATACTTAGAACTGAAAGCTATTTTTAACGGTGTTCCTATTGCTTTCTCAATTGGATATATTTCTTCAATAACTTTTCCAATTTCAGGAGAGTTAGATGTTATTTCAACTATATTATCTGGTTTTAAATATAATTTTACAATACTATTTAAACTATCTTTAAAAGATAATAGAGAAGCTCTTTCAATAGCTACAGATAAATCGTTAGCTTTAAATTTAATAATTATAGGAAAATCTATTGGTATTAATCTACTTGTTTCAGGAAAATTACCTTCTAATAATCTTGATTGAAATAATATATTTCCATATTCAAATAATATTGTTTTATGATTTAAATGAATTAATATTTCATCTAAATCAAGTTCTAATACTTTAAATAATTCATCTAAACTCTTACCGGGTATAACAACATTCATTTTCTCAAAATTTTCAGGAATATCTATAACTTTTTGACTTAATCTAAAAGAATCGGTAGCAATAGCTATTAATTTATTTTCTTCAACTTTTAGATTTACACCAGTTAAAATTGGTCTGTTTTCAATATTAGATGTTGCAAATGTTGTTTGTTTTATTATAGATTTCATAATTTTTGATTCTATTTTTATTGGTAATTCATTCGTAACAAAATTAATTTCGGGATAATCATCTACATTTTGTAAATTTAAAGAAAGATCTGTATTGTTTGAATGAATCTTTAAAACATTATTATCAATAACAGAAATTTTAACAATACCTTTATCTAATTTCCTAATAAAGTCCACGAAAACTTTTCCTGGAATTAAAACTTCCCCTGTTGTTTCAACACTTAAACTTTCATCCTTAACTAAAATTTTAATAGCAATATCAGAATTGCTTGTTATTAAAATGATTTCATTTTTCCTAGCTTCTAATTTTATACCTTGAAGATATGGAGCAGGAGTTTTAGTAGAAAGTGCTTTTTGTGAAACTAATAAGTTATGTAATAAAATATTGGTGTTAATAGAAAAATTCATAAAAACCTCCGTTGTTTATATTTATATTAATTTATTAATCTTTTATATTATTGTTATTATTATAGGTGTGGAAAAGGGGATAAAAACCACAAAATTATACTCATATTATACCATATTTAGACGAGAAAGTATATATAAAAGGGTGTTAATAAGTTAAATAAAGACTATTTTTTTCCACATTTAATCAACAATTTATCTATATCATTTTTTTTAGTTTTATCTACCTGAATATCATTAGCTATTTGTTCAATACTATATATAACTGTTGAATGATCTCTACCATTAAATATTTGACCTATTTTCTTATAAGTTAGGTCATATAAATCTTTTAAAATATACATAGCTATTTGTCTTGGAAAAACATATTGTTTTTTTCTATTTTTTGATAATAGGTCAGTATTAGATATATTGTAATAATTACTAACTACATCTAATATATTAGTATAATTAGTTCTATCTAACTTGTGATTTGAAGCGTTTTTAGAATTTACTAAACTTTTTAAAGCTTCTTCGGCGTTTTCGACAGTAAATTTATAATCAAAAGCAGTGCAATAAAATAAAACTCTTTTTAAAGCGCCTTCTAATTCTCTTACGTTATTATCAAAGACACTAGCTATATATTCTAATATTTCATCAGCTATTAAATCAGGATCCTGAGTTTCAGCGTGTAATTTTTTCTTTAATATTTGAATTCTATGCTCTAAATTGGGTTTATTTATATCTACAGATAAACCCCATTCGAACCTACTGGTTAAACGAGACATAATATCATAAAGTTCAGAAGCTTGTCTATCTGAAGTTATAATAATTTGTTTATTAGATTCTTTTAATCTTTCAAAAACCTTAAAAAATTCTAATTGTGTTTGATTCTTACCAGATAAAAACTGAATATCATCAACTAATAAGACATCAATATCCTCATATTTTTTTGAAAATGAATCATAAGATTTTTTTTGAGCCGCTTTTCCGTAATCTTCTATAAATTGATCTGTTTTAACGTATAACACTTTCCCGTTAACGTCATTTTCTAATATATAATTACCAACACACTGCATTAAATGGGTCTTACCTAAACCTACATCCCCAAAAATATATAATGGATTAGCAAAAATTCCAGGTTGATCAGCAACTTTCATAGCTGAAGTATAAGCTAATCTATTACTTGAACCAACAACGAAGTTTTCGAAAGTATAAGAATTATTTAAACTGTTTCTATATTTATTTTCTAAATCTTTCTCAGGAATATTTATAGAATAAGTTTCTTTTTTAGCTAACTCTTCAGCAGCTTGTTCTTTTGTTATAATTTTAAACATGTGCTTTTCTTTAACATATTCGTTTAATAATACATTTAATCTATTTAAATAGAAGGATTCAATTTTGTTCTTAACAAACGAATTAGGAGCTATTAAATAAATGTAATTATTTATAACTTTGAAGACGTTAGATATGTTAGCAAAATGTTCGTTATAAACATCATTATCTAAATTAATTTGAAGCCTTGACTTGATGTTGCTCCAAATTTTTTCAAACTCTTCCATCGAATACCTCCTTAGTGTTACATATAATATATCATAAATACAAAAATGTGGATAAACAAGTTTTCCACAAAAAATGTGGATAACTTAATTAAAAATAAAGATATTAACTAAGAGATTGTGGATAAAATACCGCTAAACTAAAGGGATAAGTATACTTTTCCACATTTCCACACAACAACTTATCAACTTAATTGTTTATAAAATATTTTAATAAAAACTTATAAAACTATCAATAAAAAATTGTTGACATAGTATATAAAATTAAGTATAATTATATAGCATGGTTTTCAGAATTACATTGAGGAGGTGTTGAGTGTGAGTAGAACATATCAACCAAGTAATAATAAAAGAGTTAAAACTCATGGCTTCAGAGCGAGAATGTCTACAGCTAATGGTCGTAAAGTATTAGCGAGAAGAAGAGCTAAAGGACGCAAGGTTTTAACAGTTTCTGACCGTTAACAATTAAATAAAAACAACACCTTATAAATATATTTGTACTTGAAATCACCCGAATAATATATTGCGGTGATTTTTTTGTTTATTTAGGAGGAAATTTTGAAAAAAGCATATCGAATCAAAAAAAGCAATGAAATACAAGATCTTATTAAGATTAAAAAAACTGTTGGTAACAGTTATTTTATTTTGTATTATAACAAAAACCATGATTGTGAAAATTTTAGATATGCAATTAGTGTTCCAAAGAAATATGGAAACGCTGTTTTTAGAAACCTTATCAAAAGAAGAATAAGAGAAATTATTAAAGTAAATAACTTTAATGATGATTATGATTTCTTTATTGTAACAAAACAAAGAGTTAAAGGATTAAAGTTTAAGGAAATTAAACGATCATTAGAAAAATTATTCGAAAAAGCGAATATATTAAGAAAGTAGGCAATTATGAAAATTAGAAATAAAATAGTAATGATAGTAATAATGATGGTCTTATTATTAGGTGTGGCATCATGTGGCACTAAAAGTGGAGAAGTTTCATTTGGAAATTATGAGAGTATAATTTCAAATGAAACAATACAAGAAGGAGAAACTGTTTCAACATTTAATGATGTAATAGTTGCTTTAGGAACCGCTACTAATTATTTGAATTATGATAACGTTACTGGAGACGGATATTTAGAGTGGGGTACAGCAGATGATGGAGAATACATTAAAATAGTTTTTGTTGGTAACGAAGTTACTGAAAAAACACAAAACGATATATATCAATCAATATATACTACACCAATTGGAGTAAGAGGTGGAGCTTGGGATTGGGTTATTAAGCAACTAGGTTATTTTACTTTTTATGCAAGTAGTTTGTTTGGCTTGTTAGGAAGTACTCATTTATATTGGTTAGGTTTATTAATTATGACTTTACTTGTTAGAACAATAGGGTGGCCAATTTATGCTAAAACAAATGATATGTCATTAAAGATGCAATTAGCACAACCAGAAATTAATAAAATTCAAGAAAAATATAGAAATAAAAAAGATCAAGCATCTCAACAAAGAATGCAAATGGAAACAATGGAATTGTATAAAAAATACAAAATTAATATTTTTGGCTGTTTAATGCCTTTATTACAAATGCCAATATTCATTGCTATGTATCAAGTTGTACAAAGGTTCCCGTTAACAGATTTATCATTATTTACGGATGCTAATGTTCTTATGAACACAAGGTTCTTATGGATGGATTTAGGAAACACTGAATGGTTATTAAATTTACCACTAGCAATTCTAGTTTCAGTTCTAATGTTTTTAAGCCAATGGCTTACTCAACACAGAACAAAATCTTCACAAAAACCAAATCAATATGCAGGAGCAAAAGCTCAAACATCTCAAAACACTATGAAATATATGATGTATTTTATGGTAATAATGATGGGATTCATTTCATTACGTAATGCAGGTATAGCGTTTTATTGGGTAATTGGTACTTCTTATCAATTGCTTCAAAGTTATCTAAGTTATAAAAATATGAAAAAACGCCAAGATAAATTGCGCAAGCAATTTTAAAGGGGGAGATCAAATATGAAAAGCATTAAGTTTGAGACAAAAACGTTAAACGATTCAGCTATTCAACACGCAGCAAAAGAGCTTAGAGTAAATAAAGATTTTATTGAGTTAAATGTTGTGGAAGAAAAAAGATCTATGCTTGGATTAAATAAGTCTTATGTTGTAGAAGCGGTAGTTGATTTTGACGTTATTAAAGATGGTGTAGAATATTTAAAAACACTATTAGAAAACATGGAAATAGAAGCAACTATAGAAGCTAAACAATTAGAAAACAGACAACTATTATTTAATATAGAAGCTAAAGAAAACCCAATTCTTATTGGTAAGAACGGGAAAACATTAGATGCAATTCAAATGCTATTAAAGAATTATATTAACCTTTATGTTGAAGATTTTCATATAGTCCTAGTTGATATTGGTGGTTATAAAGCACAAAGAAAAAAACAACTAGAAATACTAGCAACTAAGACGGCGATGGATGTTGTGAAATCAAAAATCGAGACAAAACTGAGCAGGATGAACGCTTATGAAAGAAGAGTTATTCATACTAAACTTGCCGACTGGAGAGACGTTACAACCGAATCTGAAGGCGATGAACCTAATAGATATGTTGTAATAAAACCTACAAGAAGATAATGAAACTAATTGTTGGATTAGGCAATCCAGGTAAGAAGTATATCAAAACAAAACACAATATAGGGTTTATGTCTTTAGATGCATATGCAGAGGTTAATAAAATAAAATATAAACGATCAATAAAATTTACTGCTGAGATTGCAAAAACACAAAACATGATTTTACTGAAACCTAAAACATTTATGAACAATTCTGGATTAACAGTAAGAAAAGTGTGTAAATATTACAATATATTACCCGAAGATGTTATGGTTATATCAGATGATACTAATTTACCATTTTGCAAGATAAGATTGAGACAATCGGGTTCAGCTGGTGGGCATAACGGAATCAAGTCAGTTATAGATCACTTAAACACTCAAAACTTTAATAGATTAAGAGTTGGAATAGGTAAAGAAACCAATAAAATATTGAGTGATTATGTACTAAGTGAATTTTCAAAGAGTGAGTCAAAGGAAATTCAGAATTTACTCATAAAACTTAATGATATAATTGATGATTATATCATACAAGATAAATATGAAAATTTAATGAATACATATAATAATAAGAATTAAATATATAACGACTATAAGCTTTAAATATAGTCGTTTTTATATTGTTTCTATTTTTGGAATTTATAAACAAAATGAAATCAAATATTAGCATATATGTCTCTGAAAATATATATATTTAGCATATTAAATACTATGCATATTTACAATAAATACTTTATAAAACATTACATATATGTCGTCAGAGAACACTCGAAAATAAGATATATTACAGGAAATATTTCTTTAAAGGTATTTTTAACGTTTATCATTTAAAAAAAACAAAATTTATAGCAATTAATATATATAGTTTTTAATAAATATATGCTATTTGCATCACCTAAATTGATTTTTTAATACCAAATATACTGGTTTAATTCATTAATATTATTAAAAAAAGCAACAACGGTGGATAACCGCTAAACAAAGCTCTTTATCAATGTTTTAACATTTTGATATTTTGTTGAATGGATTTAACTTACTTATGTATTGGTATTTAATATGTATTACACATTTAAAAATAAAAAATGCTAGATAATATTAACGCATATAAGTAGAGGCGAGTTTAAGTTCGGACAGTTTCCTACCTATTTTGTATGTAAATTATTCTTTAACCCGCAATATATTTTCCTTAAATTTTATATATATTTGTAATGATATGTTATAATTTATT
>JAGLYJ010000130.1 GCA_023132365.1 Mycoplasmatota bacterium
CAAATTAAGCGCAACAAAATCCGATGAGTTGTACTCATCTAATGTTCCGCGATAGCCAATGTAACCATTGCTTATTAACAATTTCGAACCTAAAGGTACCTGTTCTTTACGAAGGTATCCTTGATGTTCTATTAATCCCATAAATAGCCTCCCGAGTCAAAAAATCACCAAGTATTAACACTAATATTATCTATGTTTTTAGTCAAAAGGTCAACCTCTTTAAAAAAAACAGCTTATTTTATACTATATTTAATAAATTAATATTTTTATTTGTTGCAATTTTAGGTTAGATTTGTTACAATATTTACGCAATTACAAGTGGAGGTGAAAACATGGCAAATAACAAACAACAAATGAAAAGAAACAGACAAAATGAGAAAAGACGCTTAGCAAATTCAGCTTTTAAATCGTCTTTAAAAACAGCTATTAAAAACGTAGAGTTGACTGTTGCAAGTAGTGAAAAAGAAGCAGCAATTGAAGCTTTAAGTTTTGCATACAAGAAATTAGATAAAGCTGTCTCTAAAGGAATTCATCATAAAAATTACGCCAACAGACAAAAAGCACGTTTATCACATAAAGTGAATAACTTATAAGAAAAAAGCCGAGAGGCTTTTTTTTTATTTCAAGCCTAACAAGAATAATTCAAGCCCTAAAAACTTATCAATCTGACCACTTTTAATCTTATAATCTAATTTTTCAAGGTCCGTTAGTATTTTCATCATTCTATCATCATTAACATTTCTTGCATTTAACATCATGTAGTATACTCTGCCACTACTAGCTCTAAAATATTTCATTATGTCTTCTTTTTTGAATTTTTGTTTAATCAATTCTTTTGTGTATAGTATTTCTTGAAACTTATTTCCAATAGTTCCTAACATCCATATTGGATCAATCTTAATTGATTTCAAATCTTTGTATATTTCCATACATTTATTGATATTTTTTTCTACTACAGCATTTACTAGTTCAAAAATGTTATCATCAACATCTTTAGTAACAATATCATAAACCATATCACTAGTAATTGTTTTCTTGTTTAGGCAGTAAGTAATTAGTTTTTTTAATTCGTTTTCTAACATTGTAGTATTATCCCCAATTCGGTTTACAAATTGGGTTAAAGCTAAAGGTTCGATTGTTAAATTATTTTTAGCTACCTCATCTTTTATAAGATCATAAATAGCATTTGATTTTAAAACAATTTGAAAAGATTTAACTTCAATATTCTTATTTAAATACTTAACAATATTTTTACGAGTGTCTAATTTGACATATGGAGCTATTAATATAAATAAAGTTGTAGGATTATGAAATCCTAAATATCTCTTCAGCGCTTCTATTTCCTCTTTAGTTGCGTTTTTTTTGTCGCTCAGAAAACTACAACTGCGAAGCACAACTCCTTTTTTTTCAGCTAAAAAAGGCAGAGTCATAGCACTTATCAACGCTACTTCTATACCATCTTCTTCATAGTCATAAACTTCTATGTCTTGTTCATTTATTTCATTTGTTTTAAATATAATATCAAGATTTTTCTTAATTAAATATGAATCTTCTCCATAAAATAATAAGCAATTAGAATTCATGTTATCACCAAAAATATTATAACATACAAGATTATTTTTTTATATACCTTATATGATATCTATTTCGACTGTGTTTTTGATATGATTCAATTACTGATAGGTTTA
>JAGLYJ010000131.1 GCA_023132365.1 Mycoplasmatota bacterium
ATCTTATTTTTTAATAAGTATTCTTGTAGTAATTTCAATAATGTTGATTTACCACTTCTTCTAACTCCAACTAAAAGTTTTACAAGTCCATTGTCAATCGACTGAATTAATGTGTCTAGATATATTGGACGATTTATCATATATTTCACCTCAATATCATTATACTAAAAAAATGTATATTTTGCAAGTTTTTAGGTTATAAAACAAATTGTCGGGGTTTCCATATTGTTTTCTTACTGGATTGTTTGCACATTATGTATGCACATACAACTATATACACTGTTTGAAAACTACCCAATACATTATAACAAAAAGAATTAGAAAAATAAATATATGATATTAAAATAATATTATTTATAGTAGCTTTTCAGCACAAAAAATAATAGATGGCTATAATTTAACCATCTATTTTCTTATAATCATAGAATCTCCAAATGAGAAGAATCTATACTTTTCTTTAACTGCTTCATTATATGCATTCATAATTATTTCTTTTGATGCAAACGCTGAAACTAACATTAGCAATGTTGATTTTGGCAAATGAAAATTAGTAATCAGAGTATCTATAGCTTTAAACTGATATCCAGGATAGATAAATATCTCAGTGAACCCTGAAGCTTCTCTAAAACTACCATAGTGATTAATCACTGTTTCTAATGTTCTTACAGAAGTTGTTCCAACAGCGATAATATCTCTACCTTCTGCTTTTGCTTTATTCAATGTATTTGCTGTTTCTTTTGATATTTGATAAAACTCAGAATGCATTTTATGATTTAAAACATCATCAACCATTACTGGTCTAAATGTTCCTAATCCAACATGTAAAGTGACATACTCAATAATTACTCCTTTATCACCAAGTTTCTTAAGTAAACCTTTAGTAAAGTGAAGTCCTGCAGTAGGGCTTGCGGCTGACCCAGTAATTTTTGAATACACAGTTTGATATCTTGATTGATTTTCTAACTTTTCATGAATATATGGTGGAAGTGGCATTTCACCAAGTTGATCCAAAATATCTTCTAATTCACCTTCATATTTAAGTTTGAAATGTCTAATACCATCATCGAACACTTCTGTACATTCAAGTTCTAACAATCCAGAACCAAATACCAAAACAGTGCCCAATTTAACTCTTTTAGCGGGTTTAGCTAATGCTTCCCATGAATCAAGTCCAAATTGATTTAATAGTAATATTTCAATATTAGCTTTTGTTTCTTTTTTCTCTCCAAAAAGCCTTGCTGGAATAACTTTAGTATTATTTAAAACTAAAACATCGCCTTTCTTTAAATAATTTTCAATATTAAAGAAAGTATCATGCTTTAGTTCTTTGTTTAAACGATTTAATATTAGAAGACGTGAATCACTTCTTACTTCTAATGGTGTCTGAGCTATTAACTCTTTTGGTAATATATAATCAAAATCCTTTGTCTTCATTTTAAAACATAGATCCTTGATAAGTTTTCTTTAAATGTTTATAGGCTTTCTCAGTAACAACTCTACCTCTTGGTGTTCTAGAAACAAAACCTTTTTGAATAAGGAAGGGTTCATAAACATCTTCTAGAGTTCTAGAATCCTCGCTTATTGAAGTGGCTAT
>JAGLYJ010000132.1 GCA_023132365.1 Mycoplasmatota bacterium
TTAAATAATATGCCGCACTCAAACTTGCAGGCCCAGATCCAGCAATAGCTATTTTTGCATCTATAACCTCAGAAACTGGTTCTCCAAATATCTTCTTATACATATCCTCTGGAGCACTATCTATAATATATCTTTTTAACCATCTAATAGCGATTGCTTCACCTCTAACAGCAATTGCACAAGCAGTTTCACAGTTATGAGTACAAACTCTACCACATACTCCTGGTAAAGGATTAGTCTCATACACTTGTCTTAATGCTCCTTCAATATCATCTTCCCAAATTGCTTTTATATATTGAGGAATATTCATTTGAACTGGACATGATGCAGTACAAACACCACATTCAACACATCTAGCTGCTTCTTGTTTAGCAAACTCTTTAGAATAGCCTTTAACAACTTCAATATAACTTGTAATTCTTTCACTAGGAGCAATATGTTCCATTTCGATTCTTTTTAAATCCAATAAATCCGTGTCTGGATTTTTAACATATCCAAGTTCAACATCTTCATTTTGCCATTTTTCTTCAGGCATCAATAAGAAACTATCAGGATCTGTATCTGAATAAATATATTCCTTAGTCATTTTTAGTGATTCAGTAGTACATGTATCTACACATAGAGCGCAAAAACAACATCTACCATAATCAATAACAGGACGTTGTTGATGTTCTCCTGCTTTGTCTGGCAAATCTGTGCGCTCAACCATAATGATTGCGTCTGTAGGACAAATTTCACCACAAGTTCCACAACCAATACACTTATCCCAATCATTAACATGGAACCCTCTAAGATTTGTAGGTGCAGTTCTTGGTGATGCATCTTTTACCCATGTGGGTTTTATTATTCGATCACTACCAATTACTTCAGCATTTTTCTTAGTGAATATATTTCCCATCTTATGAGATACAGGTTTTTTAAATAGATACTTGAAGTGTCTTAATGGTTTAAAAATACTTGATTTTGGATATTTCTTCTTGTTTTCCATATAACATTCCCCCTATCTATCTATTTCTGGGGAACAAACCCCCATTGTGTCCACCCAAAGGGCAGCGTCATCAATTCTTGTTCCTGGCATATATTTTTCAATGCCTAGTAATCCTTGAGGATAACTAGCTCCACGAACACCAATTCGGTAAGGTCTTATTCCACCATCTGAAACCACAAAGTATCCAAATTCACCTCTGCTAGATTCAACTACACTGTATACATGTCCCTTAGGAACTTTCCAGCGCATTGATTGTCCTCTTGCAGGTTTTACTCTTACAGGTCCTTCTGGCATTTTAGCTAAGCATTGTCTAATAATTGATATTGATTGATACATTTCCTTAACTTTAATATCCAATCTACTTCTAGCATCGCTATAGTCAGAACAAGGTGGTTCAAATTCTACTTGATCATATCTTGCATATGGCATAACCTTACGAACATCATATGGTTTATTTACTGCTGAACGCATACCAATTCCAGTAACACCAAGTTCCCAAACTACTTCTTCTGGCAACATTATTGTATCTATAATACGAGGTAAAATACTTGGATTATCTACACCTAAATCACGATATTCTTCAAGTCTAGATTCTAAACT
>JAGLYJ010000133.1 GCA_023132365.1 Mycoplasmatota bacterium
ATTTGATAAGGAGTGATATTATGAATAATAAATTAGAAAAAGCAATAAACACACAATTAAACTTTGAAATAGAATCTGCATTCGTATATTTAGCAATGAAGAATTACTTAGAAAGCTTATCACTTGATGGCTTTGTAAACTGGTTTGATATCCAATTCCAAGAAGAAATGGCTCACGCTCAAAAATTTATGAATTATGTTAATGAACGTGGTGGAAGGGTTGAAATTAGAGGTTTTGAAGACCCTAAGAATAACTTTGAATCAGTATTAGAAGTATTAGAAGCTTCATTAGCTCATGAAAAAGAAGTTACAAGAAGAATCCATAGTTTAATGAAACTAGCTTACGAAGAAAATGATTATCCAAGTATTGGCTTACTTCAATGGTATGTTGATGAACAAGTTGAAGAGGAAGATAATTTCTCTAAATTAATTGAAAAAGTTAAAATGGTTAAAAATTCTGGTTTATACATGCTAGATAAAGAATTAGCAACAAGAGTATTTGTTCCAATAAATACTGCTGGATAAAAATAAAAGACCTGCTTAGGTCTTTTTTTTATACTTCATTAACTTCTGCATCTTTCAAAGCTGTATTTATTTGATTGTGATAAACTACAAATCTTGTATATAAAAATTCGGTAACAAAATTTATAAGCATTGTAAATACTACAACTAAGTATTCATTCCAACCTATAAATGTTAGTTTATCTACCCACCAAGTTGATAGCGGTGTAAAAATTAAATAATATATCCCCACTTTTGTCATCGCTACAGGCACATTCGCAGCTGATTTGAAGGTAAATTTTCTATTTAAAGTAAAATTCCATAATACAGAGAGAACTAAAGCAATAAAATATGCAATGGATTCCCTTAAATTAAATACTTCATTTAGCAATGCAAATGAACCAATTTGAATTAATCCAGCTGAAATTGAAAATAGTGTGAATTTTATTGCGTGTGTAATATTTTCTTTCTTAGTAATAACTATTTTCTCTTTATCCATATGGTTATCCCTTTAAGTTCCTCATAAATTTGTCCATTTCAACAGCAGCTTCTTTTCCCGCTCCCATAGCCAAAATAACAGTTGCCGCTCCAGTTACAACATCTCCACCAGCAAAAACACCTGGTATTGATGTTTGATAATTATTTACTACAACTCTACCTCTATTATCAACCTCAAGATTTGGTGTTGCATTTTTAATTATAGGATTAGGACTTTGTCCAATCGAAATAATACAAGAATCAATATCAAAAATCTTATATGTATTAGTTGGCATTGGTCTTCTTCTTCCTGAAGAATCCATTTCTCCTAATTCCATAACTTCACACCTTACTTGTTTGACTTTATAATTTTCACCAATAAATTCCACTGGATTAAGTAATAATCTAAAATCGATTTCTTCTTCTATAGCATGATGAACTTCTTCAATCCT
>JAGLYJ010000134.1 GCA_023132365.1 Mycoplasmatota bacterium
TACATCATCATAGTTTTGACTCATATATCCAACCTTAATGTTATCAATGGTTTTCATAGATTGGTATATTTCTTTAAGAAGCGAAGTTTTTCCAGATCCATTTTTACCTATAATAGCAATTTTCTTTGGTCCTTTGACAAATAGCTTAACATTCTTTGCGATAATTTTTCCTTCAATTGTTAATTTTTCATTATTGTAATCCAAAACAACTTTAGAATTATGAACAGGTATAATATCTGAGAAGAAAAGATTTATTTCTTCTTCTCTTTCAGGAATTTCAACGAAGTCATTTTCTTCTTTTTCATATCTAGCTTTCTGACTTTTAAGTGCATGTATCTTTTTTTTGAGTAGTCTTCCTTTTGTGGGCGCCCTTACAGCATCGTTTTGAAGGCGCTCAACTTTTTGATAAACTTCTCTTAATTTATCCATTTTCTTTTTTAAGTTTGATCTTTGCTTTTTGGCTATCATCTCTTGACTTTCCATAGATAATTTTCTGCTTGTCACATATTCAATATATGATCCTTTTTGGAAAAAGCTTCTAGCAATAGTTTTTCCATGAATTTGTGTAAGATGAACAATACCATTTGCTGTATTCTCTAGCAAGGTTTCATCATGAGATATATATAAAATTGGTCTTTCTTCTCTCAAAATGAAATCTTCCAAAAATATTATTGTTTCTAGATCTAAGTCATTAGTTGGTTCATCTAACAATAATACATCTGGTTCATCTAGCAATATCTTTGTAAGACCTAATTTTATTATTTCTCCACCACTATATTGACTTATTGTCTTTGCATCATCAAATTTGTCCAAATCGAACCTAACATCATTCAATACTTTATCCAAAATCGATAATTTTTGATAATCCTCTGGATTTACAATATCAATAGGATTATTTTTCAATAGGAAGTCAATACTTGTTTGGTTATCCCACTCGCTCTCTATAGATTGAGGTAAATACCCAATTGTTTTATTATTTTTCTTTATTTCACCTTTAACTTCTATATAGTCTAAATCCTCTTTTCCTAAAATAACCTTTAGTAAAGTGGATTTACCAATTCCTTCTAATCCAATTAATGCATATTTGTCATTAGGATTTAGTACAAAAGTTAAATCATTTATTAAATCTCTTTTTTCGGAGATTTTAGTTATATTAAGTTTTCTTATTTCTATCATATTCTACCTCTTTATAAGTTTTGTTTTTAGTCAATAAAAAAGAGATAATTTCTTTTATACTGACTGTTACAATAAAATATTCATTTTGCCACCTGTAGTAACTACAAATCCTTTCATATATTATTACTAATATTTTAACATATTTTTTATCAAATAAAAAGCAACCTT
>JAGLYJ010000135.1 GCA_023132365.1 Mycoplasmatota bacterium
TGGAACATATTTTGTAATTGAATACTCTGTAGTAGCTAATGGGTTTACAGATACTGCTTATGCGGTTATCTTAATTGAAGATACTTCACCAGATTACATAGATTTATACGGAGATACAGATACTTTATATTCTAATGTTATGGGAGTTGAAACTAGATTAGAAATGAATCCAGATTTAAGCTCTTTTGGAGCATTTGATTTAACTGATAGAGCAATTATCTATACATCTGATTTCTTTAATAACTTAGCTGTAAAGCCAGTATTAACATCTGGTGTTGCTGTAGTTCTTAATGAATATAATGAAATTGAAATTGCACGTTTCTTAAATGGAACTCCATTTGAAATGAATATGGCTGGTAATATTTCTACTCAAGGGTTACTTTGGGATAATACAGATTTACTTACTGCTATAGTTGTTCCAGATGGTGGATACTTACTTATTTATCCTGAAGGTTTAGATGGTGCAGTTATGATGGACGCATTCAAAGCGTTTTATGATTATGATTGTGATGGAACTGCAATTGTTACACCAATGCAAGTAAATGGTGTTGTTGAAGTTAAATTACCAATCAAAGAAGTACAAGAAGTTACTAGTCTAATTTTAGATAATGTAACAGCAACAGTAACTATTAATGAAGTTGAAAAAAATATAGAAGTTATCTCTAATAATAAAACTGCTCTAATAATGAATACTGCATTTGGTGGAGCTGGATTCCGTCAAGGGTTGGAACAAGTATATTATTATGATAAAGATATGTATGCAGCATTCGCAGTAGATTCAGCAGTAGTCGATTCATTTACTACGCTAGCAAGTAACCTTGGTGTTCCATGGTTTAACAATGGCGTTATTATGATATTTGATGAAAATGGAGATTTCGTAAAAGCTCGTTTAGGTGTAGGTGTCGCAACTGAAGTTAGCGCTGATGGTACATTTAAATTTGGTGCTGAAATTACTAATTGGGATGTTACTGTTTACACTGTAGATGATTTAAAAGCTCATGGGTTACTAGCAAACATTTTAGATGATGTACCTGCAAATGGTTCATTCATATTATTCCCTAATGCTAAATCAACTGCAGTAAGAGACTTTGCAATTAAATTAGTTTGGAATGCAGATTATCCAAATGGTGGAGCATTAGTTGATATTAATGCTGATCCAATACCTGCTAATGCTGATGTTGCTGGATTTGATTCAGCAGTATTAACAAGTGCTTATTTTGCAGCAATGGATTTAACAATAGATTATGTTGCAACAATAGTAAATCAACCAATGAAAATTGCTAAACCTGAAATTTCTTTAGATGATAAAGTTCTTTCATGGAATGCAAATGCTTTAGCTGCTAG
>JAGLYJ010000136.1 GCA_023132365.1 Mycoplasmatota bacterium
AGATGATTTCGCTATTGAAATAGATTTACTATATTATGAAGATGCATTAAATCAAGAAGGCAATTCGCTTAAAGTCACATTGAATAATATTATCAATAGTAATTTTATTCCTCTACTATATGGCGATGCTCGAGATATTCTTCAAGAATCTGATGTAGATCCAAATAATAGCAGTAGTATTATGTTAGTTTATACTGGATATTCAGTTGACCAAACTTGGGATAGTGGAATTACTTGGAATAGAGAACACACGTGGCCACAATCAAGACTTGGAGTATATGTACAATATGGTGAAGATGATTTTCCAAGTAAAGCAACTGATATTCATAATTTAAAACCTGCTGATCCAGGAGAAAATTCAACAAGAAGCAATGATTATTTCAGCACAGTTAGTGGAAATGACTTTTATGAGCCAAGAGATGAAGTAAAAGGTGATGTAGCTCGTATACTATTTTATATGACGACTATGTATTTTGACTTAACATTGAATGACGATGAATTATCTACTACTTCATTAAAAACAATGGGTATGTTATCAATGTTACTTGAATGGAACGAACTAGATCCAGTTGATGACTTTGAAAGAAACAGAAATGAAATACTATATACTTATCAAGGAAACAGAAATCCATTCATTGATTATCCAGAATTTGCAAATCTAATTTGGGGATAATTTGATTAATATTTATTGATATTGATAAAACATAAAGAAAAGACATTGCAAATCGCAATGTCTTTCATATATTTTTTCAAGTTGTGTTCTAAAAAATATATTATGAAACTGTATGAGTACCTAAATCTGTCCAATCATCTTGAGTAACTTCTGTCCAATCATCTAAGCTAAATGTTACTGTAGGTCCTGTTACTGTTGGTTTTCTAATCAAAGTAACATCATCAACAACATAAAGATCATTAGTATGTCCAACTTCAAGAATAGCATCAATAATTACATCGTTTTTAGTTAAAACAACACAATCATCTCCGTTAAAATATGTAACCGTTGAAGTTACATCTCCTGCATCAACGATAGTTGCAACAGCTTGGCTGTTATAAGCAATATATACATCTCCTGCAGCTATTGTTCCAGTTAAATCTGTTGTGTTACCAGGGTCTGTTGTTCCATTATTATATAAAACAAGTTTATAATCTGTTAAATCAATATCAGCACCTGTACCATTATATATTTCTATATATTTATTATTTGAACTACCATCTGCATATTCAGATATAAATAATTCTGTGATTGCAGCTGGAGCTGTATAAGTTGTCCAACTGAAGTCATCAACAAAGAATGCTCCTCTACTTCCAGGAGAAGTAGAAACAAG
>JAGLYJ010000137.1 GCA_023132365.1 Mycoplasmatota bacterium
GTTACTCCAAAGAAAGAGAACATTAAACCAAGTAATATAGCTAATATAATAGCCGCAATAAATCCTAGCAACCAACTATTTGTAAAGAAAATCACTAATGAAGCTATAAATCCACCAAACAACATCATACCTTCAAGTCCAATATTAATCATACCTGATTTATATGCAAATAAACCACCAAGAGTACAAAGCAAGATTGGACCGGTAAAATAGAGAGAATCGGAAAAAATTTTAAGAACTAGATCCATTTTTAGCTTCCTCCTTTTTTGGCTGCTTTATTTTCTTTTTATTAAAGAATTTTATAGACAAAAACAATATAGTCAATGCTTGGAGTAGCAATATAATTTCCGCTGGTACAGCAGTATATATAGCAACTGAAGCACTACCAGTTTTAAGTACGGCATAGAATATGGCAGATATTAGAATTCCTATAGGAGAGTGACTACCTAGTAAGGCAATTAACATTCCATCCCATCCGAGTCCCGGTATTCCTGAAAAATCTAATGTATATGAGAATTTTTCACTGAGCATCCACCCTGCGCCGGCCAACCCTGCTAAAGCACCAGATATTAGCATAATACGAATTATCTTCTTTTGTGTTTCCATTCCAGTTGCTTCTGCAAAAGCTTTGTTTTTACCCATTGCAGTTATTTCAAATCCAAGCTTAGAACGATTAAACACAAAATACATAACAACAAATACTGCAATTACTATAAAGAAGAATAGTGTAAGTTTTGTATTACCTATTCTTTGTATAATTGCATTAGCTCCTACCATGTTAGTAGATACGTAACCACTACTTGCATCTCTAAAGAAAGCTACATTAGAAGTTAAGTATTCTAGTACTGAATATATCGCATAATTTAATAATAAGGTTACTACCATTTCATTAACATTAAACTTGGCTCTTAAAACCGCAGGTACTATAGCCATTATCACTCCCACGACTACTCCCACAATTAATAATAATGGAATTAATATAGCTGCTGGAAGTGCTGCAAGTCTAAATCCTAGAACGGCTACAACGAATCCTGCTGATATAATTTGTCCTTCAATACCCATATTAAATAGTCCGGCTTTAAAACTCACTGCTATTGCTAGTCCTGCTAGTATTAGCGGTGCTGCATAATGAAGAGTTTTCATTAATCCTTTTACATTGAACAGAGATTTAGATATCAAAATATAATAAGTTGATAATGGATTTTCCTTAGCTAAAAGAATCGCTATTGCTCCAATTAAAAACGCTATTAAAATAGGGGTTATTGTAGAAGCACTTCTTTTAAAATATGTGCTTGTTTTATCCCTCCACTTATTCATC
>JAGLYJ010000138.1 GCA_023132365.1 Mycoplasmatota bacterium
TTAAAATGATTGTGACGTCACTTTCATCGAAAGTTGCACAAGCAGATAGAGATAGTAGGATTAATAAGAGCACAAATACAAGACTAAATTTCTTCATATTCATCCTCCTTGATTGTTAGTTGAAAAGAATTTACTACAGTTGTTAAAACACTTGAATCACGGACGCTAATTACTCTTG
The DNA here is from genome assembly GCA_023132365.1 of Mycoplasmatota bacterium. Lineage (GTDB taxonomy): Bacteria > Bacillota_I > Bacilli_A > Izemoplasmatales > Hujiaoplasmataceae > 4572-104. Next base: position 179 of record JAGLYJ010000138.1, read on the forward strand.
TCTTCATAAAAATTTGATTCTCATATTCTACTTGATAGCTAATATAATATATACCAACAACCAAAGGATTTACTTCACCGCTAATGGTAACTTCACCAATATTTGATGTCGCTCCAGCTTCGATATAGGATTGTCCTATATAGATTGTTGATATACCAGCGTTTAATGTAATTTCTACAGTTGGCATATATTCGATGACTCTAATGTAGCGACTAATCGTAAATACTAATTCCTCCTGATCGTAGAGCATATAATTTATGAAATATTTTCCTGGAAGAAAGGTATCTAAATCTGTTTCTATTTCTATTGTTAATGTAGAATCTAATAGGTTAATTGAAGAATCAAGATATTCTTCACCAGCAGTAATGGTATCCTTACTTGGGTTTAATGTAACGCTGCTTTCAATGAAGTCCTTATCAAAAATAGGATAAATTTCAAGTGATTCCTTCACTGTAACATCTGATTCACTCCAAGATGAAAAATAATAATCAAAAGAGATAGTAGAAGCTTTTGTTGGATCTTGAGGATATATTATTGTTTCTCCATTGACTTGAGAAGAACTAGAAATAATATTTCCTAAGCTATCATAAAAGGTTATATTGTATTGTTCCTCTTCGTATAAGCCATATAGTGTAATATCTTCACTAATTACTGAAGGTGAATATTCTTCTGTAAAGTTTGAATCAACATACCATCCCTTAAATTCATAACCATCAACATCAATTAAAGGGATAACTAAGGTTTCTAAAGTCTCGATATATATAGTGTCATAATAATTATCAAAAATCCATAAATCAACTGCATAGGCAGAATCGACAAATTTTGCATATAATTCAAAATTATCTGTAACCGGCTCTAAGGTGTACAAATTGGTTAAGTTTTCATCTAAATACCATCCGGCGAAGGTTTGCGTTTCGCTCAAAGGAATATCGATGATAGGTAAAGAATTATAAGCCACTTGTAATAGAGTTGTACTTTGATCGATATTCAAGGTAATCTGA
>JAGLYJ010000139.1 GCA_023132365.1 Mycoplasmatota bacterium
TTTTTTTTAGAATTCTATAATTTTTAGTTCTCCAGCACCTAAGTGGAAATAGATTTTACCATCACTTGAGAAATCATGGTAATCTCTTCCAAATTCATAGGTAGCATACAACAGTTTTCCTGAGTTATTAAAATTATTGCTTACCTCTCTAAGCTTGTTGATTGAAGCATGACATTGAATATCATTATATACATTTGAATTAGCTACAACTAATAAACATTTGCCAGTAGTTTTATTATAGTACGAAACCCCAATTGCAGAAGTATCAAATTCATTAAAGTAGATAGGCAAATAACAATCAAGATTTGTTATTTCTTCAAGCCACTTATTTCTAATCTTTTTTATACCTTCTAAATGATCAGGTAGTTCCCAACGGTCTTGGTTTAGGTAATGAATAGCATATTTATCAAATAAAGCAAGTTTACCATAAAATAAGTCACCTTCTGGTAATTTGAATTTATCTGATAAGCTGCAATCAACACCTGTATTCATAGGTTGTGTTTCATAAACTTCTTGACCGGAATTAATAAATGGAACTAAATTAGGTAATAGCATATTTAAAGTAGTAGTTAATCTTGCTAAATTTCTCCCACCATCTCTACCAGCTATTCTAGCTGTATCATGAGTTTCTGCACAAGCAAACATTGGTAAGGCAATATCTTTAGCTCCATAGATGAATTTATGAAGTTTCTTCTCCCAAATTCTTGGTTGCATCCAAAAACCATTTCCAATAATTATATTATACCCAGACTCTTTTGCTTTTTGAGCATTGCTAGGGGTTAGTTCTTCCGCGATAAAGGCAAAGTTGTTGTCTATTTTTCTAGCTTTTTCGATTATTTTCTTTAATAGAGCGGTTGGCAATGCGTGTCCCATATCAATTCTTGCACCATCGATACCAAATGTTTTTTGGTAATAAGGAATAATTTCAGTTAAAACATTCCACAATTCTGTATTTGGTATTTTACCTGGAAATAGATTTGATTTGATTGTATCGAATAAAATATATGGGTTAATAGTTTTACCTTTTAAATATTTCTTATTTGCTTTAGGATGATCTAAAAACATTCTAAAGAATGTAACATCCGTCCATGGTGGTTGAACATCATTTATATGGTCAGAAAAAGCAGGAGCGATTTTTAAATCGAATTCTTTTTCAATTTTATC
>JAGLYJ010000014.1 GCA_023132365.1 Mycoplasmatota bacterium
ATTGTTTGTGGGTTTTTTCCTATGCTAGATAAACATACAAATTATCGTTTTAAAGGAGAACTAAGTCATCATAATAAATATGGTACACAATATAATGCTAAAACCTTTGAAAGAATTGTAGATAATACAGCTATAGGACTGGTTGATTATTTATCTAGTGATTTATTCAAAGGTATTGGTAAAAAAACAGCTGAGAAGATTGTTGATAAGTTAGGATTAAGTGCATTAGACTTGATTGCTGATGACAAGAATATATTAAATGATATTCCTAGAATTAATCCTAAATTAAGAGATAGCATCTTTAATCAGATAGTTAATAACCGTGATTTAGAGAATACATTGATTTGGTTGTATGGGTTTGAAATCTCTCCAAGAATGGCAATGAAAGTATACTCAGTTTATGGTAATAATACAATAGAAGTAATTAAAGAGAATCCATATGTATTAATCGATACTGTAGAAGGAATTGGATTTAGAAGAGCGGATGAAATCGGGTTAAAAGTTGGTTTTAAATTTGATTCACCTTTAAGAATATCTGCAGTTGTATATTTTTTACTTAATGAATATATGAATAAGTACGGAGATACTTTTATCGAAAGAGAAAAACTTGTTGATTTTACAATTAAGTATTTGAATAATACCGATACACAAATTGATAAATGCATAATTGATGATCAGCTTGCTGTACTTATTGAATCTAAAAGAATAATTGAAAAAGACAATATCTTATCTCTAAGTTATTTATTTAATGCTGAAAAATATATAGCAAATAAAATACTGAGTTTTAGTGAAGAAAGTAGCAATCAACATACAGATATAGAAGCATATATTAATGACTTTGAAAAAGTAAATAACATTCAATATACTAAGGCTCAGAAAAGAGCTATTTCTAAAGCTTTAAATAATCAATTTGTTATTATTACTGGTGGACCAGGTACTGGTAAAACAACAGTAATTAAAGGTATTGTAGATATCTTTTTAATGATTAATAATAACCCAAAAGATAATGATATTATTGCTTTAGCTGCACCAACAGGAAAAGCTGCAAAAAGATTATCTCAATCAACTAATTTAAAAGCCAAAACAATCCATAAACTTTTAGGTTATGACTATGAAGGCCATTTTATTTATGATGAATATAATCAATTAGATGCAAAACTTATAATTATAGATGAAGTTTCAATGATGGATTGTTTACTAGCAAAAAGACTATTAAGTTCTATTTCTCAAAACACAAAAATTGTATTTGTTGGAGATTCAAATCAATTACCATCAGTAGGTGCTGGCGATGTTTTAAGTGACCTAATTTCAAGTGATTTATTTAATGTTATTGAATTAGATATCATTCATAGACAAGCTGAAAATTCAAAAATTATTTCTTTAGCATATGACATTCTTAATAAAGAAATTAATCGCAGTCTTTTTGATTGCTTTGATGATCGAGAATTTCACCGTATAAATGAAAGGTTCGTTGCCGATAAAATAATTTCAGAAATAAAATCTTTAAATGATCTAGGGTATAGTTTATTAGAAGATATTCAAGTATTAATTCCTGTGTATAGAGGCCTAAATGGAATAAATCGTATTAATGATTTGATTCAGAATCGTTTCAATAACAAAAATAAAGACTTCAACTTAAAATATAAAGAGAAGACATTCTTTTATAATGATAAAGTAATGCAATTAGTCAATCAACCAGAAGACAATGTTATGAATGGTGATCAAGGCATAGTTTGTGGGATTACTGAGGAAAAAGAATTACTGGTTAATTTTTCTGGAAATATCGTTAAATATAATATGAAAGATTTAGATAACCTTACATTAGCATACGCAGTATCTATCCACAAATCTCAAGGCTCTGAATACAAGTGTGTTATTATGCCTTTAGTGAAAGCATATTCTATTATGTTAAGAAGGAAGCTATTATATACAGGCGTAACAAGAGCTAAGGAAAAACTACTGATAATTGGTGATTTTGAAGCATACAAGCGAGGGGTTCTTGGTAGAGATATACCAAGGAACACTTTGTTAAAAACATTTTTATTAGAAGAAATTAACAAAGATCAAACAAAAGAATTAACAATTGAAGATTTCTTATAAAAATGTATGTAATACATTTGCAAATATAGACAAAATATTGTATAATTTTAACAGTTAAATCGAAGACGAAGAATAGTAGTAATTCTTATTCATTCCAGAGAGCTTAGGGTTGGTGTAACTAAGCATATTAAGATTATGAAGCTACTTCTGAGTGATGCCTAAAAGCATTCGTATTGCTCGCGTTAAGAGTCTTTAAGCGCTAGTTCTTGAACTAGAATTAAGGTGGTACCACGGATTAATTCGTCCTTTTGATAAGGACGATTTTCTTTTTTTTTAGGAGGGCTATTATGAGATATATGACAGGAAATGAAATTAGAAACACTTGGCTAAGATTTTTTAAAGATAAAGGTCATTTAATAGAAGAAGGGGCTTCACTAATACCTAATGATGACCCTACTTTGCTATGGATGAATTCAGGTGTTGCTGCATTAAAAAAATATTTTGATGGAAGAATTGTTCCTAAAAATCCAAGGATTGTAAATGTACAGAAATGTATTAGAACTAATGATATAGAGAATGTAGGTAATACCTCTAGACATCATACCTTCTTTGAAATGCTAGGGAATTTTTCGATTGGAGATTATTTTAGAGATGAAGCACTCGACTTTGCATTTGAGATTTTAACAAGTGATAAATATTTTGGATTTGATTTAAATAAATTATATTTTACTGTATATCCAACGGATAATGAGTCTTACGAAAAATGGATTAAATTAGGAGTTCCAAAGGATCATATTATTGATACCGATGATCAAAATTTCTGGGAGATCGGGGCTGGTCCATGTGGTCCATGTACTGAAATTTTCTTTGATAGAGGACCTGCATTTGGTAATCATGGCATTGATACAATTAAAAAAGATATTGAAAATGATCGATTTGTAGAAATATGGAATATTGTATTTTCACAATATAACGCTGTAAGTGGATTGTCTAGAGAAGACTATCCTGAATTGCCTAATAAAAATATTGATACAGGTGGTGGATTTGAAAGATTTGTTTCAATAATTCAAAATGCTGAAACTAATTTTGAAACAGATTTGTTCATGCCAATTATTAAGAAAATATCTAATATTACAGATATCAAATATACTGGACAGAAATCATTTAAAGTAATCGCTGATCATATAAGAACAGTTACAATGGCAATAGCTGATGGAGCAATGATGAGCAATGAAGGTCGAGGATATGTTTTAAGAAGATTGTTAAGAAGAGCTGTGAAATATGGAAAACAACTAAAAATTGATAGATCATTCCTAACTGAACTTGTTGATATAGTTGTTGAAATAATGAGAGATTTCTATCCATATATCGTTGAAAAACAAGCAATGATTAAAAAAATTGTAATTGCTGAAGAAAATAAATTCTTAGAAACATTATTATCAGGAGAAAAAAAACTTTTTGATATAATAGATAATTTATCTAATAAAACTATAAATGGTAAAGAAGCATTCCTGCTTTATGATACATATGGATTTCCAATCGAACTAACTGTTGAATATGCTGAGGAAAATGGATATTCTGTAGATGCTTCAGGCTTTGAAATAGAAATGGAAATACAGAAAAACCGTGCGAGATCAGCTAGAGGGAATATACAATCTATGTCTTCACAAAATCAAGATTACTTAATGTTTGAAGATAAAAGTGAATTTGTAGGCTATGATAGACTAATAGAAAAAACTAAAGTTATAAAAGTATTTCCTGAAGGATTAGTATTGAAACGAACCCCGTTTTATGCAACTAGTGGTGGACAAATTGCTGATACAGGAATGATATATAATGATGATATTTCACTACGTGTTATGGATGTTGTAAAATTACCAAATGGGCAGTTCTTACACAGGACAAAGGAAACAGTTTTACCAGATTTAGAAGGAGTTAAAGTTACAGCTTCAGTGAATAAAATAAAACGACATCTAACTGAATATAATCACTCTGCTACACATTTAATGTTCTTTGCATTAAGAGGATTATTAGGTAAGCATGTGTCTCAACAAGGATCATTTGTTAGCGATGAAGGATTAAGATTTGATTTTAATCACTATGAGTCTTTAACAGATGAACAAATTCTAGAGTTAGAAAAAAGAGTTAAAGAAATGATAAAGGATAGTTTTGAAGCTAAAACTCGTTTAGTAACAATTGATGAGGCAAAAGAATTAGGTGCTATCGCTGAATTTGGAGAGAAGTACGAAGATAAAGTTCGCATGATTAACTTGAAGTATACTCTTGATTTATGTGGAGGAACTCACGTAAAAGATATCAAGGATATTCAAAACTTCGCAATTAAGAGTATTTCCTCTATTGGTTCTGGAATTTATCGCATTGAAGCTATCACTAACGAAGCAGTTAAAAATCTTAGTGATTCTTTAGAAGGAATTAATCAAGATATAATAAACCTTCTTGAAAAAGCGAAAAAGATAACTAATAATGCGGAAATCGAAGGAATTAAGGTTTCATTTGATTTTGACACTAATATTAAAGTGCTAGGTAGTTATCAAGACGTTTTGAATAAGAGAAGATTGTTGGAATTAGCTCAAAATAGAGTTAAAGAATTAGAAAAACAATATATTAAATTGAAAGAGCAAAAATCATTAGAATCAGTATCAAATTTCGACGATATGACTTTTGGAAACAAAGTAATAGGTAGAACCAAGAATTTATCTGGTAATGCTTTAAAACAAGTTGTAGATGATTTAGCAGCTAATTTAGAAGATGGAGTAGTATTCCTTGCTTCTGATCTTGATAATAAAGTCATATTTGTATGTAAGAGCAAATCGGCTGAATTTAATGCAGGAAAATTAGTTAAAGAAGCAGCACTTATTTGTAATGGAAATGGTGGAGGAAGACCTGATTTCGCTCAAGCAGGTGGAAAAGACGTAAGTAAAATTGATATTGCATTAGATCGCATTAAGGAATTAGTATTATGAGAGTCATAGGATTAGATTTAGGAACTAAAACATTAGGAATAGCTAGTTCAGATATAAACCAAATTATTGCTTCTGCCTATAAAACAATAAGATTTAGACAAGATGATTATACTTATGCGATAAGAGAACTTAAGAAAGAAATCATAGAACTTAAACCAGAGAAACTTATTCTAGGATTTCCAAAAAATATGGATGGAAGTATAGGATTTCAAGCACAGAAAACATTAGATTTTAAAGATAGATTAGAGAAAGAATTTAAGTTAGAAGTTGTTCTAATTGACGAAAGATTAACTTCGAAGATGGCTGAAAGCATTATGATTTCAGCTGATCTAAGCAGAAAAAAAAGAAAAACAAAAGTGGATAAAATAGCAGCCACATTGATATTGCAAAGCTATCTAGATAGCAGAAAGTAGGAAAAAAATGGATGAGGAAATTTTAGTAGTAACCGATGAGGACGGTAAGGAATTAGAGTGTGTTATAATTATGACTTTTGAATCAGAAGAATTTGATAAAAACTATGTTGTTTATCAAGTGAAAGGTGATGAAACTGGAGAATTTTTCGCAGCTAGTTTCAATCCTGAAGACGGCAACGAAGGTCAATTAATGCAAATTGAAGCAGATGAAGAATGGGATTTAGTTGAAGAAGTACTTGAAAACTTCCTAGAAGACGAAGAAGAAAAAGAACAAAAACAAAATTAAGATATGAGTGATTATCTACAAAAGATAAATCCCACTAGATCAACTCCTGAAATTGAAGAGATTCTTGAGGAGGCAAAGCTACTTAATACACCAATTATTAGAATTGATGCAATTAATTTCTTAATTCAATTGATTAAAATGTCTAATGTGAAAAGTGTTCTTGAAATAGGAGCGGCCATCGGCTATTCCTCAATCATGATTGCAAATTTTACAAATGCTAAAATTTTAACGATTGAAAGAAATGAATTAAATTATAAAAGAGCTTCTAAAAATATTTGCAAAGCTAAATTAGAATCAAGAATTGACCTGATTTTAGCTGACGCTAATGAATATGAATTACCTGAAGATTATCGATGTGATCTTCTGTTTATTGATGCATCTAAGTCTTCGTACATTAGATTTTTTAAAAAATATGAAAAGTATCTAAATCCGAAAGGGATAATTGTTTCTGATAATTTATTATTTCATGGATTTGTTGAAAATCCTGAGACAATTGAATCAAGAAATAGGAAACAATTGGTTAGGAAAATTAATACTTTTAATGAATATTTAATAAATAATCCTAAATATGACTCATATATTTATGGCATTGGTGATGGTTTATCAATATCAATTAGAAAAGAGTGATTAAATGAATTTAGTTGCAAGACTAAAAACATTAGAAGAGTTTGAAAAGTTAAATCAACTTGGAGTTGGTGTATTTTGTGTTGATACAGTATTTGCAGCTAAAAGCTTAAGTATTTTCAGTTTAGCTCAATTAAGAGAATTGAAAAATTTGACTAAAATAAATAATAAGCAAATGTATGTGTTAATTAATTGCATGATACATCAAGATGATTTACCATCTTTAACAGAATTACTCATTAATCTAAAAGAAATTGAGGTTGATGGTATTGTAATAAGTGATCTAACAGTATATGTTTTAGCTAAGGATATGGGAATGGATCACTTAATAATATATCAACCTGGGACAATGAACACTGATAGTTATTCTGAAGAATATTTTTCTAAAAGAAAAATTAAGGGGTTAACTATATCTAGAGAAATTACTTTAGATGAAATTAAACTAATTTGCAGGAATAAATCTGGTATTGAGATTTCTTTAGTTATACATGGATACCTTGATATGTTTTATTCAAAGAGAAAGTTATTAACAAACTATTTAATTCATAAAGAAATTGAAGGTAAAAATCTAATAAACAATTATAATTTACGTCTAAACGAAGAAATTAGACCCAATGATTTTTATCCTATACTTGAAGATAAGTTTGGCACTCATATTTTCAGATCACATAAGCTACTATCAATTGATGAATTTTCTGAACTCAAAAAAATTATAAATACATTTTTTATAGAAAGAATGTTTCTTCCTGACAAAGAATATTATGATTCTATTAAGTTATATTCAGAAAAACTTGCTAAAGAAGAATTTTTAAATAAATACGATTCTTTCGATTCGGGATTTTACTATAAAAGAACCGAAAAGATAAAGGGGGAGCTAAATGAGAGCTGAGTTATTAGCCCCTGCTGGAAATCTTGAAAAGGCAAAAATTGCTTTATTATACGGTGCAGATGCAGTATATGTAGGCGGTGTTAGCTTTTCATTACGAGCAAGAGCATCAAATTTTACAATTCCAATATTACAAGAACTAGTATTGTTTGCACATAAACTAAACAAGAAAGTTTATGTAACAACCAATATTGTTTTCCATGATGAAGATTTGTATGGACTAGATGAATATCTTCTAGAATTAGATAAAATGGGAGTGGACGCTATAATCTGTTCAAGTTTTTCTATTATTGAAAGAGCTAAAGCGATAACAAACCTAGAAATTCATCTATCTACACAATTTTCTGTTACTAATCATGTCTTAGCTGATTACTTTTATGATGAAGGTATTAAAAGAGTAGTTCTAGCTAGGGAATTGTCACTAGAAGAAATAAGTAGCGTCTCTAAGAAAACAAAATCAGATTTAGAAGTTTTCATTCATGGAGGAATGTGTGTTTCATATTCTGGTAGATGTACTTTATCAAACTATATGGTAACAAGAGATGCAAACCGTGGAGGCTGTGCACATAGTTGCAGGTGGCTGTATAATCTATATGAGAATAATGATTTAATATCAGTGGATTATGATTTTCAAATGTCATCTAAAGATTTAGAGATTACAGAGTATATTCCTGACTTATTAGATTTAGGAGTAACTTCCTTGAAAATTGAAGGTAGAATGAAATCTATACATTATGTAGCAACTGTTGTTCTAGCATATAGAATGCTTATAGATGATTATTATAACAATACATTAAAAGAATTATCTTTTTATAAAGCTGAAATAAAAAAAGCTGAGAATAGATTGACTTCAATTGGCTTCTTAGCTGGTGAAACAACAGTTAATGAACAATTATATAATACTAGAAGTGAAACACCTACTAAAGAATTTATTGGGATTGTGATAGATTACTTACCTGAACAAAAACTAGCATTAATAGAACAACGTAATTACTTTGTTTTAAGTGATGAAATTGAGATTGTGTCACCTAAGAAAGTATTTAATTACAGCAAAATAAATACTCTATTAGATGAAGATATGAATCCTATAGATGTCGCAAGGCATCCATTACAAAAATTATATATAAATATAGATTTCGAAGTTAAACCATATGATTTAATAAGGAGGGTAAAGCAATGAACAAACCAGTCATTATAACAGTAGCCGGAGGGTCATCTTCTGGTAAAACCACAGTAGTAAATAAAATATTGAAAAACTTGAAAGAACATAGTATCGTTGTTATTAGACATGATGATTACTATAAGGATCAAAGTGAAATGACTTTAGAAGAAAGAAAAATGGTTAACTATGATCATCCTTTCTCTATCGATAGTGATTTGTTTTATCAACAACTGTGTAATTTGATCAATGGAAAAACTATTGCGAAACCAACTTATGATTTTGTTAACCACAATAGAGCAGTTGAAACTGAAACCATCAAGCCTGCCAAAATAATAATTTTAGAGGGTATTTTAATACTTGAAGATGAAAGAATTAGAAACCTTGCAGATATTAAATTATTTGTTGAAGCTGATGAAGATTTACGTTTCATTAGAAGACTTAAAAGAGATATGATTGAACGTGGTAGAACCTTAGATTCAGTCATAAATCAGTATTTATCTACAGTTAAACCAATGCATTATGCATTTGTTAAACCAACTAAGAGATATGCTGATGTTATCATTCCAAATGATTATCAACATGATGTAGCAGTTGATTTAATTAACGCGAAAATAATTGCTATATTAAATAAGTAATATATGATATAATAAATTGCATTTTATAAGGAGAGATTAATTATGGAAAATAACTATCAATTAACCGAAGCAGGCTTTGCACAATTAGAGAATGAATTGCAAGAGCTTAAAGGTGAAAAAAGAAATAAAAATTTAGAAGCGTTGAAAGAAGCGAGATCTCAAGGAGATTTATCAGAAAATGCCGATTACGATGCAGCTAGAGATGAACAAGCACGTATTGAGGGCCGTGTTAAAGAAATTGAAAATATTTTAAAGCACTCTGAAATTATTAAAGAGAACAGTCGAACAAGAACAATTGCTATCGGTAAAACAGTAACCTTAAATATATTCCACAATGATAAGCAAATAATGGAAAACAAAGTTTATATTATAGTAGGAAATTTAGAAGCTAATCCATTCAAAGGGAAGATTTCTAATGAATCTCCACTGGGCAAAGTATTGATTGGAAACAAGAAGAATAAGACAGTTACTTACAAAGCAGAAAGTGGACTAATTATGAAAGTGGAAATTGTTGACGTAAAGTAAGAATAGTTAATGAGGTGTTGTAAATGATAGGTATTATAGGAGCAATGGATAAAGAGCTCAATTTATATTTCCAACATATGTTGATTAAGAAAACTGATATGATTGGAGATAAAACATTCTATATTGGTAAAATTCATAATCATGAAGTAGTAGTAGTGAAATCTGGTGTTGGAAAAGTTAACGCAGCTATAACTGCGACAATTTTACTAACACGCTATAAACCAAGACTAGTTATTAACACTGGTGTTGCAGGTGGATTATCACCAATAAGTGTAGGTGATATATTGCTAGCAAAAGGCATAGCATACTTTGATGTTTCTTTAACAGAAATAGATGATATTCCCTTTGGTAAAATGGCAGATGATCCATTATTAATAATGATGAATGAACATTACTTAGAAAAAGCAGAAAATCATTTCAAGAAACTTGGATATAATTATAAGATTGGTAATTTAGTATCAGGTGATAAATTTATTACTTCTAAAAAAGATATTCGCAAGATACTTAGAAATGTTGATAATGTTCTAGGTGTAGAAATGGAAGGGATGGCAATAGCCCTAACTTGTTATAAATTCAATATTCCATTTATTTCAATTAGAGGTGTTTCTGATGTTATTGATTCTAGACATCAAAAAGTTGATTATGTTGATGCTAGTAAAGATGTCTCAGAAAAAACGACTAAATTTGTTTTAACCTTTCTAGAGGCGTTTGATGAATAAAATAAAACTTGGTAATAAATACTTTTATTATCAAGTTTTTTACAAAAACATCAAAAATATGTACCTAAGAATAAATAAAGATATTCTTAAAATAACTTGCAATAGCCATTTATCTCAGAAACAAATCGAAAGTTTTATTTACAGAAGTGAAACCAGTATTCTTAATAAAGCTGAGATTCAATCAAAAAAAATCCCATTATATAATCAAGAAGAAATGCTTGTTTTTGGTGAAGAATATTCGATAAGTTATAGCCATTCAAGACCTAGAAATAGTTATTTTATGAGAGAAAATGAAATAGTTATTACTTTTAAAAGAGATTATTTTGATACAGGTTACATAGAAAAAATTTATAAAGAATTGCTTATAAATCAAATGACTAAAATATATAATGAAGAGTATTCATTAATTTCTAAATATTTTAGTATTGATAATCTAACTTTTAAGGGTCAACTTATGAAATCTAGATTTGGTAGTTGTATTCCTAAGAAGAGAATAATCAAATTGAATTCTATGTTAAGCCGCTTTAATATTGATTATATTAGAGTAGTTTTAATTCATGAGTTAATACATCTAGAAGTTCACAATCATCAAGAAGAGTTTTATAAATATATGAATATCTGGATTCCAGAATACAAACAATTCATTAAAAACTTGAATATGTTAACAAGAAAGTATGTGACGTAAATGCCTTTTCTACCAATAGATAGACATGAAATGCAAGAATTAAATATTGATACTCCAGACTTTGTTTTAGTAAGCGGTGATGCATATTGCGATCATCCATCTTTTGGGGTAGCTATCATCGGTAGGGTTTTAGAGAGACACGGATTTAGTGTTTGTATTTTGAGTCAACCTGATGTAAATAATCCTAACGCTTTCTTAGAATTTGGATTGCCCAGATTAGGGTGGTTGGTAACTTCAGGAAATATTGACTCAATGGTTAATCACTATACGGTAACAAAAAGAAAACGAAGGAAAGACAATTACACCCCTGGCGGAGTAATGGGTAAAAGGCCAGATAGAGCAGTTGTTAGATATTCAGAAGTGATTAGAAAAATTGATAAAAAAGGTGCGATTATTCTAGGCGGTATTGAAAGTTCACTTAGAAGATTTGCTCATTATGATTACTGGAGTGACACTGTAAATAAAAGCATTTTACTAGATGCAAAAGCTGATTTGCTAGTTTTTGGAATGGGAGAACTTGCTATTATTGAAGTAGCTGAAGCACTTAAATCCGGTATGGCTATTGAATATTTGACTTATATATCTGGGACTTTAGTAAAAACCAAAGATAAAAATTTTATACCTGATAATGCTATCTATTTACCTAGTTTTAAAGAAATCACTTCTAATAGAGAAGCTTATGCAAAGTCGTTTATGAAGCAATATACTAATCAAGACAGTTTTGTTGGTAAACCATTAGTTGAAACATATGAAGGTATTTATATTTTGCAAAATATTCCTATGAGAACTCTAACAAGATTTGAAATGGATGAAGTATATGATTTGCCATTTATGAGAGCTCCTCATCCAAAATTAGAAAAAATAGGTCACATTCCTGCAATGGATGAAATCAAGTTTTCTATCACAGCTAATAGAGGTTGTTTTGGAGGCTGTAGTTTTTGTGCTTTAACAAGTCATCAAGGTAGAGCTGTTCAATCAAGATCAAAAGAATCAATTGTTAAGGAAGCAAAAAAAATAATTAATGATGAAAATTTTAAAGGTTACATTCATGATGTTGGTGGACCAACTGCAAACTTTTATAATATTGCTTGTCAAAAACAGGTTACTAAAGGTGTTTGTCAATTTAAATCATGTCTGGATCAAGTGCCATGTAAACAATTAGAAGTAAGCCATGAAGACTACTTAGATATATTAAGAACTTTAAGAGAATTAGATGGAGTTAAGAAAGTCTTTGTCAGATCTGGCATTAGATATGATTATGTAATGTATGATAAAAATCCTGATTTCTTTAATGAATTGGTTGAGCATCATGTATCAGGTCAATTAAAAGTAGCACCTGAACATGTTAGTCCAAACGTTTTAAAAGCAATGGGGAAACCAAATAGAGAGTTGTATGATAAATTTGTGAAAAAGTATTATCAGATAAATAAGAAATTAGGTAAAAATCAATTCCTTGTACCATATCTTATGTCAAGTCACCCTGGTTCTACTTTAGAAGATGCAATTATTCTTGCTGAATATGTTAGAGATATGAATTATAATCCTGAACAAGTCCAAGATTTTTATCCTACACCTATGTCCTCAGCAACAACTATGTACTACACTGGGTTAAATCCAAAAACAATGCAACCAATTTATGTTGCTAAAAGCAGACAAGATAAAGCTATGCAAAGAGCATTAATTCAATATCGTAATCCAAAGAATTATGATTTAGTTTATAGTGCACTTAAGAAAGCTAATCGCTTTGATTTAATTGGATATGGAAAAGAATGTTTAATTAAACCAAGAAAATATAGATAATAATTAAATATATTAGACAATAGAAACACTAATATAACAATTTTAGTGTTTTTTTATGAAAATATTATATATCGGCCGAAAAAAATAGACAATTCATTGTTTTTTAGGTATAATTAAAGTAAGATTTGGAGGCAAAATATGCTTGAATTATTATTTAATAAACGACATTTTTATCCAAATGAATATAAAAAAACAGTTTATGATATAGATTTACAGGATTTATGGAATAGCAACATAAGAATTATTATGCTAGATTTAGATAATACACTTTTATCATATGATGAATATAAAGCTACAAGTAAAATTCATCAACTTTTTGAAACGATAAAACGGATAGGTTTTAAAATATATATTATCTCTAATAACAAGAAAGAAAGAGTTCGTTCTTTTGCGAAACAAGTTGCAGCAAGATATGTTTACAGCGCTAACAAACCTTTTAAACTTGGTTTTAAGAGAGCACTCAAATATGCTAATTACCCAAACCCTGAAACAGTTTGTTTGGTTGGAGATCAATTTATGACAGATGTTTTAGGTGGTAGAAGGATGAATTTTTATGTTATAGTAGTTAATACTATCAAGAGAAAGGGAGAGAAATGGTTCACTAAAATCAGTAAGTATTATGAACGAAGAATCTTACGAAGATTATTAAGAACTGACCCGGATTTTTATTACAATATGAAATTAGATGAGAAGAGGTAACACATGAAGGAACTTTATTGCAAAGGTTGCGGCGCAATTATTCAGACTGAAGATAATACTCTGCCAGGATATGTAAATGAAAAAATTATGGAATCTTATAAACCTAGCAATATGATTTGCCAAAGGTGTTTTAGAATTCGCCACTATAATGAAGTGTATCCATACACAGTTTCAAATAGTGATTATGTAAAAATAATCGAAAAAATTAAAGAAGAAAATGCATTAATCGTAAAGATTGTTGATATATTTGATTTTTCAGGTTCATTTGTACCAGCTATTAAAACACTAACAGGAAATGAAGATGTTTTATTAGTGGGTAATAAAATGGATTTATTACCTAAAAATGTTAAGCCTAAAAAAATCCTTAATTGGTTAAAATTAATGTTAGCTACACAAGGCTTTACTGTGTTAGATTCAATTTTAGTTTCCGCTAAATATGGCGGTAATTTTGACGAATTATGGGAACTAATTAAAAAATATAAAGGCAGTAGAAATGTTTATATTGTAGGGTGTTCAAATGTTGGTAAATCAAAAATTGTAAACCAAATATTGAAAAGATATTTAGGTGAACCAGCTGATGTTTTAACAGTATCAACCTCACCAAGAACAACAATTGGATTGATAGGATTTCCACTTTTAGATGGGTCGATAATTTATGACACTCCAGGGGTTATTAATAAACATCAATATATGCATTATTTGACTAGACCATCTTATAAGCTTACAGTACCAAAGAAAGAGATTAAGCCACTTATATTTCAACTATATGAAGGGCAAACTTTATATTTTGGAGGATTAGGGAGACTCGATATTATCAGCGGGGAAACCGGTGATAAAATTTCAGTTATTACTTATTTCGCTAATACTTTAAATATTCATCGCACTAAAACAATCAACGCTGATGAATTATATCGTACTAAAAAATATTCTCTTCTAAGCCCGCCATTCTCACCTGAAGAAGATACACCGAAATGGGTATATCACGAATTCAGAATTAGAGATAATCAAAAGTATGATATTGTTTTCTCAGGACTTGGATTTGTTACTCTACGAGCGCCTTTCCATATTAGAGCGTATGCACCATTTGTTGTAGGGATATATACAAGGCTAGCTATTATATGATAAAGAAGGATCTTATCAAGCAAATTGAAGCATATTTAGTAAAAAAATTTAAAGAACCAAATAAACGCTTAAAACATATATATAATGTAAAAAAAGTCGCAAGCACATTAGGTAAAATATATAATGCTGATATTCCTAGTGTTGTTGTGGCTTCTTATTTGCATGATGCAACAAAAGATGACACCAATGAAGAAAACATCGAATTAGCGAGTAATCTTATTAATGATGATACTCCTAAAGCATGTATCCATGCATATGCTGCACATAACTTAGCAAAAACAATGTTTAAAATTGACGATTTAGATATTCTAAATGCAATCAAGTTTCATTGTTCTGGAAGATCAAAAATGTCTATGTTAGAAAAAATTATATATGTTAGTGATTTTATTGAAGAAGATAGACCTTTTGTGACAACTGAACTAAGAGAGTTAGCTAAAACAAATATTGATAAAACTGTGTATTTAATTATGGTACAAACAAAAGAGTACATATTAAAAAACAAACAAGAATTCTCTTCTTATACAGAAGAAGCAATTCTATTTTATAAGAAGAAAGCGGAGGAATTTGATGACTGATATTTTAAAGACAGCTTACAACGCACTAAGTAACTTAAAATTAGAGGATATAATTATTTATGATTTTCGCAATTATTCACCTTATTATGATTTTCAAATAATCGCAAGTGCAAGTAATGAACGACAAGCAAAAGCTGCGATAACACATATAAAAGAAGCATTACCTAATGATTACGAATTTCGTGTAGAAGGCGGAAATAGTGGTCGTTGGATATTAATTGACCTAAAATCGATAATTATCCATGTTATGCATGAAGAAGACAGAGAATTCTATCAAATTGAAAAAATATTTTTTGAGCGAGAGAAAATTTCTATTGGAGAAGAAAATGGATTATGATTTACTAGCAACTTTTTATGATTCCTTCATAGACCCTGATGTCTATGAAGAATACATTAAATTAATAAATCAATATACTTCAGTTGGAAGTGTATTGGATATTGGATGTGGAACAGGAACACTTTCAATTGAATTAGCTAAAGCAGGTTATGATGTAGTAGCTACTGATTTAAGTGAAGACATGTTGCAAGTTGTTAGTTATAGAGCGAAAGATGAAGGCGTAACTCTAGAAATAGCTATGTACGATTTGCTTGATCCAATTGATTTTTTATTTGATAATATAATTGCATCAATGGATGTTATTAATCATTTAACAGATTTAGAAGATGTTGAATTTGGATTCACGAATATATATAATACTTTGAAACCAAATGGAATCTTTATTTTCGATGTTTTAAGTGCAGAATATATTGATGCTCTAGATGGATATGTTGAAAATGATGAAGAGTTTAATTTTAGATGGGAATCACATAAAGGTGACAAAGAACATTCTATCATTCATAACATTTATGTTACTGTAGATGAAGAAGAAGAGATGTCAACAATCTTTGAAGTAACTCATGACTTCTTCGAATATGAGAAAATATTTAAAAAAATAGGATTTAAACAGCTAGATTCAATTGTTTTACCTGAAAGAACAATTTACGTTTTGCATAAATCTGAGTAAATATTAACTAGAACTTACACACATTATACTTAAATGCATTAAAGCTATGAGCGAGTCTCTTGGCTTTTTTTAAATTGATATTAGTAGTATAATTACAATGAGGAGTGTGATAAATCATGCAATCAAGTAAAGTAGTTATAATTGGGACTGGTCTCGTAGGAATGAGTTATGCATATTCATTAGTTAATCAAGGAACAGTTGAAGAACTTGTACTTATAGACATAAATAAAGACAAAGCAATAGGAGAATCGATGGATTTAAATCATGGATTAGCATTTTCACCAAGGAAGATGAAAATCTATGCTGGAGAATACGCTGATTGTAAGGGGGCTAACTTAGTAGTTATTACAGCAGGAGTTGGTCAAAAAGATGAAGAAACAAGACTGCATTTATTAAAAAGAAATGCATCAATTATGAAATTTGTAGTTAAGAACGTAATGGCTTCTGGTTTTGATGGCATCTTTTTAGTAGCTACAAATCCTGTAGATATATTGTCTTATGTTGTATGGAAAGAATCTGGTCTAGATTCAAGTAAAGTGATTGGTTCAGGAACTTCATTAGATACAGCGAGATTAAGATATGAAATATCATCAATGGTCAATGTTTCAGTTTCAAATGTTCATGCCTATATCTTAGGAGAGCATGGAGATAGTGAGTTTGTATGTTGGTCTAACGCATTTATTGGCGCTAAACCAATTTTAGATGTAATTGAAGATATGAAAGAAATTAATTTTGAAGACTTAGAAAAGATATATTACCGAGTTAAGAATGCAGCATATGAAATCATTGAGAAGAAAAATGCAACATATTATGCTATTGGATTAGCGCTTGTTAAAATTACTGTTGCTATTTTAAACAATGAAAATAGAATTTTGCCAATATCTGTTTATAATGATGGTGTATATAATGCTGAGAAAGATGTCTATATTGGATTACCTGCCGTTATTAACAAAAATGGTGTACATCATGTTGTAAAACTGAAACTAAGCGAAGACGAACTTGTGAAGCTTAATAATTCAGCAAACATATTGAAAACACATTTAAATAATATGAGCGAATAAAATCAGGGAAACCTGGTTTTTTTTTGCAGAAAAATCACTTAATCATTGTAGTATTTTGATAAGTGAGGTGTTTGTATGGAGTATTTTAAAAAAAATAAAGGCTTAGTTATGCTAATTGTTGGCGTTCTTGCATTAATCATTTTTAATTGGGATACTATTTTTGATGATAAATCATCAGAATTAAATGAGTATTCAGATATATTAATAACTTCAAATATCGACGAACAAAATGTTGGGCACTACATGATTGATATTAAGGGAGAAGTAAATATACCTGGATTATATCAAGTTCCTAGTAATTTAAGAGTAGGAGATGTAATCAAAGTTGCTGGGGGGATTACTGCAGACGCAGATATAGAAACAATAAATCTAGCAAGTAAAATTCAAGATGAAATGATTATTATCGTTCCGAAAATACAAGAAGTGTTTCAAGATGAATCAGTTGCTGAACTTGTTAAAATTATTGTAGAAATCAGAGGTGAAGTAACAAACCCTGGAGTATATGAATTGTATTTAAATTCCCGAGTAGGGGATTTAATTAATTCAGCTGGTGGATTAACTTTGCAGGCAGATATTGATACAGTTAGCTTGGTGCAAATATTGGATGATGAAATGATAATTACTATACCAAGAAAAGCAGAAACAAATAATACAGATCAAAGATTAATAGTTGAAATAAAGGGAGAAATAGATAATCCTGGAATCTTCTATATGGAAGATGGATTAAGAGTTTATCATCTTATCGCAAGAGCAGGAGGAGTAACTGATTACGCAAATTTAGAGACGGTTGATCAAGCTAGATTTCTAGTGGATGGCGAAACAATAATCATACCGAAATATGATTCGATTGTGGATGAATCAAGGTATATATATGTAGAACTACATGGTGAGGTACTACATCCAGGAGTATATTCAATACCAGAAACTTACACATTATATGATTTGATATTCGAAGCAGGTGGTGTAACAAAAGATTGCGATTTAACAAAAATCAATTGGGATATTAATTTGTGCTTGGGAGCGATCATCTATATTCCATCTTATGATGACGAAGTTATAATTGACTATGAAAATGGACTAATAAATATAAATAATGCTGACATAGAAATATTAGAAACCTTACCAGGGATTGGGCTTATAATTGGTCAGAGAATTATAGATTATAGGGCAGAATACGGGGATTTCCTTTCAATTGAAGATATTATGAATGTGTCTGGCATTAAAGAAAGCATTTATGAACAAGTTAAAGAATTTATTACAGTTTGATGCTTCAAATTATATTCATCTTGGAATCGTTGTATTACTTTTTTATATATCAAGGACATCATATATAGGATATATATTGCTGTTACCTGAAGTGATTTTTCTATTTAAAAAATCAAAGAATATTTTAGTTTATTCTTTGATAATTATTTTAGTTTTGAATCTAAGGTTTATTCAAAAAGAGGCTAATGGAAATGATTTGGATTTTCCAGTTTATGGGACGGTAACAGAGGTGTTTGAAGATAGCTTCTATTTAAAGTCCGAAGCAAAAATCCTATGTTATTATTCTGATACTTCAAATATTTACTCTGGAATGCAAGTTGAAGTTGATGGTACACAAATCAATACAAGAACTTATAATATTGTCCATACATTTGATTATGAGCAGTATTTAAAGAGTAAGAATATTAATTATGTTATTAGTGTTAATCAGATAGAATACCATCAAAGTAAATTCAATATTTATTTAATTAAATTTAAAGTAAGCGAATATATAAACAATAACTTTGAAATGCATACAGCTTCATATTTGAGGCTGTTTGTTTTAGGAGAAAACACTGATGAATACATAAATAGTGATACAACAGCTTCTTTAGGAATATCACATCTTTTTGCAATCTCTGGAATGCATTTAGCTCTAATAATTAGCTTTATTGTTTATGTGCTTAAAAAATTCTATTTAACTAAAGAAACAACAAACGTAATTGTTATAGTATTCTTAATTATATTTAACATTATTACTGGGTTCAAAACCTCCATTATTAGAGCATCAATTTTAATAATTGGTGTTTTTATAAAGGATGTCATTAAAATACTATTAACCAAGACGGATATCTTGGCTTTTGCATTTGTTTTGATGTTAATTATTAATCCATATAGTTTTTATTCTCTTGGGTTTCAATTATCATATTTGATAGCTGGAGCAATAATATTAGGTGGATATTTATTTAAAGCGAATAATCAAACGATTAAACTGATACAAATCAGTATTTTCGCAACTCTTGTTAGTTTACCTATTATGTTAGAAGTTAATAACTCATTTGGTTTAATTTTTATATTAGCTAATTTATTCTTTATTTTATATGTTAGTTATATTCTTTTGCCTTTAACTTTTATAACATTTTTCTTTCCGGTTTTTGAACAAATTTATGTATTCTTTATAAAAATATTTGAGCTTGGAGTTGGGTTGTTTTCTAATCTTAATAGATTAATCTATATTAATTTCCCTTCTATAATCCATAAAATTATATTTTGGTTCATATTGTATATGTTAATTGTTAATATAAAGAATTTAAAAAAACAGTTACAATATATTTCACTAATGATTGCGTTATTCATATCAACATTATATTTAAATTACCCCTCTAACAGATTTGTTAGAGTATTAGATGTATCTCAAGGAGATGCAATACATATTCATGATAATGATTGTGATATGCTAATAGATACAGGCAAACCCGATAGGTATGATAATTTAATTAGCTATTTTAAGGGAAATAATACGAAGGAAATTGATATTCTTGTAATTACTCATTTTCATAGTGATCACTATGGTGAATTAGAAGATATAATTACATTTAGATTTGTAATTATATCTTCTAATTCACCA
>JAGLYJ010000140.1 GCA_023132365.1 Mycoplasmatota bacterium
CCAATTGAATTTAGACAAATGAATATGATGAAAGAAATGGAAACTTCACCGATATTTGGAATAATGGGTGAAGGTACTGAAGGTACTGCCATGGATATGGAAACATGTAAATTAGAAGAATGTGTTTCTCGCGGAGTGGAACTAATAGGTTGGAAAGACAAATATCCTCGTGTTGAATCAGGCACTAAGATTAAATCTGTAGGTATGGCAATTGCTATGCAAGGGAGTGGGATACCATTCATTGATATGGGTAGTGCAACGATTAAATTGAATGATAATGGTTTTTACAATTTATTAATAGGTGCAACTGATATTGGTCAAGGTAGTGATACTGTTTTAGCTCAAATAGCTGCAGAAGAACTTATGACTACTATCGATAAAGTGATAGTATATTCTTCAGATACAGACTTAACTCCATTTGATTGTGGAGCTTATGCATCTAGTACAACTTATGTATCAGGGAATGCTGTTTATAAAGCAGCGAAAGAAATGAAGGCTGCCATCACGAAAGAAGCAGCTAGAGTTCTAAAAGCAAAAGAAGATGAAGTTGATTTTGATGGAGAGACTTTCCAAACAGAGTCTGGTAATAGTATTACTTTAGCAGATTTGTCAAATCAATTATTCTATAACGATAAGCAAAAACAACTTTCTATTACTTCAAGTTACGTTGGACATAAATCTCCACCTCCATTTATGGCAGGTTTTGTAGAAATTGATATTGATAAAGAAACTGGTGAAGTTGACATTATTGATTATGTATCGGTAGTAGATTGTGGAACAACAATTAATCCACTTCTTGCAGAAGGTCAAGTTAACGGAGCTATTGTTCAAGGACTTGGTATGGCATTGTTTGAAGATGTAAAATATTCTTCTAATGGAAGAATGATTTCTAATAGTATGTTAAATTATAAAATACCTACAAGAGTTGATATTAAAAAATTAACAACTGAATTTGTAGATAGTTATGAAGAGAGCGGACCATTTGGAGCTAAATCTGTTGGTGAAATTGGTATTGATACACCACCAGCAGCATTTGCAAATGCAGTATATAACGCTCTAGGTGTAAGAATAAATTCATTACCTATTACACCTGAAAAAATCTTACTAAGTTTAAAAGAGAAGGAGAATAAATAATATGAAAAAACAAAACATTCC
>JAGLYJ010000141.1 GCA_023132365.1 Mycoplasmatota bacterium
TGATATCAAACATGAGTTAGATACTATCACAAAAACATATGAAAAGAATCATAAGAAAAGATTATTACTCGTGGAAGGTAAATATGATGTAGCTTGGTTTGAAAAAGGATTAAGCTTACTGGAGGAATTTAGGAATTATCGAGTAATTCCTTGTGGTGGATATGGTAATATTCAATATGTTAAAGAACAGTTAGAAAAAGAAGGATATACAACAATTACGATAACTGATGGAGATGTTAATCAAGAAGACTCATTAAAAAGAGATGTAATTGAATTATATGCGGATATAAATTATGTTAATGCAAGATTTAATACTAACTTTAAAGAAATGCCAAATAGAAAAAAAGAATTTTTTAAAAAGTTTAATGTAAAAGATGATGTTGTTAAAAAGGTCTTAAGTAGTTGGGCTAAAAAGAATCTAACAGAAGATTCAGTATTTGTTAAAGAATTACAACAACTAATAAACTAAAGAAATGGGGACATCCAATGATATATTATGCAAAATGTAACAATGTTTTCAACCGTAATGATGTTGAATTTATTGGTGAAGATGAAATTAAGTATTTCACAATTAAACATTCAAAACTTCCAATTAGTTTAGGACTTAATATTATTGATGAAATAAATAATAAAACATATAAAGTAAATTATAACCCTTTAAAATTCAAAAAAAGATTCCAATTATTAGACAGTAATAAAGAACCAGTAATGGCTATAAGTGTTGGTCTTAAGTATCTTCATAAACTTGAATATAAGAAGAAAACATATTCATGTAAAGGAACCTTATGGAAGATAAGTTATAAACTATATGATATTGATAATGTAGTAGCAACACTTAAAGTAGTAAAAATAGATAAACAACGATATTTTGAAATTTTTATCAAAGATGATAAAAATATTATGATTGCTCTTGCAATGCTAGTTGTTGCTCAGTCAATAAGAGAAAGATTATTTATTGTTTAAAGCTTTAAAAGCGGTATGACCGCAAGGAGGTTAAGTGCTTTCCTTCAGCTATATCTAACTTAATTATAGCACTAGGACTTCTTTATAAACATTAAGTAAAAAGAAAAGAATTAAAAAATGTATAAAATCATTAAGATCTTATACAAATATTATACGAG
>JAGLYJ010000142.1 GCA_023132365.1 Mycoplasmatota bacterium
CTTTAACTACTGGTTTTACTTCAACCTTAGTTTCTTTAACTACTGGTTTTGCTTCAACTTTAGTTTCTTTAACTACTGGTTTTGCTTCAACCTTAGTTTCTTTAACTACTGGTTTTGCTTCAACTTTAGTCTCTTTAACAACTGGTTTTGTATCAGTTTTATTAGGTTCTGCTGTAACTATTGCAACAACTGGCTTAACTTCTTTTTTAACATAAGGTTTTGTATCTTTTTTATAATCCCTTCTGTTATCTCTTTGAGGTCTTGTGTCTTGTCTTTGAGTAACAGGTGTAGGTTCAACAACACCACCAGTTCCTTCAATCACTGCATCAGCCATTTTACCTACGATTAAACGCACAGAACGCAAAGCGTCGTCATTTGCTGGAATGATATAATCTACTTCATCAGGATCACAGTTAGTATCTACTATTCCAAATACAGGAATATGAAGTTTTCTAGCTTCTAATATTGCATTTCTTTCTTTTCTAGGATCGATAATGAATAATGCTTGTGGTGCTTTACGCATTTCTTTAATTCCACCTAAGAATTTTTCTAAACGAGCCATGTCTTTTCTTAAACCAATAACTTCTTTCTTTGGTAAAAGATCAAATGTACCATCAGCTTCCATTTTATAAAGATCATGCAATTTTTTTATTGAACGTTTAATTGTTTTAAAGTTAGTTAACGTTCCCCCTAACCATCTTTGATTCACATAATACATTCCAGATTTAGCCGCAGCTTCCTTAACTGGTTCTTGAGATTGTTTTTTTGTTCCTACAAATAAAACTTTCCCACCTTCAGCTGCTATATCGAATAATGCTTTATAAGCAATATCGATTAACTCACTAGATTTTTGTAAATCAATTATATGAATACCATTTCTAGATGTATAGATGTATGGAGCCATATTTGGATTCCACTTTCGTTTTAAGTGTCCGAAATGAACGCCTGCCGAAAGCAATTCTTTAAAAGTAGTTCTGGGCATAAATAATTTAAGATTTAAGATTGAGTCTGCTCTAAAAAGTTTTTTTTCAAATCTTTCTAAAAATAATGCTTTTTAGAGT
>JAGLYJ010000143.1 GCA_023132365.1 Mycoplasmatota bacterium
ATTTATTAAGTTCTAATAACATAAATTATTTCAATAATAACAGACAAACTTAGATAGTTGATTGCTTAACGGCAAGTAGAAGAGTATATAACAATAAATAGATTTAAATATATTCATAAATATTATTTTAATACCAATTTGAAATGATATAATGTAAACAACAAGGAAACCTGCATGTCGCATTTTTTTCGTTAGTGATATGGAAACCTAAATTACAGTTGGTGCAAGGAATTTAATTGTTTTGTATTTCGATGTAATTAATATTGAAATTAAAAAATAATCTGCAATATCATAGTTATTAGTAGGGGGAAATATGTATTATTTAATTAAAAATGTGAATATAGTTTGTCCAAAGGAAATAATAAAAAATGGTTATATTGAAATTAAAGATGATTTGATTCATAAAATATATCCTAACATCTCAAATAACAAAGTCACTGAAAAATATGACTTTATTATTGATGGAGCAGGAGACTATATAGTTCCTGGTTTTATTGATTTACATACTCACGGAGCTTTAGGTTATGATGCAATGGATGCTACAAGTGAATCCTTAGAAAAGATTTCTAAATATCACTATTTAAACGGCGTTACAGGGTATTTAGCGACTACGATGACTAGCTCTAGTGAATTAATAAATAAAGCTCTAAGAAACGCAAAAGAATTCATGAGTGAGCAAAACAAGGTCGAAGGCATTGCAGAAATGTTAGGTGTGTACTTAGAAGGCCCATATTTTTGTAAGGAAAAAAAAGGCGCACAACCTGAAAACGATTTGAGAAACCCAGATATTGAGGAAATGAAAGGTTTCTTAGAGAATTCAGGAAATCTAATTAAAGTGGTTTCACTTGCGCCTGAATTACCTAATTCATCAGCATTTATTTCCTTTCTTAAAACAAAGGGAATTAATATTGCCCTAGGACATACGAATGCTAAATATGATGAAGCAAAACAAGCAATTGATAGAGGAGCGACTATAGCTACTCATATGTTTAATGGAATGAGGAGTTTTGATCATAGAGAGCCTGGAGTTATTGGTG
>JAGLYJ010000144.1 GCA_023132365.1 Mycoplasmatota bacterium
AATATGGAAATGATGCCTGATATCGCAATCTGTGATCCTATGACGACATTATCACTTCCTAATCATACAACAGCTGAAACTGGTATGGATGCTTTGTGCCATGCATTAGAAGCAATTGTCTCTACTAGAGCGAATTATTTAAGTGATTGCCTTGCAGAAAGACCTATTTTAGATATATTTGAGTATTTACCTAAAGTAATTGATGAACCTAAAAATATAAAATACCGTGAAGTTATGTTAAATGCAGCTATGACAGCAGGCTTAGCATTCACTAATGTATCTCTTGGTATAACTCATTCAATAGCACATGGGTTAGGTAGTTTGTTTAATATGCCTCATGGCTTAGCTAATGCAATACTATTACCATATATTGTTGAGTTTAATTCATATAATGAAGAAGCTAAAGCAATCTATGATGCATTAGCGTTAAAAATAGGTCAAACAAACTTATCAAAAGCATTATTCAATTTGAATGATTATGTATATATTCCACGTTCACTAGATAAGAAAATTGTTGATGAAGAATTGTTTATGTCTAAGTTAGATACTTTAATTGATTTTGCATTAAAGGATGGATGTACAAAAACAAATCCGATTCTTCCTACAAAGACTCATCTAAGAAATATTATCTTAGCCGCTTACCATGGTAGGAAAGTTCCTGGTCTATCATGAAACTAATATGTTATTTAGCTTTAGGATCTCCAAGTTTAGAACAAAGTAAGATAAATGCTGATAATTATATAAATGCTGGATGTGATGTTGTTGAAATTGACTTTCCAGCAAAGAACCCTTATCTAGATAGTCCATATATCCAAGGTAGAATGGCTAAAGCTTTAGAGTCATGTGATGATTATTTAGAATATATGAAAGCTATTGAAGATATTAAAAACAAAAATCCTAATACAGCTTTTATTGTTTTAACTTATGAAAAAACAATAAAAGAGATAGGATTAAGTAAATTTATAGATTTTTGTAACAAGAACCAACTAAAAGATATTATCTGTGTTGGTGATGA
>JAGLYJ010000145.1 GCA_023132365.1 Mycoplasmatota bacterium
AGTAATTGGTGGGATATATAAATCATAAGTGTCATTTGAAGTATTTAAATACTTAAAAACATCTTGTTTAATGATTCTAATATTTTTCTTAATATTTAATATTTCTAAGTTACTTTTTATAGTTTTGACAGCTAAACTATCATTTTCAATAAAAACAACTTCATTTATTCCCCTAGAAAAAGCCTCAATTCCAATTGCTCCACTTCCACTAAATAAATCAAGCATTTTTCCACCATCAAAGAACTGTCCTAAAGAATTAAATAATGATTCTTTATTTTTATCAGTTGTTGGTCTAGTTTTGCTTGATTTAACTTCATTTATTCTTCTTGATTTATATATCCCACCAATTACTCTTAACATAGTTCTCTCCTGCAAAAAAATATACTTAATTAGTTGGAAACCACCCTGGCAGACTTCTCTACCTTAATGTGGGAATCTCTTATCAAATCATTAGGAGTCCTGTTTATAACTAGACGAATCTAACTGACAGGCATTCAACACAGAAAAGATCTCGATTCCCGGAATTTCCTTGGAGCCGCGGGAGAGTGATTTCCAACTAACTAAGTATACTCTAATTATATCTAGAATTCTTGTTTGTGTCAACACAGATACTAATTTTCATTAATAAAAAACTTATGTTTCACAACCTTATTTTTAATGTAAATAATTAAAAAAATGAGTCTGAAGAATCAGACTCATTTATATTATTTTTAATTATCTAGGATTCTTAATGTTTGCGTGAGCAGCAGCAAGTCTAGCTATTGGAACTCTAAATGGTGAACAAGAAACATAAGATAAACCAATGTTATGACAGAAATCAACAGATTCTGGATCTCCACCATGTTCTCCACAAATACCCATTTTCATTCCAGGTCTTGTTTTACGGCCTTCTACAACAGCCATTTTCATTAATTTTCCAACACCTTTTTGGTCAACATGAGAGAATGGATCAGATTCGAAAACCTTCTTTTCATAATAATCAGCTAAGAATGTTCCAGCATCATCTCTTGA
>JAGLYJ010000146.1 GCA_023132365.1 Mycoplasmatota bacterium
TCTCCGTAGAATACATTCTTACCAGTTGATGGGTCTCTTGTAAAGGCAACACCTGTACCAGAATCTTCACCCATATTACCAAATACCATAGATTGAATATTAATAGCAGTTCCCCATTCGTAAGGAATGTTGTTCATTCTTCTGTAGTAATTAGCTCTTGGATTATCCCATGATCTAAATACAGCTTCAACAGATAAAACTAATTGATCTTTAGGGTCTTGTGGGAATGGTTTTCCTGCAAGCTCTTCAAATTTAGCTAAAAATCCTGCTACAACAGCTTTTAAATCATCAGCTGTTAAGTCAGTATCTAAATTTACGCCTCTTTCTTTTTTCTTAGCGTCAAAGATTTCCTCATAGTTGCTTTTAGATATTTCCATTACAACATCACTAAACATTGTAATGAAACGACGATATGAATCATAAGCAAAACGCGGATTGTTTGTTAGTTTTGCTAATCCTTCAACAGCTACATCATTTAAACCTAAGTTTAAAATTGTATCCATCATACCAGGCATTGAAGCTCTAGCTCCTGAACGGACTGAGACTAAAAATGGATTTTCGTTATCTCCGAAAGTTTTTCCTACTATTTTTTCTGTTTCTGCAAGTGCTTCATAGATTTGTGCAATTATTTCTTCATTGATACGTTTTCCGTCTTCATAGTATTTAGCGCATGCTTCAGTTGAAACAGTAAATCCTTGAGGGACAGGCATACCAAGATGAGTCATTTCAGCAAGGTTTGCACCCTTACCACCGAGAAGATTACGCATTGATTGGTCAGCTTCTCTAAATAAATAAACATATTTTGACATATAAGTTTCCTTTCTAAAATTTAATATATTAATAATCAATAAGATTATATCATAATTATTGAAAAATACAAACCATTTCAGTCGTAAAAAAGAGGTGTTCTACACCTCGTATTTTATGAAAAGGCTTTCTACCTTCTTGTTTATAAAAATCAATAATCCACTACCCATAATTAAATTAAACAGGGTCATAAAAACAAT
>JAGLYJ010000015.1 GCA_023132365.1 Mycoplasmatota bacterium
AATATTTTGCTTTTTCTAAAAGGCTAGTTGTTATTCCGGCTGAGGACTTAAAAAATCTATTATTAAAGCATAAGATAAAATTACCCCTTTATGTCCATGCTTTTTTACTAAAGGAAACGATAAGGCAAAATGTGTTTGAGGAAAGATTATATGATACTTATACAGATGAGTTGAAATTCAGATTAAGAGGTTATGATAGTTATTCAGTATTTCCTTTAGAAAAATTAATTCAGAAATATAACCTTGATTTTGAAGTTTCAAGATATAAAGAATTACTGTTTGATTTCATATTTATTAACAGAGATGTTTTGAAATACAAAAACAATTTCTTAAGTGACTTAGAACAATTACAACATAATTACACTGTAGATTTAGAAGTTATGAAATACAGTGATTTTAATTTGTTATTAAGAGAAATATTCTATCATGCTAACGGACATTTAGATGGTGTTCTAATTACTAAATGGGATGAAGACTTCTTAGCTTCATATACTTTAGGTGATTTAAAAGCATTAGGTAAGAATTATGGAGTATCTGTTCCTAGACGAATAAACAAGTCAAAACTAATCGCAATCCTTTCTGCGAAATTTAAACTTACTGAAGATGAATCATTATTGTTGACTAAGAAAAGTGTTTTAGACTTAGAAATATACGCCAAAGAAAAAGGCTTTTATATATCAATTGATCTTAAGAAAAGAGATATGATAGAGTATATCGAATTTTCATTAGGAATGTATCATCAAGATCGAGCAAGAGACATATTTGGTTATGATATACCATTAGTAACTAAAGAAGAAGCTGCTATTAGTGATATTGAGGATGAACTTGAAGTTAAAGAAGAACCAGTTAAAGTTGAACCTATCGTAATTCCAGCTCCTGTTGAAGAGGAAGTTGAACAACAAAAAGAGCCTGAACCTGAACCTGTATTGGTTGAAGAACCAGAACCTGAAGTTGTTAAGGAAGAAATAATTGAACCTGAATCTGAAAAGGTTGAAGAAGTAGTTCTTGTTGAAGAAGAGATTATTGAAGAAGAACCAAAACCTGAAGCATTACCAGTTCAACCAATAGATGAATCATTACTTTCTACAGAAGAAAAAGAATTATTAGATGAAAAAATCAATCAAATAATTAAAAGATATTATAAAAAAAGAAGACGCAGAAGAATAACTTGGTTTATTGTTATTGCATTAATTGTATTAATAGTTGGTTTTGCTGGCTATTCATATTACGTATATACTGTTGGTAACCCAGGTAACTTACCTTTTGGTCTGCCAGTATTCTGGTAATAACAAGGAGTAGAAGTTGAAAGTATTAGAACCTACAAGCTACACACCTATGATGCAACAATATTTAGAAATTAAAAGAGACTATAGCGATTTTATAGTCTTTTTTCGACTTGGTGACTTCTATGAAATGTTCTTCCAAGACGCAATACTTGCATCTAAAGAATTAGAAATAGTTTTAACTGCTAGAGATGCTGGTTCACCTGAAAGAGTACCAATGTGTGGTGTACCTTATCACGCTGCTAATATCTATTTAGAGAAATTAGTAGAAAAAGGCTATAAAGTAGCCATCGTAGAACAAGTTGAAGATCCTAAACTAAGTAAAGGTATTGTTAAAAGAGAAGTAATAAAATTGGTTACTCCAGGAACAATTACTCAAGATGGTTCAATAGATCAAAAAGATAATAATTATATTGTCGCAATTCACGAAATCAAACAAGGATATATCTTAGCATTTTCAGATGTTACTACCGGAGACAATTTTTTAGAAAAAGTACCAAATGATATCAATATCTTGTTTAATGAAATATTAAACTTAAATGTAAAAGAAGTTGTTATCCCTTCAAAACTAAGAAATAAACTTATTAACCATTATCTAAATGACTATGAGTTAACTATCTCAATTTCTGATGAAACACATCTACCAAGTTACTATAAGAGTCTTGTTAATGAAGTCTATGATAAAGAACTTATTTCTGCATTTGCTAGACTTGTAAACTACTTAGAAAAGACCCAAAAACAAACCTTGTTGCATTTACAGAAGGTTATTGTATTTGAGTCTAATTCCTATTTGAGGATTGATAATAACTCTAAGAAAAACCTAGAACTAACAGAAACATTTAGAAGACATTCTAAATCAAATACTTTGTTCTGGTTACTTGACAAATGCGCTACAGCTATGGGTTCTAGATATTTGAAACAAAGTATTCAAAGACCATTAATTGATAAATTTCATATTTTGAAACGTTATAGTCTAGTTGAATGCTTTAACAATAACTTTATTATTAGAAGTGATATTTTAGAACAACTTAAGAAAGTCTATGATTTAGAGCGTATAGTAGGTAGAATTTCATTTGGCAATTGTAATGCTAAAGATTTGGTTAACTTGAAGAAGAGTTTAAATACAGTACCATTCATTAAAAACAGCCTTAATTCTTTGGATAATGAATTTGCAAAAGCTATTAATGATAAAATGCCTGACTTAAAAGAATTTAGAGAATTAATTGATAAAGCCTTAATTGAAAACCCACCGTTATCGATTAAAGAAGGTGGATTTATTAAACCTAGCTATAATAAAACCTTAGATGAAATTAGATCAAATGCTAATGATTCAAAGCTTTGGTTAGAAAAATTTGTTGAAACCGAAAGAGAACGTACCGGAATTAAAAAGCTTAAAGTTGGATATAACCGAGTTTTTGGTTATTATATTGAAATTACTAAAGGACAACTTGAGTTCGTTAAAGAAGAATTTGGTTATATAAGAAAACAAACCTTATCAAATTCAGAGCGATATATTACTAATGAATTAAAAGAAAAAGAAGCATTAATCTTAGGCGCTAATGAAGCAATGATTAACTTAGAATATGATTTGTTTTTAGAACTAAGAGAAGCTTCAAAAGAATATATATTTACGCTTCAAGAATTAGCTAAAACTATATCAGAACTTGATATGCTAATATCTTTTAGTATTGTATCAATGAATAACCGTTACATCAAACCAGAAATCATTGAGGAAAGAATTATAGATATTACAGATGGAAGACACCCCGTAGTTGAAATGATTAATGATGATATTTTTGTTGAAAATTCTTTGAAGATGAACATAACGGATCAAATCTTATTGATTACTGGTCCAAATATGAGTGGTAAATCTACATATATGAGGCAACTTGCTCTTATAATAATAATGGCTCAAATGGGATGTTTTATACCTGCAAAAGCAGCTAAACTACCAATATTTGATCAAATATTTACAAGAATTGGTGCTAGTGATGATTTATCAACTGGTAAATCTACATTTATGGTTGAAATGTTAGAAGTTAATTATGCACTTAAAAACGCTACATTGAATTCATTAATTTTATTTGATGAAATAGGTAGAGGAACGGCGACTTATGATGGTATGGCTTTAGCTCAAGCTATAATTGAGTATTGTCATCACAAGATAAATTGTAAGATACTATTCTCAACTCACTATCATGAATTAACATATTTAGAAGATGATTTAAAATCACTACATAATGTTCATGTAAAAGCTAAAGAAGAAAATGGTTCAATTGTTTTCTTGCATAAGGTTGCAGATGGTCCTACTGATAGAAGTTATGGTATCCATGTAGGTAAACTAGCAAAACTACCAAATATAGTAACAAAAAGAGCAAATGAAATTTTAGAAGTTCTAGAAAAGAATCATGGATATAATATAATTAAACCTCAAACAATTGACTTATTTAATTATCAAGAAACTATTTCCCTACAAGAAGAAGTTGATGATAAATACAGTTCAATTATTGAACAGCTTAGAGAATTAGATATTTTAGATTTAACTCCTTTGAAAGCAATGAACATCTTAAATGATGTTATAGAAGAAATTAAAAAAATATCTAGTAAATAGGAGATTTTATGAGTAAAATCAAACGTTTAGATACAGTTATAGCCAATAAAATCGCAGCTGGAGAAGTAATCGAAAAAATTGGTAATGTTGTCAAAGAATTAGTTGAGAACAGTATTGATGCTTTAGCTACTAAAATAGATATTGAGTTAATAGAGTCAGGATTGAAATCTATTATTGTTTTAGATAACGGTAATGGTATGGATGAATCTGACGCTGTTTTAGCGTTTGAAAGACATGCGACCAGTAAGATATTTAGTGTAAATGATTTGTTTAGAATTAATTCTTTAGGATTTAGAGGTGAAGCATTACCATCAATAGCGTCTATATCTAGAGTAGAAATGATAACTAATAATGGGTCTAGTTCTATCAAAGTTATTTTTGAAGACGGTAAATTCATTGAAAAAACTTCAGTTCCTTCAAATTTAGGAACTAAGATTAGTGTTACTAAATTATTCTATACAACACCCGCTAGATTTAAGTACTTAAAATCACCGCAATATGAACTAGCGGTAATTACTAGTATGATTAATAAGTTTGCATTAGCAAATCCAAATATAAGCTTTCGCTTAACTAACAATCAAAAACTCATTTTTGTGAGTCAAGGTAATAATCAAATAATTGATATTATAGCTAGTATTTACTCAAAAGAAGTTGCTAAGAAGATGATTAGCTTTGAAGCTGAAAATAGAGAT
Source organism: Mycoplasmatota bacterium (assembly GCA_023132365.1). Classification (GTDB taxonomy): domain Bacteria; phylum Bacillota_I; class Bacilli_A; order Izemoplasmatales; family Hujiaoplasmataceae; genus 4572-104. The sequence goes on from JAGLYJ010000015.1 coordinate 4,587, forward strand.
TATAAAATTACGGGTTATACTACTAATCCAATAATTAACCGTTCATCTAGGAACTATATAAATATTTTCATAAACCAACGACATATAACCGATACAAGAGTATCAAGTGTTCTTAAAGAATGCTATGAACAGTTAATCCCTAAAAACAGATATCCAATTGTAGTTCTATATATTGAATGTGACCCATCAATAATCGATGTGAATATTCATCCAAGGAAACAGGAAGTTAAGTTTTCTGAATATAATAAATTGCTTGATTTAATTAAGAACACTATTCAGCAGAAAGTAAGCTTTGAATCAATATATCAAGAAGTTAAACCAGAAGATTTCCAACAAGAAAAAATGGTTTTTAGTGAAAATCCAAAAACTGATTATATACAGGGTTCTCTAGAAATTGAGAATCTTGAAGACAACAAAACAGTTCCTGAGCCAAGAATTGTTATACCTGATATTGAATATATTGGGCAATATAGTGGGACGTATTTAATTTTTCAAAACGAATCAGGCTTATACTTATTAGATCAACATGCTGCAGCTGAAAGAATTAGATATGAGAGATACATCCAAAAAATGTCATCTGAAAATAACGCTATACAAGATTTACTAGTACCTATTAAGCTTAACCTTAGTAATGAAATTGTAATTCAACTTAAAGACTATCTTGAAGGTTTAATTGCTTTTGGAATCACTTCATCAATATCTGAAAACACTCTTAATATCACAAAAATACCTGTTTGGTTTCCTAAAGGATACGAATTGTTATATGTTGAAGCGGTTGTAATGAAATTAATAAATGAAAAATCATTGAACTCTAGAGTCATAGTTGATGACTTAGCTAAATCATTATCTTGTAAGCATTCTTTAAAGGCAAACCATTACATTACTGAAGCAGAGGCTAATCAACTTGTTACAGATTTAAGAACTTGTGAAAAACCATACACATGTCCTCATGGAAGACCAATTATAGTTAATATATCAATCGAGCAGATTGAGAGATTATTTAATCGGGTGATATAATGAAATCTATTATTGCAATTGTTGGCCCAACTGGAGTTGGAAAAACTAAACTTAGTATAGCCTTAGCGAAACACTATAAGGCTGAGATTATATCTTGTGATTCTATGCAGTTTTATAAGGGCTTAGATATTGGAACGGCTAAGATAAAAGAAGAGGAACGGTGCGGTATTAAACATCATTTACTTGATATTTTAGATGTTGAAGCTGAATTTAGTGTTGCTAAGTATCAAAAAATTGTACGCAATAAAATTAAAGAACTTCAAAGTTTAGATATTATGCCTATTCTTGTTGGAGGTAGTGGACTATATATTTCTAGTATTATTTATAATTATCAATTTTTAGGAGCTAAAAGAGATATCGAATTATCTAAGAAGTATCTTGATAAACCACTTGAAGAACTGATAGATTTGCTTAAATCTAAATCACCTTCCTTAGCTGAAAATACTGATTTAGATAACAAAAGAAGAGTTATTAGAGCTCTTGAAAAATCAGATAATGACGTCGATAATCTTGGATCTGATCTATACTATGATAATTTAAAGTTAATAGCTCTTGATTTAGATAGAGACGTTCTTTACGAAAGAATTAATCAAAGGGTTGATGAAATGATTAATTCAGGATTAGTTAATGAAGTAAATTCTTTATATAAAAAAAACATCCAATCACAAGCTGTTTTAGCTATTGGCTATAAAGAATTATTTCAATATTTTAAAGGACAAGTAACTTTAGATGAAAGCATAGAATTAATTAAAAGAAACTCAAGAAGATATGCCAAGAGGCAACTTACATGGTTTCGCAATAAGTTAAACTGTCATTGGCTAAATGTAGATGCAATTAACTTTGATAAAACAATTAATGAAGCAAAAAAATATCTCAATAAAAAATAGCTAGACTCATAAGAATCTAGCTATTATTTTCTTTACTTATTTCTTTAATTGATAAGGCCATTCAGGAATGCCACTAATTAAAACATATACTGGATGATAACCTTTCTTAATCAATTTATTCGCTACAGATTTGATTTGACCAGAATCTTTATTACCACACAAGAATACTGGTTGATCAGCTCTTAATTTGTATAAATTTTGGAGTATGGCTCTTTTAGGAAAGTTCCTACTACCATTAATCCTTGATTGTTTATATAGTTCTTCAGTTCTAATATCAATTAATTGACCTTTACGCATATTTGCACGAAAGTCTTCTGGTTTTAAAAATACTAATTGATCTTTGTCGCCTGTATTCCTCTTTGAAGAAATGAAAAAACCAATGGCTAGCCCTAAACCAATAACAATTATCCAAGTATATGGGCTCATTGAACCTACATCTGTTAAAAACATTTAATTCACCTCATTTTTTCGTTCCATTATATTATAGTAGAATAGAATTCTATTGTCAATATATCATTTTTATATTATAATATAGAATGTTATATATTATACAGGAGGAATTTATGATAAGTACAAGTGATTTTAAAACTGGTTTAACAATAGAATATGATGGTAATATCTATCAGATAATAGGTTTTCAACATGTGAAACCCGGTAAAGGTAGCGCTTTTGTTAGAACTAAGTTAAGAAACTTACGTGCTGATTCTGTAATCGATATTACTTTTAATTCAGGCGAAAAGTTTAATAAGGCACAAATAGATAAAAATATTATGCAATATTTATATAGTTATGATGAAACTTATGTATTCATGAATAATGAAACATTTGAACAAATAGAAATGCATGAATCAAGTTTGCAAAAAGAGAAGAACTATATTAGTGAAGGCATGAACATCAATATTATTTCTTATGAAACAGAAATATTAGGGATAGAGTTGCCTGATAAAGTTACTCTTGTGATAGAACAAACAGCTGGAGGAGCTAGAGGAAACACAGCTTCAAATGCTACAAAAGAAGCCTTAACAAATACTGGACTTAAGTTATCAGTTCCATTATTTATAAATGAAGGCGATAAAATTGTTGTTTCAACGGCTACTGGTAAATATGATACCAGAGCTAAATAATATAAAGAGGTGATCTTTTTTGGAAGTTAGTCAGTCCTGGCTTTTCTTAGCGTTTAATTTTAATACATCATTATTTTTTCTAATGCTATTCTTACTTGTCGTTTCAGCATTTTTTTCTATGACCGAAATGGCTTATTCATCTGTAGGCAAGCTTAGATTAAAGACTTTAGTTGAAAAGGATGTTTCCGGTTCAAAAAAAGCGTTATGGATTGTTGAATATTTTGATAGAACTTTAACAACTCTATTAGTTGGTAATAATTTAGCTAATATAGCTTTAGCTACGGTTTCTGTTATATTCTGGAGACAAATTTTTACAGATGAAACAGTTGTAGCTATTATGAATACAGTAGCAATGACAATTATTATATTGATTTTTGGTGAGATATTGCCTAAAAGTTTAGCAAAATCAAAAACTGAGCCTATTTGTTTAAAAATAAGTGGAGTCATATATTTCTTAATTAAAGCAATGACACCAATTACTTTGCCTTTTTTGTTTCTTAACAGAAAAGTAATGGCTAATGTTGATGATAAAGATAAATTATCTGTCACCGAAAGTGACCTAGAGACAATTATTGATACCATGGAAGAAGAAGGATCAATTGATGAAGAGGAAGCTGACATGCTTCAAAAAGTATTAGATCTATCAGAAATTAACGTTGAGGAAATTATGACTCCTAGAGTTGATATGATTGCAATTGAAGTTAATGATGATATTGAAGATATTAAAGACATATTCTTTAAAAACAAATTTTCAAGAATCCCTGTCTATGATGAAAAAGTTGATAATATTATTGGTGTGTTATCGGAAAGAGATTTTTATACTAAAATCCTTAAAAGACAACAGCTTAATATTCGTAGACTAGTTAGAAAGCCTATTTTTATACCTACAACGACAAAAGTCGATGCATTGATTGAATTATTACAAGAAAAGAATTCTCACCTAGCATTCGTAGTGGATGAATATGGTGGTTTAGATGGAATTGTAACTATGGAAGATGCATTAGAGGAATTAGTCGGTGAAATCTATGATGAACATGATGACGTTGATAATTGGGTAAATAAGGTAGATGATACTAGTTATATTATTGATGGTGATTATGATTTAGAAGACTTATTTGAATACTTTGATTTTGGTGACGCACCAATATCAGATTCAACTAGTGTTGGTGGTTGGCTCTTTGAAATGTTTGGTGATATACCAGAAGTAGATGAGCAAATTCAACACACAGTATTTTATAATCAACAGTATGATGAATTAAGTGAATTAGTATCTGAAGATACGGCTGTTTTAACATTCAAAATTGTTAAAGTTAAAAAGCGTCGTGTTGAAGAAGTATTAATGACAATAGAAAAATTAGAAAACACAGAAGAATAAGTGGGGACCTCCTCACTTTTTTGAAGGAGTATTATGGAAAGATTACAAAAGATTATACAAAAAGCAGGTATTGCATCAAGAAGAAAAGCTGAAGAATTGATTTTGGATGGAAAAGTTGAAGTTAATGGTAAAATTGTCACAGTTCTTGGAACTAAGGCAAGTATTACAGATTCTATTAAAGTTGACGGTAAAAAAATCAAAGTTGAAGAGAAAAAATATTATTTGCTAAACAAACCTGAAGGGTACGTTTCAACTACTGATGATGAGTTTAATCGCTTAACTGTGATTGATTTGATTCCAGTCCAAGAGAAATTGTTCCCAGTAGGAAGATTAGATTACAACACTAGTGGTGTAATCATTCTTACTAATGATGGTGAGTTTGCTAACGCTTTGATGAATCCAAAATTCAATATAGAAAAAGAATATAGCGCTAAAATTGGAGGCTTGTTGAGAAAAGAAACATCAAAGACAATTTGTCGTGGTGTTGATTTAGGAGATTTCCGTACGAAAAAGGCTAAAATATTCAATGTTGAGTATGATAATAAAAAAGAAAATACAACCTTAAATATTGTAATTACTGAAGGAAAATATCATCAAGTAAAAAGAATGTTTGATAAATTTAATCATCAAGTTTTAAAGCTAAAAAGAGAGCGTTATGGTTGTGTAACCCTTAAGGGTTTAGAGAAAGGTGAATATCGTAGACTTAAAATTCATGAAGTAAAAAAATTATGGAATTTAAGTGAAAACGGGTAAACTGAATTTATAGACAATTTTTTGTAGATAAATTTTCAATTTATGGTATAATATTTAACGGTTATGGAGGCAGACATGAAATATCATAGTATAGCCATTGATGGACCAGCTGCGTCTGGTAAATCAACTGTAGCTAAAAACTTAGCAAAAACACTAAATTACATATATATAGACACTGGAGCAATGTACCGAGCAACTACTTATAAAGCTATTAGCTTAGGTATTGATTTAGAAGATCAAAATGCTTATGATTTTTTAAATAACACAGAGTTTGTTTTCAAAGATGGCGAACTATATATGGACAATCTTAATATGAGTGTTTTAAACAGATTAAAAGCAGTAGCTAATAATGTATCACTTGTGGCTAGTCATAAACCTGTTAGAAACAAACTTGTAGAACTACAACAAGCAATTGCTAAACAAAGCAATGTAGTTATGGATGGTAGAGATATTGGGACAGTTGTTTTAAAAGACGCTGATCTTAAAATATTTATGATAGCTTCTGTCGAAGTACGAGCAGAAAGACGATTCAACGAATTAAATAAACTAGGGTTAAAACATACTCAAACTCTTTCTGAGTTAATAGAAGATATTCAGAGAAGAGATGATTATGACTCAAGTAGGGCTTATAACCCGTTAAGACAAGCAGAGGATGCTGAGTTAATAGATACATCAGATATTTCAATTGGTGAAGTAACTGGTTTATTATATGAAAAATATATTAGTAAATTAAAAGGAGAAATTTAGAATGGGAATAAGTGAGCAAACAAAATTATACATCCCAAGAGTCGGAGACATAGTTACAGGTACTGTAGTTAGTGTCAATGATACCCAAGCATTGATTGATGTAGGGTACGCATGTGAAGGAGTTATTTACAAAGAACATCTATCACGCGAGAAAATAGCGAGTGCAAAAGATGTCTTGAAAGTCGACGATATCGTAAAGGTCAAAATCACTCAATTTAGACAAGGAGATGACAATGATTCTTTATTGCTTTCAAGATTAGACATATTAAGATTAGAAAAACAAGAAAAATTTAGAAATGAAATTGAAGTTGATAAAGATCTAACATTTAAAGTAAAAAAAGCTGTTAAAGGCGGATTATTACTTGATTATTATGGTGTAGAAGTATTCTTGCCAGATTCATTGACATTTTTAAAAAGCGCAGGTTCTGATAAAGAGTCACTTGTAGGAAAAAAACTTGATGCAAGAGTTATTGAAATTAAAACAAAGGGTCGCTTTGAAAGAATTATTGTTAATGCAAAGCAATTACAATATGAAGCAATCAAAGCAGCTGAGAAAGAAGATTTCACTAAATTTAATGTAGAAGACCTACTTGAAGGAAAAGTAACTAGAATTACTGATTTTGGTGCTTTTGTTAAAATTGGTGAGTATACTGAAGGATTAATACATATTTCAGAAATTTCACATTACCGTGTTAAAAATGTAGCTGATTATTTAGAAGTTGGTCAAGATATTTCAGTTAAGATTATCAAGATCAAAGGTAGAAGAATTAGCTTATCATCAAAAGTATTACTAGAAACTCCATGGGATTTATTCGTTAAGAAATATAATGTTGGCGATAAAGTTAATGGAACTGTTGTAAGAAAAATGCAATATGGTATGCTTTTAGAAGTAGAAAAAGAAGTTGTTGGATTATTAAACAGATTTGATTTTTCTTGGAATCCAGATGAAAATCTTGCTGGTGATACTGAAATTGGTAGTGTTATAGAAGTTAAGATAACATCAATTAATAACAGTAAAAAGCAATTTGCTTTATCTAGAAAACATTTAAGCTATAACCCTTGGGCAGATTTAAAATTTAGAAGAGGCGATTTAGTTTCAGCACAAGTTTTAAGAATTGAAGAAAAAGGTGCTATTGTTGAAGTTGAAGGCGTTGAAGCATTCTTACCAATTGGTGAATGTTCAGTTGAACACATTAGCAGCCCTAGTGAAATAGTAAAATTAGAAGAAATAATTAAAGTTGAAGTTATTGATTTCTTACCAAAACAATGGAAAATGGTTGTTTCAATTAAATCAATACAAAATAAAAAGAATCGTGAAGAGTATGATAAACAACTTTCTGAAAATGTTAGTTCTAATCAATCTTTAGCTGACTTATTTAAAGATTTTAAAGAGAAAAAATAGAAGTTTGGTGATAATATGTTGCCAGTAGTAGCTATAGTTGGGCGACCTAATGTAGGTAAATCAACATTATTCAATCGCATTTTAGGCGAGAGAAAATCAATTACTGACGATTTAGCTGGGATTACCAGAGATAGAATCTATGGAAAAGCATCTTGGCTAAGCAAACAATTTAGACTTATTGATACAGGGGGCATCGAGATTAGCGATGCACCTTTTTTAACTGAAATAAAAGCACAAGCCGATATCGCTATTGAAGAAGCAGACGTAATTATCTTTGCAGTAGATGGTAAAGAAGGGTTATTACCAACTGATCGTGATGTTATGCACCTTCTATATCAATCAGAGAAACCGATAATTGTTGCTGCAAATAAACTTGAAAGCGAAAAACATAGAGAAAACTTATATGATTTTTATGAACTAGGAGCTACTGCAGTTGTCTTAACATCTTCAGCACACGGTATTGGTATTGGTAATCTTCTCGATGAAGTAATCAAACACTTACCAGAAGAAACAAAGGATGAATATGAAGAAGACTATCGTAAAATCTCAGTTATTGGGAGACCAAATGTTGGAAAATCTTCTTTAACTAATGCAATCTTAGGTAATGAACGCGTAATTGTATCAAATACAAGTGGAACTACAACTGATTCAATTGATACTGAATTTGTAAGAGATGATATTAATTATGTTGTTATTGATACAGCTGGTATGAGAAAAAGAGGTAAGATTTACGAAAACATTGATAAATACGCAAATCTTAGAGCAATGTCTGCAATTGAACGTAGTGATATATGTTTAGTCTTAATTGATGCAGAAGATGGCATACAAGCTCATGACAAGCATATTGCAGGTTATGCCTTAGATAATCATAAAGCAATAATTCTAGTAGTTAATAAGTGGGATACATTGGAAAAAGATGATCATACTATGAATGAATGGGCTAAAAACATTCGTGCTGAGTTTAGATTCCTTAGTTATATTCCTATTGTTTATGTATCAGCTCTTACAAAAGCAAGAATGAAAACATTATTTCCAGTTATTGAGGAAGTATATGAAAACTATAATCGTCGAGTTTCAACATCAGTTCTAAACGAAGTAATTCAAGAAGCTATGTTGTTGAACCCACCTAAATTACATCGTCAAAAAATAGTAAGAGTTTATTATGCAACTCAGGTTAAAACTAAATGTCCAACCTTTGTATTATTTGTTAATGATACAGAATGTATGCATTTTTCATATAAAAGATATTTAGAAAACCGTTTAAGAGAACGTTTTAATTTTAAAGGAACACCGCTAAATTTAGTCTTAAGAACGCGAGAATAGGCGACATATATGGCATATTTTTATAAAATATGCTATTTTTTTGCAAAAAAACGGTTTATTTTAGCCATATCACTTGCTTTTTTATAAAATATTTCTTATAATTTATATATCAATAAAAGGAGGAAAATATATGAACAAATCAGAATTAGTTGCTAGAATTGCTGACTTAGCTGACTTATCTAAAAGAGATGCAGAAAAGGCTTTAAATTCTACAGTACTTGCAATCCAAGAAGCTTTAGTTAAAGGTGAAAAAGTTGTTTTAACAGGATTTGGAACTTTTGAAGTGAAACTTAGAAAAGCAAGAGTTGGGCATGACCCAAGAACTGGAGAAAAAATCAACATCCCTGCATTAAATGCTCCTACTTTTAAAGCAGGTAAAGTTTTAAAAGAAAAAGTTCGTTAAGGTATTGTTAAATTAAGGCTTGAAAAAGCCTTTTTTTTTTGCAAAAAAAAAGCAGTTAATTAACTGCTTTATAAACTATAGTAACCATATAATATAAGTACATACATAGCATAAGTAATAAAATTATTTATGAAGTGAACACCAATAACAACGTAAATATTTCTATTGGAGCGATAATATATATAACCAAAAGCTATTCCCATGAGAATATATGGTATTGATTGAACAAAGTCACCGAAGCTAATAACATGCATTAAACCAAAAATAATACCCGTTCCTAAAATGGCAACTATGTTTCCTAACTTAGGTTGGAAGAAATTATAAACAACTTTTCTAAAAATAACTTCTTCAACAATTGGTGTGAACACACAGAGCATGAAGAATAACGTAACTAACCTAAATGTATCATCTACAAAATAACCTCTTATGGTTGCTTCATTCTGAGAAGTATCAGTAACACCTAGATATTCTAAAGCAATGGAAGCAACAATGAGTGATCCAAATACAATAGCAAATCCAATAATTATTTGACCAATATAATTGAGAGGTTTTTCTTTGAATTGTACCCAATTTGCTTTAAAACTCTTGCGATCAACGATAATAAATAGTACAGCCATAGTCAGAGCTTGAATTGTTCCAAGTATTATGTAGAACATATTGCTAAAATCTATACCATAATTAGTTTCAAATGTAACTGGCTCGACATTAAGAAAAATTCTTTCATCTATTATGTATATTCCATTAACTGAAATACTATCTTCAGAAAACTTATAAATGCCAATAGAATTATCTTCAATATCAAACAACTCAACAGTTACCCACAATTGTTGTAACTCTTCACCAGTTTCATTTTTTAGGGTTACTGTGAAATCTGCTTCATTAATAGTTTCATCAATATATTTTAATTCTATATCCGGTTCTACAAGCACTGTTATATTTTCAAGTGTAGTATCTGTATTTGGATATTGATATGTAAAATACATTAAAACCCCAAAAGTAAAAAGCACATTAACTATTATATATATTAAGAATAATATACCATTATATTTTTGACTACTTACAGTTTTATGGAAATCATCTATATTATTTTCTTTTCTTGCATTATTTCTAACAAAATCTTTTTCAAATAAATCATCATATTCACTCATGCATTTCACCTCGCAATAATATTATAATAAATATTTCTGTATTTGTATATAGTAAAGTAATATTTCATTTTTCTATTTAAGATTGACAAATCTAATCAATTCAGTATAATAGGTATAGATACAAGAATGGAGTGATATCATGCCAAAAAAATCATTTGCGGTTATTGGTGTTGGTCGTTTTGGATTAGCATTAATTGAAGAGTTAGTTTCATTGAAAGCTAATGTTTTAGTAATTGACAAAAATTTTGATAAGATTGAAAAAATAGCTAAATTAGTTACAAATGCAATCTGCTTAGATTCAACTGATATTGAAGCTTTGAAGGAAATCAGCATATCTTCTTATGATGTTGTAATAGTAGCTACAGGTATGAACGTAGATAATTCAATTTTGACAACTTTGATATTAAACGATTTAGGGGTTAAAAATATATACGTTAAAGTACAATCTGAATATCATGCTAGAGTTGTTGAAAAACTTGGAGTTTCTCCAGAGCATTTAGTTTGGCCAGAACAAGCAACAGGTAAAAGATTAGCTAAAATTCTAATATCTGGAAACTTTGTAGAGTATTTACAGTTAGATCAAGAGTATAGTTTTATATCGATGGTTGTATCAAAGAAAATCATTGGTCATAACTTACTTGATTTAGGTATTAGGAAAAAATTTGGAGTTAATATAGTTGCGATAAGAAGAAATGATAAAATTATTATTCCTTCATCACAAACACCATTTGAGGTTAAAGATGAAATTCTACTAGTAGGTAGAAATGATTTAATTGAAAAATTCACTATTTGGCTTCATTCAAAAAATAATAGATAAATAAATTGGTTAAGAAATTTCTTAACCTTTTTTTTGTGCTTAAAAAACAAATTATCTAAAAATATGTTAAAATTGATATAGGTGATAATATGAAAAGAATCCTTATTGCTACCCAAAACGAAGGAAAAATGGATGAATTCAATGCTGCATTTAACCCTTTAGGGTATAGCTGTATTTCATTGAATGATGTAGGTTTCAAAGAAGAAATAATAGAAAATGGTTTAACCTTTTTTGATAATGCCTATATAAAAGCCAAATATATATCTGATAAGTATAACCTTGTTACTCTAGCTGATGATTCAGGGTTAATAGTAGAAGCATTACCAAACGAACTTGGAGTCAAATCAAAACGTTTTTCAAAAGAAGCAACTCATGAAGCAAATAATTTACTTCTTCTAGAGAAAATGAAAAACATAGTTGATCGAACTGCATATTTTATTTCACAATTAGTACTCTACTATCCTGGAGGCAAATTCTATACATATCAAGGTAGAGTTTATGGGGAAATTGGTTTTGACTTAAGAGGAAACTTTGGATTTGGTTATGATCCATTATTTATTGTGGATGTAATATATAAACGTATGGCTGAACTAACAAAAACAGAGAAAAATCAAGTTAGTCATAGAGGAAATGCTTTAAATAAACTAATTGAGGACATAAAAAATGAAGTTATTGTTATTTAGTGATAATCATCGAGATAGAAATTCAGTAAAAAAATTGGTACTTAAACACAAAGATGCAGATCGAATTTTCTCATTGGGTGATAGTGAAATGAAAGAACAAGAACTATCAGCGTTGAACATCGTTGGCGTTAGGGGCAATTATCCTTTCGAACCAAACTTTCCTAAGGAGTTAACTTTCGAGTATCATGATGTAAAAGTGTATTTTACTCATGGGCATTATTTCTCTGTAAAAATGGGACTAAGTAGATTACTTAATTTTGCAGTTTACAATCACATAGACATTGTCTGTTTTGGTCATACACATCGGGCATTACTAAAAGAAATAAATGGAGTAATATTTATAAATCCTGGTGCGTTATCTAAGCGGAAAATGTTTAGTAAAAACTCATATGCAATATTAGAAATAACAGAAACACTTATTAAGGTCGATATTCTAACTCTATCTGGTGAACGCTTGTTAAAATATAAAAAACAAAGGTGATATTTTGGAATTACTTGCTAAATTTGATGAACTGAAACAAAATAAGAAATCTAATGAATTAATAGAAGATTTACATACTTTATTGTCTTTATCCAAGAAAGAAAAAGACTATTCTTTAACTATGCAAATTTTGCAATATTTAATTGAATCTTTAAGATATCTTAGATTACATGATAAAGCTATTTTGTTGCTAGAAACAGAGATTAATGAAGCATTCTTTACTAGAAAAGATGATATCTTAAAAATTATTGATGAACTTGTTAGGACTCTACTTAGAACAGAAGACTTTTTAAAACTTAAATCTACTTTATATACAAGAGAGAGATTCCTAACAAATGAACATCAAAAGGTAATGCAAAAGTTTTACTTAGCTGTTTGCCATGAAGGCTTAAAAGATAATAAGTTAGCTATTGATAACCTACTTAGTATTAAAGATAATATTTCTAACAGTAATCTTGTCAGTAAGTATTTGAAGCTATCAATGCTGCATTTAAAAGAAAATCAATTAAAGAAAGCAAAAGAATACTTTGAAAAGGCTGTTAAGTTCGAACCTAAAAAGAAAAATCCGATTTTTTATTTGACTGAATCGGATATTTTGTATGCTGAAAAAGATTATCAGAATGCTTTAGTGTTATATCAAGAGTATTTTATTAAATCAAAAAATAAGCGAAGATATTTGGATAGATATATCTTGATTAACATTAAATTAAATAGAGTTGATGAAGCTTGGAGATTTTATCAGGAATATTTACCTACTATCAAAGGATTAGTATCTAGAAACTATCGTTTAATTTATTATGAAGCTGCTAAAATTTTAGCCAAGGAATTAAACAATACTTTTGAAGAAGATAAACTTGATTATTTAATTCAAGAACTTGAGCCAAACAAACCAGCATTAAATCAATTTGATAATGTATATAGACTATTAACTATCGCCTTTAAGAACAAGCGATACTCTAAAGTAAGAGATATAATCCATGGGCTGTTTTCAGCTATTGATTCACTTTATCATTTCCAAAAAATGTTATTTGTTACAAAGAATGAAGAAGGTATAAGTTTCTATCACTATTCAAAGGGGTTATTACTAGAAAAAAAGCCTAAGATTACTGAATATTCAAATACAATTTTTGATACTATATTGGATTCAAATCCAGTAAATGATTTATATACTTACGATGATTTAATTGGGTATAAAAAGGAATTATATAAAACTGTCGAAACTTCATATATTTTTGTAAATGGAATTAAAAGAGAAGAGAGTTTTAATTACTTTGTAATATATTCTAAAGATATTGATAGTTTTGATTTTCAGCAAAAGCTGATTTTAATAGCTAATGAAATACTTAAAAAGCAGTTAAATGATTTTGATGTGTTTGGAAATCAAAATAGTATATACAAAAACTATCAAGAGCTATTCAATAAAGAAAGCATAGGTTTTATCAAAATAGAAAAAGGTACAATTCATTTATTAAATACGCAAGCTAAATCAATTCTTGGAACTAAGACTGATTATCTTGCTTTTGAAGAATTTCAAAACTCTTTAGTTAAAAAAGTATTTATTGATGACTTTCTATATACAGATCAACTCGTTTTAGAGATTAAAGAAAAAGATATGGTCAGGTCAGTTGTTTTTAATATTACTAAAGATGAGTATATTATCTACGCAACAATGAAAGTTGATGAGGCGCGCAATAATATCGCTCATATTAATCCTTTTATTGGCGTTGGTAATGAGAGTAAGCTTTTAGATGATTGTAACGGCTTAGGACCTTTAAATGTCATTTTGTTTGATATTAGAAACTACTTAGAATACTTTAAAGATTATAACTACCATATTTATAAGGAAAAACTTGATCGAGTTATTAATGTGTTAAAGTCTCTATCTAGAACACACTTTATTAATATCTATCTAGAATCATTCAATTTACTTTACTTAACAGTTAATACAGTAGACAAGCGAGTTATTAAGAGAATAGTAGAAGGAATATATAAGGATGATTTTGGCTTTGATATTAGGACTTCTGTTATAGCAATTAATAATAGTGTAAATTATGATGATCTTGTTAAACTAAGATATTTGAACTCTAT